>MEQN01000098.1:11864-31277 GCA_001770235.1 Betaproteobacteria bacterium RBG_16_58_11
CGTCAAAGCCCAATGCACGTTCAAGCGCGACCGCATTGGCGCGGCGCAAGGTTTGATCTTCTTCGAGCAGGGCTTGGCCGCGATACACGGCGCGATTTTCGTTGCGGGCAAGCGCTTCACGCATTTCCTGCGCCGCTGAAACGGATTGGTTCAGATTGGCAAGCCGTATGGCATTGAAGAAATAGGAGGTTGGGTCTTGCGGGTCGGCACGTTGTGCGCGTACATATTGTGCTGCGGCATCGCTGTCGCGCCCTTCCGCATCGTAGGCGCGGCCGAGATAGGTGCGCAGCAAGGGATTTTCGGGATCTAAGCTGGCGGCAAGCTCTAAATCTTCGCGCCCGGCTTGCAGTTGCCCTTGGCGTATGCGCGCGAGGCCCAGCCCCATGCGCGAGCGCGGGTCGGCGGAGTTGAGTTGAATCGCCGATTCAAAAGCGGCGCGCGCGGCTGCCACTTGGTCTTGGCTGAGATAGACAAAGCCGAGCATGGCTTTGGCATCGGCTAATTTGGGGTCAAGTTGTTCCGCGCGCTTGGCGGCCTGCATGGCCGCGGCGCGATCGCCGCGCGCCAGTTCCAACTCGGCTAGCCGCGTATGGCCCAATGCGCTATCGGGCGCCAATTCCACCATGCGGCGTGCGCTCGTGAGCGCTGCTTCGGCTTGGCGGTTTGCCTGCAGGGCATAGGAGTGGGCGAGGTAGGCGGTGGGGGATTGCGGCCCGAGTTGGGTGGCCTTTTCCGCATGCCTCAGGGCTTGGGGGGCGTCGTTTCTACCCATATCCACGATCGCTAGCAATGCCCAGGCATCGGCGAGATCCGGTTTCATTTTGAGCGCGGTTTCAACATTCGTCCGCGCTTCGTCGGCGCGCCCGGCAAGTAGCAGCAGATTTGCGCGGAAGAGATAATATTCGGCGCTGCGCGAGGGGGCGGGCACTTGATCCAGATTGATCAAGGCATCGAGTGGCCGGCCTTGCTCATAAGCGCGCGCGGCTTCTGCCCAGGCGGGCGGGGCGCTGCGCGCGGTGAGGATAGCCGGGTATTGCACGACCCACTGCACCATGTCTCGCGGCTTGACGGTGATATCGCGCTTGGGTGCGGACAGTTGCGCGAAGAAAGCCGTCTCATCGCCTTGCAACTGCAAGCTGCCCTCGGGATTGCTCACGCCTACCTTGCCCTCGAACACCGACAAGGCTGCCTGCTGCGGCGTGACCTTCACCGCAAAGTCCCCGCCTGATGTCTCAACCCGGCCATGCGGGGTGACCACTTGTATGGGGGATGAGGTGCCCGTGGAAACGTTAATACTGCCGCTAAGCAACTCGATCTGTATGGCCCCGTCGCCCCCGCGGCCGCGAATGATTAAGTGGGTATTTTGGTCGAGGGGAACGGTGCTGCCATTACTGAGCCGCAGCGCGGCACGGCTGCCATTGGCCACTTGCAACTCATCTCCCGCGCAGAGTGCTTGGTCGAGCGCGGCGGGTTGCCATGCTTGCTGCGGCACGCGATAGCGCACTTCGCCCTGAACAGCGACGACTACGGCGAAAGGCGCTGCGCAATGCTGGGTAGTTTGTGCAGGCGCGGCTGCATGCGCCACCCCAACCCCAGTGAAGAGCAAACAAGCAACTTGCAGCGCAAGCTTTATAGCTTGTCGCTCTAATCTTCTCTTATCCATCGACTACCCCGAATGACTGCTAACAATTATTTTTTTGTGGGACAAAACAAAGCTGCCAACCAAGGTCTATCGGTTAACAACGGCGCATCACAGGGAATGCGCATGCACAACGCAGGGCCGCCCTAGTGTCTGGGCGCGACGCCCAAATCCAAGCTTAGTTGTTGCGCCGCGAGCACCGCTTCGGTGCGATTGTTTACATCCAGCACGCGGAAGATGGCGCTCAAGTGAATTTTCACTGTTCCCTCGCTCAGATCCAATTCGCGCGCGATAACTTTATTCGGCTTACCTACCGCCAGCAGACGCAGCACTTCCATCTGCCGGGCAGTCAATCCACTGGCCCACCCGCGGCCATGGGCTGGCGAAGGTGGTGCCACCTTAGCCGGTTCGCGCTTCATTGCCTGGAGCGGCACGTATACACCGCCAGCAAGCACTAAGCGCAAAGCAGAAAGCATCACCGGCGGGGAAGTGGATTTATGGATAAAACCGGAGGCGCCGGCGTCCAACGCCTGCTGTATGTCGGACAGTTCATCCGATCCGGACACAATTACTACAGGCACATCGGGAAACTGTTCCCGGAAATTCCGAAGCCCGGCGGTGCCGTTCATCGCCGGCATGTTGAGATCAAGCAGAGCTAAATCCAGGTCGGGCTCTGCCTCGGCACAATGGATCGCGGCGGTCAGGCTTGCTGCCTGAACCAGGCAGATATCCGCGCCCAACTCGCTCAGCACCATGCCGAGGCCGGCACGAAAGAGGTCATGATCATCTGCAAGCAGGATTTTCATCGGTTCTTACCTTGGTGCGGGAATCCGAGTGCTACGCTCAAGATTTCCTTGAACATCGGTCATCATATGACGCTCCGTATTTATAATTAGGTTATTCCATTTGTGCTTGATATACCAGAACCATACCGATTTTTTTCATTAATTTATGACATTTTTTGGCGTTTGATAGCCATTCCCCTGCTTTTAATACGTGGCACAGATTCTGCAAATATATCAATAAGCCATATGTGCTAAGCCACAAGTAATAGGCGGCATCCCAACCAGCACTGGCGCACGTGCGCGAAGTTGGGAAAACCAGCCATTGACACAGCACACGCCGCTGAGTAGCGTACGGCCATCGCCCTTCGAAGTTCACCTAATGAATCGCACCCACTCCCGTGACAAAGCCGCTACCCCTTCTGGCCCCTTGCGCCTCAAGGACGTGCTCGCGGATCTGTTGGCCGATGGGCACATCCCCAAGGACGCGGGCAATGACTTGCTCGCCGCACAGCGCAGCGAGCGCGCCGACCAGCACCCGCTGGCGCTGATCCACGCGCAAAAATGGCGCAGCCTGCAGCCGCCGCACGCGGTGATCAATATGGAGTTCCTCATCGAATGGCTGGCGGGCAAAGCCGGGCTTACCGCCTATCACATCGATCCGCTGAAGATCGACGTGGCTGCGGTGACGGAAGTGATGTCGCAAGCCTACGCCTCGCGCTATCGCATCCTGCCGGTGGAAGTGAACCCGAACGAAGTGGTGGTGGCTACCGCCGAGCCCTATGTGCATGACTGGGAAGAGATCGTGCAGCAAGTGGCGCGGCGGCCGATCCGGCGCGTGATCGCGAGCCCGCTCGATCTGAATCGCTACATCGCCGAGTTTTACAGCCTGGCGCTATCGGTTAAGCAGGCAGTGCGCGCGCAAGAGGGCGCGGTGCAAAGCGGCATCACCAATTTCGAGCAATTGGTCGCGCTCGGGCGCATGGGTCAGCTCGATGCGAACGACCAGAGCGTGGTGCGCATTGTGGATTGGCTGCTGCAATATGCGTTCGAGCAGCGCGCGAGCGATATTCATATCGAGCCGCGGCGCGAATTCGCCAATGTACGCTTTCGCATCGACGGTGTGCTGCATCCGGTGTATCAAATCCCGAGCGCGGTATACAACGCGATCACCAGCCGCATCAAACTGTTGGGCCGCATGGATATGGTGGAAAAGCGCCGGCCGCAGGATGGCCGCGTCAAGACGGTGACACCGGGGGGCGATGAGATCGAGTTGCGCCTGTCCACCATGCCCACCGCCTTCGGTGAAAAGCTGGTGATGCGGATTTTCGATCCGGAAGTGCTGGTGCGCAATTTTACCGAGCTGGGCTTTAGCGACGATGAAGCCAAACGGTGGGAGGGGATGGTATCGCACCCTAATGGGATCGTGCTGGTCACCGGCCCCACCGGTTCGGGTAAAACCACCACGCTCTATACCTCGCTCAAGCAACTGGCCGAGCCGGAAGTGAATGTGTGCACGGTGGAAGACCCGATCGAGATGGTGGTGCCGCAATTCAATCAGATGCAAGTGCAGCCCGGCATCGGCCTGGATTTCGCCAGCGGTATCCGCACCCTGATGCGGCAGGATCCGGACATCATCATGGTGGGCGAGATTCGCGATTTGGAAACGGCGGAGATGGCGATTCAAGCCGCGCTCACCGGACACTTGGTGCTCTCCACCCTGCACACGAACGACGCCCCCTCGGCCATTACGCGCCTGATGGATCTGGGCGTGCCACCGTATCTGATTCAATCCACCGTGCTCGGCGTGCTGGCGCAGCGCCTGGTGCGTACGCTCTGCCCGCATTGCAAACAAGCAACCACCCTGGACGACGACACTTGGAGCGAGTTGGTGCGCCCGTGGAAAGCGCCCAAGCCCGCCACGGTGTACGGCCCTGTCGGTTGCCTGGAATGCCGCATGACCGGCTATCGCGGTCGCAGCGGCATCTATGAAATTCTGACCATGACGCCTGCCGTGACCCGGCTCATCACCGCACAGTGCGACCTGTCCAAGCTGCGCGAGACGGCTTTTCGGGAGGGCATGAAAGCCCTGCGTGTTTCCGGTGCGGCTAAAGTCGCGGCCGGGATCACTACGCCCGATGAAATATTAAAAGTCACTCCGCCGCCGTTTGAGGCTTAATGAATAAACTACTCTACTTCGCCGCCTTGGTGGACAAGCTCGGTCTGGCGAGCGAGGAAATCGATCTGCCGAGCAACGTGCCGGATGTGCGCGGATTGGTAGGGATGCTCAAACAACGCGGTGGCGCCTGGGAAGAAGTATTCGGCAACGATGCGCTACGCATTACAGTCAATAAGCAATTTTCCGAACTCGTTACGCCACTCAAAAGCGGGGATGAAGTCGCGTTTATTTCGGCATGGCTATAACGCTTCCAACCTGCAAGCCATGTGATTTGGCTGCGCTTCCTGCATCGAGGCCGAATGCGCTAATCGCGCTGTTCAACGCTCTGCTGACGTCTCCGTGCATCCCAACACCTCTTGGCGTCGGTAGCACTTGGCACGCATGCAGATCTCCCCGAGTATTGCGCACCCACTGTCACGCTTGTGCCTGTCGGATAAAAGAAAAAAGCCGGCACTAGGCCGGCTTTTAAGGGAAGCACGATGTTATCGGTTAATTATTCAGTTTAGACGGCTTCAGTCGCATCGGGGCGGTCAACTAGCTCGACAAAAGCCATGGGCGCATTGTCGCCCTGACGGAAGCCGCACTTGAGAATGCGCAGATAGCCACCATTGCGATTTTGATAGCGTGGGCCCAACTCATCGAACAATTTGACCACGATGTCGCGGTCACGCAAGCGATTGAAGGCCAAGCGGCGATTGGCAACCGAGGGTTTTTTACCCAAGGTAATCAAAGGCTCGGCTACGCGGCGCAATTCCTTGGCTTTGGGCAGAGTGGTTTTGATCGCTTCGTGACGCAGTAGGGCATTAGCCATATTGCGCAACATGGCCAAACGATGGCTGCTGGTGCGATTTAATTTACGAAGTCCGTGACCGTGACGCATGGTGCTATCCTTTTTTCTTCAACTCGCTTATTTATTGTGGTGCTCGAGCCCAGCCGGCGGCCAGTTTTCGAGACGCATCCCCAAGGTGAGACTCTTGGAAGCGAGTACATCTTTAATTTCGTTCAGCGATTTACGACCGAGATTGGGCGTTTTGAGCAATTCGTTCTCGGTGCGTTGAATCAGGTCGCCGATGTAATAAATATTTTCCGCCTTGAGGCAGTTGGCCGAGCGAACCGTCAATTCCAGATCGTCCACCGGGCGCAGCAGGATTGGGTCGATCATGGGTGCGCGCGGCGCTTCGGTCAGTGCGGGTGTGCCTTTCAGGTCGGCGAACACGCCCAGTTGATCCATCAGAATGCGCGCGGCGTAACGCACCGCTTCCTCAGGATCGACCACGCCATTGGTTTCGATGTCCATCACCAGCTTGTCGAGATCGGTGCGCTGTTCCACACGTGCGCTCTCAACCGCATAGCTGACGCGACGCACCGGGCTGAACGAAGCGTCCATCATGATGGTGCCGATGGCGTGTTCCTGTTCTTCCAAGCGACGCGAGGCGACAGGTTGGTAGCCACGGCCTTGCTCAATCTTGATTTCCATATTGAGCGCACCGTTGCCGGTCATATGCGCAATGACGTGATCCGGGTTCAGAATCTCGACATCGTGGCTCAATTCGATATCGCCTGCGGTGACCATGCCTTTGCCTTGTTTAGACAGGCGCAAGGTGGTTTCGGAACGATTGTTCAGCTTGAGGGAAATCCCTTTCAAGTTGAGCAGAATGTCCACGACGTCTTCTTGGACGCCTTCGATCACGGAGTATTCGTGCAATACGCCGTCGATCTTGACTTGCGTAATGGCGTAGCCAGGCATGGACGAGAGCAGGATGCGACGCAGCGCATTGCCCAAGGTATGACCGTAACCGCGCTCGAACGGCTCCATTACGACACGGGCGCGCAAGGGAGATACTTGCTCCACGTCGACGACTCGCG
This sequence comes from Betaproteobacteria bacterium RBG_16_58_11, assembly GCA_001770235.1. Taxonomy (GTDB): domain Bacteria; phylum Pseudomonadota; class Gammaproteobacteria; order Burkholderiales; family Thiobacteraceae; genus RBG-16-58-11. The sequence goes on from MEQN01000098.1 coordinate 18,331, forward strand.
GCTTCAGGAATTCGGTAGCGCTGCTTTGCATGGATGTGTCCCCGTTCTAGTGGTGGTGATTACTTAGAGTACAACTCGACCACGAGATGCTCGTTGATAGTGGCAGGCAATTCGCTGCGGATCGGCTTGGCTTTAAACGTGCCTTTCAGCGCCGTGATGTCGACTTCGATCCATTCGGGGAAGCCGCGGCCTTCCGCTGCTGCAACCGCGCCTTTGACGCGCAATTGCGCTTTCGCTGGGCCAGCCACTTCCACTACATCGCCCGGACGAACTTGGTAGGAAGGAATGTTGACGCGCTTGCCATTCACCAGAACACCGTTGTGACGCACCAGTTGCCGCGCTTCAGAGCGCGATGCGCCGAAACCCATGCGGTAGGCCACGGTGTCGAGCCGGCATTCCAACAATTGCAGCAGGCTCTCGCCGGTCACGCCCTTGGCGCGGTCGGCGGCTTTGTAGTAGCTGCGGAATTGACGCTCGAGTATGCCGTAGATGCGGCGCACTTTTTGTTTCTCGCGCAATTGATGGCCGTAGTCGGAGAGGCGCATGCCGCTCTTCTGACCGTGTTGGCCCGGCGCGTATTCACGGCGCTCAATCGAGCATTTATCGGTAAAGCACTTCTCGCCTTTCAGGAAGAGTTTTTCACCTTCCCGGCGGCATAAACGGCACTTGGCATCGGTATAGCGGGCCACGATGTCTCTCCTAAATTAGATGCGGCGCTTTTTGGACGGTCGGCAACCGTTATGGGGCACCGGCGTCACATCTGCGATTTGGGTAATCTTGAAGCCGGCGGCGTTCAAGCCACGCACGGCGGATTCACGACCGGGGCCGGGACCTTTGATGCGTACTTCTAAATTTTTCACGCCACATTCCTGCGCGATTTTGCCGGCATTTTCTGCCGCTACCTGGGCTGCGAAGGGGGTGCTCTTACGCGAGCCTTTAAAGCCGGCGCCGCCCGCGGTGGCCCACGACAGGGCATTGCCCTGGCGATCGGTAATGGTCACGATAGTGTTGTTGAAGGACGCGTGGATGTGGGCGATGCCCTCGGCCACGTTCTTCTTAACCTTCTTGCGAACCCGGGTAGTTGGGGTTTTAGTTGCCATATTTTTTACTTTTCCTTAATGCCTTAACTTTCGTGGAATCCGGTATTACTTACGGATCGCCTTGCGCGGACCCTTGCGGGTGCGCGCATTGGTACGGGTACGTTGACCGCGCGCCGGCAGCCCTTTGCGATGACGCTGACCACGGTAGCAACCGAGGTCCATCAGGCGCTTGATGTTCATAGTGACTTCGCGGCGCAGATCGCCTTCCACGGTGAACTTGGCAACCGCTTCGCGCAGCTTTTCCATTTCGCTGTCGGTCAGATCTTTCATCTTGGTAGCGGTGTTGACGCCAGCGGACTCGCAAATCAGCTGCGAGCGCATGCGGCCAATGCCGTAAATCGCGGTTAGCGCGATTACTGCATGTTGGTGGTTGGGGATATTTACCCCGGCGATACGGGCCATGCCATTACTCCTAGCTAGCTAAGTTTTCGCAAATCGAAAACCCGAAATTTTAACATTCAAACCGTTAACGATCAACAGCTTAAGTGCTTACCCTTGGCGCTGCTTGTGACGCGGTTCAGCGCAGATCACGCGTACCACGCCCTTGCGGCGGACGATTTTGCACTTACGGCAGATTTTCTTAACCGATGCTTGCACTCGCATAATCACTCTCCTCAACTCTCATCGCTGGCGACAGGCCAGCAACGACAAGTCATAAACTTCATTTCGCCCGGTAAGTAATCCGGGCGCGCGTTAAATCGTAGGGCGTCATTTCTACCGTGACTTTGTCCCCCGGCAGGATGCGTATGTAATGCATGCGCATTTTCCCGGAGATGTAGCCCAAAACCACGTGCCCATTTTCCAGCTTCACACGAAACGTTGCATTGGGAAGCGTTTCCAATATCTCCCCCTGCATTTCGATCGTGTCTTCTTTTGCCATCTTGCGCTAACCGTTACCGTGGGCCGTTACCGCGCCAAACCACCCTTGAAATTCGCTTTCTTGAGCAAGCTCTCGTACTGGTGCGTCATCAGGTACGCTTGAACCTGGGTCATGAAATCCATGGTGACCACCACGATAATCAGCAAGCTGGTGCCGCCAAAGTAGAATGGCACATTAAATTTCAAAATCAAAAACTCCGGCAACAAGCACACCAGCGTGATATACAGCGCACCTACCAGCGTCAAACGCAACATGATCTTCTCGATGTAGCGCGCCGTTTGTTCGCCAGGCCGGATACCGGGGACGAACGCACCACTCTTTTTCAAGTTATCCGCCGTTTCTTTCGGGTTGTATACCAACGCCGTATAGAAAAAACAGAAGAAAATTATCGCTGCGGTATACAACATTACATACAGCGGTTGCCCCATGGACAACGCGCCCGATACGTCTTTCAACCAAGACATGCCTTCATGCGATCCAAACCATCCCGCCAATGTCGCCGGAAACAAAATGATGCTCGATGCAAAAATCGGCGGAATCACCCCAGCCATATTCAGCTTCAGCGGCAAATGACTGGTTTGCCCGCCAAAAATCTTATTGCCCACTTGGCGCTTGGCGTAATTCACCAAAATCTTGCGCTGTCCGCGCTCTACAAACACCACCAGGTAGGTCACCAACACTACACCGACGATAATCATCAGCACCACCGGGATCGATATTGCCCCCGTGCCCACCAACTGAAACGTGTTGGCAATCGCTTGGGGCAAGCCCGCTACGATGCCGGCAAAAATAATCAGCGAAATACCGTTGCCGAGTCCACGCTCGGTAATCTGTTCGCCCAGCCACATCAAAAACATCGTACCCGTGGTCAGCGTGATCACGGTGGTCATCCGGAATGCGATTCCTGCTTCCAACACCAATCCTTGTTGCGACTCCAGCGCGATCGCGATACCCAATGACTGGAAGGTAGCCAACACTACCGTGCCATAGCGGGTGTATTGGGTAATTTTGCGCCGCCCAGACTCGCCCTCTTTCTTGAGCGCCTCGAACGAAGGCACGACCACCGTCATCAACTGCATGATGATGGACGCCGAGATATACGGCATGATCCCCAACGTCAGCACGGAGAGCCGGCCTAGCGCCCCCCCCGAGAACATGTTGAACATGTCCAAAATACCGCCGCCTTTACTGCCGCCAAACAACTGCGCCAACTGCGATGGTTCAATTCCCGGCACCGGGATATGCGTGCCGATGCGATAAACAATCAGCGCAAGCAGCAAAAAGATCAGGCGTTTTTTTAAATCGCCCAGTTTCGCGCCAGCACCCAGAATGTTGTTTAAAGCCACACGTATCCCAACTTTACTGTGCGCTAACTTCTTCGGCGATCTTGCCGCCGGCCGCTTCGATCGCGGCGCGCGCACCTTTGGTCACGCCCAAACCCTGCACCGTAATGGCTTTGCTAATGCCGCCAGACAGTACAATCTTGGCGTGCAAAGCGCGCGATGGCACTAACCCTGCCTGCTTGAGGGTAAGCAAATCGATTTTATCGGCGCTTAACTTTTCCAGTGCGTACAACATCACTTCAGCTGTGTCATTACGCGTTAACGATACAAAGCCACGTTTCGGCAAGCGGCGCTGCAAAGGCATCTGACCGCCCTCGAAGCCTACTTTATGGAAACCGCCGGAACGGGATTTTTGACCTTTATGCCCACGCCCCGCCGTCTTGCCCAGACCGCTGCCGATGCCGCGACCAACGCGACGTTTGGGTTTTTTGGCGCCGGGTGCCGGCTGTATGGTATTGAGTTCCATTTATCCCTCGCACTTCACGAGATACGACACTTTGTTGATCATGCCGCGCACCGAAGGTGTGTCCACCAACTCAACGGTGTGATGCAAGCGGCGCAAGCCCAGGCCGCGCACACAAGCACGATGCGATTGGATCGTGCCGATGGTGCTTTTAACCAAGGTCACTTTGACTTTTTTATCAGCGGCCATGACTTACTCCATAATCTCATCGACCGATTTACCGCGTTTAGCGGCAATTTCGGACGGGGTGGACATCGCTTGCAGGCCATTAATCGTGGCACGCACCACATTGTAGGGATTGGTCGAACCGATGCACTTGGCCAGCACATTGTGCACGCCCATCACATCGAATACCGCGCGCATCGCGCCCCCGGCAATAATGCCGGTACCCTCGGAGGCCGGCTGCATGATCACCGTGGAGGCGCCATGGTGGCCGATCACCGCATGCTGCAGCGTGCCGTTCTTGAGCGAAACCTTGACCAGGTTGCGGCGCGCTTCTTCCATTGCTTTTTGCACCGCGACCGGCACTTCCTTGGACTTACCCTTGCCCATGCCGATACCACCATCGCCGTCGCCGACTACGGTGAGCGCCGCGAAGCCCATGATGCGACCGCCTTTCACCACTTTGGTGACGCGATTCACGGAAATCATTTTCTCGCGTAGACCGTCGCCGCGCTCTTCTGTTGCTTGGGGTTTAGCCATTTTCAACCTCTATTAAAACTTGAGACCGCCTTCACGCGCGGCCTCCGCCAGCGCTTTGACGCGCCCATGATATTTAAAACCTGAACGGTCGAACGCGACGGTTTCAATACCCGCTGCTTTCGCCTTTTCAGCAATCTGCTTGCCGATTGCGGCCGCTGCCGCAGTGGTGCCGCCATTAGTCAACGTCGCGCGTACCGCTTTATCCAGCGTGGACGCGGATGCCAGCACCTTGCTGCCGCTCGCATCAATAATCTGGGCGTAGATGTGCAAATTGGTGCGATGCACCAACAAGCGCACTGCTTTCAGTTCAGCGATCTTGGCACGGGTTTTACGTGCGCGGCGCTGACGACCCTGTTTCTGATTCATGAATGCCCCTAATTGCTTTTACGAATTACTTCTTCTTGGTTTCTTTGAGGATCACCACTTCATTGGCGTAACGCACACCCTTGCCCTTATAAGGCTCAGGTGGACGATACGCGCGAATCTCGGCGGCGACCTGACCCACTTGTTGCTTGTCGGCCCCTTTGACAATGATCTCAGTCTGGGTCGGCGTTTCCACTTTGACGCCCGCAGGCATCGTGTGATCCACCGGATGCGAAAAACCGAGCGCGAGATTTAATACATCGCCCTTGGCTGCCGCGCGGTAACCCACGCCCACCAAGGTCAATTTCTTCTCGAAGCCTTTACTCACGCCCCGCACCATATTGGCAAGTAGCGCGCGCATGGTGCCGGACATGGCTTGCGCAGCGAGGCTTCCGCCCACTTTTTCGACCTTCAACTCATTGCCATCTTGAATAATTTTGACGTTGATGTTTTGTTTCTGCTTCAAAGAACCCAGGGGGCCTTTGACGAGAATTACATCAGCCGCCAGGCTCACTTCCACCCCCGCAGGGATGGCGACTGGATTTTTAGCTACGCGTGACATGTTATTTATCCCTTACGCCACGATGCACAAAACTTCACCGCCCACCCCAGCCGCACGCGCCTTTTTATCGGTCATCACGCCTTTGGAAGTGGAAACGATCGCGACACCCAGGCCATTCAGCACCTTGGGAATATCACTCGTACCTTTGTAAACCCGCAAGCCGGGGCGGGACACACGCTCAATACGTTCGATCACCGGACGACCGGCGTAGTATTTGAGGCTGACATCCAACGCCGGCTTGGCGCCGTTCTCGCGCACCGCGAAATTATCGATGTAACCCTCATCCTTCAGCACGGCGGCAATCGCCACCTTAAGCTTGGATGAAGGCATGGATACGCTCACTTTGTCCGCCGCTTGCGCGTTGCGGATGCGGGTCAACATATCGGAAATGGGATCACTCATACTCATTGCTCTACCCCTTACCAGCTAGCTTTCGTGATGCCCGGAATTTCTCCACGCATCGCGTATTCGCGCACTTTGCTACGCGCCAGACCAAACTTACGGAAATAGCCGCGCGGACGACCGGTTAATTCGCAACGATTGCGCAAGCGCGTCGGACTTGCATCACGCGGCAAGGCTTGCAACTTTTGGCGCGCTTCATAACGCTCCTCGTCGGAAGCCTTGCTATTGCTGATAGCGGCCATAAGTGCTGCGCGTTTGACGGCGAATTTTTTGACCGTCTTACGGCGTTTTTGCTCGCGATTGATGAGTGCTAACTTAGCCATAGCAACCTCAGTTTTTGAATGGGAAACTGAAGGCTGCCAGCAATGCGCGGCCTTCTTTGTCGGTTTTTGCGGTCGTGGTAATGGTGATATTCATGCCACGTATCGCATCGATTTTGTCGTACTCAATCTCGGGGAAAATAATTTGCTCTTTGACCCCCATGTTGTAATTGCCACGGCCATCGAACGCACGCCCCGAGATGCCGCGAAAATCGCGTATCCGTGGAATCGCAATCGTCACTAAACGGTCGAGGAAATCGTACATGCGCTGCTTGCGCAAAGTCACCATGCAACCTACTGGGTAGTCTTCGCGAATCTTATAGACTGCGATTGCTTTGCGCGCCTTGGTGACAACCACCTTTTGGCCAGCAATCTTCTGCATATCGCCCACGGCATGTTCCATCACTTTTTTGTCGCCCACCGCTTCGCCCACGCCCATATTGATAACGATCTTATCGATACGCGGTACTTCCATGATGGACTTGTACCCAAACTCTTGCATGAGCTGGGGCACGACTTTTTCTTTATAGAAATCTTGTAAACGAGCCATGGTAATTCCTTACGCGTCCACTACTTCGCCGTTAGACTTAAAAAAACGCACTTTCCGACCATCTGCCAGCACCTTGATGCCCACGCGATCCGCTTTCTGCGTCGCCGCATTGAACAGCGCAACATTCGACACCTGAATCGGCATCTCTTTGTCAACGATACCGCCTGGCGCACCCTGAACCGGGTTTGGCTTGGCGTGCTTCTTCACCTTATTGATGCCCTCAACCAGCACTTTTGCGTCATCCACTACGCGCAACACAGTGCCGCGACGGCCTTTATCTTTTCCGGTCAGGACGACAATGTCGTCCCCTTTTTTAATTTTGCGCATGGTTATTCCTTACAGCACTTCCGGCGCGAGCGAAACAATCTTCATGAAGCGCTCATTGCGCAACTCGCGGGTAACGGGGCCGAAAATACGCGTACCGATTGGCTCCAACTTGGCATTCAGGAGCACGGCAGCATTACTATCGAATTTAACAAGGGAGCCATCGGGGCGGCGCACGCCTTTGGCAGTACGCACCACCACGGCGTTATAGACTTCACCTTTTTTGACACGCCCGCGAGGTGCGGCGTCTTTGATGCTGACTTTGATGACATCGCCGATACCGGCGTAGCGGCGTCTGGATCCGCCCAACACTTTGATGCACATCACGGTGCGGGCACCGGTGTTATCAGCGACTTCCAGTATGGACTGCATTTGAATCATTTTTACTCTCCAACTTAATCCGTTTAATGCCGCGTCTAATAAATACAGGCAGCGAACGTAACGGTCAGTTTTGGTTTGGCGCGCTACGCCCTTACCGCAAGCGCGCCAGGGAAAACGCGAGATTTTACTGCAACCTTGCTACTTCTGCAAGGGTTAAAGCACAAATCCCTAAACTGCGCGGCTCTTTTCCACCAAGCGCGCAACGCGCCAAGCCTTGGTTTTGGCCAGCGGACGGGTTTCTTCTATTTCCACCAGGTCGCCCGGGTGAAACTCGTTATTTTCATCGTGCGCATGGTATTTCTGCGAGCGGCGCAGGATTTTGCCATACAACGCGTGCGTTACTTTACGCTCCACCAGTACGGTAACGGTCTTGTCCATTTTGTCGCTTACCACGCGCCCGGTTAGGGTGCGTTTCACTTTAGCGGCTGCGTCAGTCATGCTTTACTCTCTTTTTCGGTCAGCAGAGTGCGCACGCGCGCGATGTCGCGACGCACTTTCTTTTTCTGGTCAGTCTTAGTGGATTGCTGGGTGGCAAGCTGCATGCGCAGGCCGAACTGGGCCTTGAGCAATGCATTCAACTCTTGCTTCATCTCATCCACGGATTTGCTGCGCAATTCGTTGGCTTTCATGTCAGTCCCCTACCTTAACCGATTTGACGCGTGACAAATGCCGTCGAGATCGGCAATTTGGCCGCAGCCAGGCGGAACGCCTCGCGCGCCAGCACTTCATCTACGCCGTCCATTTCATACAACATTTTTCCCGGCTGAATCTCGGCGACCCAATACTCAGGATTGCCCTTACCATTACCCATCCGCACTTCGGCCGGCTTGATCGAGATCGGCTTGTCCGGGAAAATCCGAATCCAAATCCGGCCACCGCGTTTAATGTGGCGGGTCATGGCGCGACGTGCCGCTTCGATCTGACGCGCTGTCAGACGGCCACGGCCAATGGCCTTCAGACCAAAGTCGCCAAAGCTGACTTTATTGCCGCGCGTGGCGACGCCGGTGTTCCGGCCTTTTTGCTGTTTGCGGTATTTAGTTCTAGCTGGCTGCAGCATTTCTCACTCCTGCCTTGCGTGGTTTTTTCTCGGGCTCGACCGGGGCAGCGACTTCCAATTTGCCGATGCTCACGCCTTTAAAGACCCACACTTTAATTCCGATGATGCCATAAGTCGTTTTCGCTTCGCTGGTGCCGTAATCGATGTCTGCGCGCAAGGTATGGAGCGGCACACGGCCTTCGCGATACCACTCGGTACGGGCAATTTCTGCGCCGTTCAGCCGACCCGCACTCATGATTTTGATACCTTGTGCGCCGAGGCGCATGGCGTTTTGCATCGCACGCTTCATGGCGCGGCGGAACATCACGCGCTTTTCCAATTGCTGTGCAATATTGTCCGCAATCAGCTTGGCGTCGATTTCAGGCTTACGCACTTCTTCGATATTGACATGCACCGGCACCCCCATCATTTTTTGCAGGGTGGCGCGCAAGGATTCAATGTCTTCGCCCTTTTTGCCAATCACAATACCGGGCCGCGCGCTATACACGGTGATCTTGGCATTCTTCGCCGGACGTTCGATGACGATGCGCGACACCATGGCGTGCGCCAATTTCTTCTTCAGAAATTCGCGCACCTTGATGTCTTCATTCAACATCACCGGGAATTTACGGCTATTGGCGTACCACTTTGATGACCAGTTTTTGAGTACGCTGAGTCTAAAGCCGGTTGGATTGATCTTTTGTCCCATGCTATTCCTTTTGCCTAGTCGCCGACGATGATGGTGATGTGGCAGGTGGGTTTGTGAATGTGCACGCCACGGCCTTTGGCAGCCGCGCGGAAGCGCTTCATCACCGTCCCTTGATCCACGTAAATGGTGGCGATTTTCAATTCGTCGATGTCCGCACCTTCGTTATGCTCAGCATTCGCAATTGCCGATTCCAGCACGCCCTTGATAATGCTTGCGCCTTTTTTCGGGCTGAAGGCGAGAATATTCAAAGCTTGCTCGACTTTTTTGCCGCGCACTTGATCAGCCACGAGTCGGCCCTTTTGGGCGGATAGCCGCACGCCACGCAATACAGCGGAAACTCTCATAACCATCTCCTATTTCCTCACAGCTTTCTTGTCCGCTGAGTGCCCTTTAAAGGTACGCGTCAACGCGAACTCGCCGAGTTTATGGCCAACCATATTTTCAGTGACAAACACCGGAATATGTTGCTTGCCGTTATGCACGGCAATCGTCAGGCCGATAAAGTCCGGCAGAATCGTGGAACGGCGGGACCAGGTTTTGATCGGACGCTTGTCGCGAGTCGCGACAGCGGATTCCACCTTTTTCGCCAGATGACCATCAATGAACGGGCCTTTTTTAACGGAACGAGCCATATTAGAACCTCAATTATTTCTGGAAACGGCGGCGCACGATCATGCCGCTGGTACGCTTGTTGCGGCGTGTACGATAGCCTTTGGTTTTCACACCCCACGGGCTCACCGGATGACGACCGGCGGCGGTTCTGCCTTCACCACCACCATGCGGGTGATCCACCGGGTTCATCACCACACCGCGCACCGTCGGACGCACGCCGCGCCAACGCATGGCACCGGCTTTACCGATGGAACGCAGGTTGTGTTCTGAATTGCCTACTTCGCCCAGGGTCGCTTTGCAATCCACATGCACTTTGCGAATTTCGCCGGAACGTAAACGCAATTGTGCATAGCTGCCTTCGCGCGCCAACAACTGCACCGAGGTACCCGCCGAACGGGCGATTTGTGCGCCTTTGCCCGGCATCATTTCGATGCAATGAATGGTGCTACCCACGGGGATGTTGCGAAGTGGCAAAGTGTTGCCCGGTTTAATCGGGGCTTCCGCACCACTCACCAGTTCGCTGCCCGCCACCACACCTTTGGGCGCAATGATGTAACGGCGCTCGCCATCGGCATAGAGCAACAACGCAATATGCGCGCTGCGGTTCGGGTCGTATTCGATCCGCTCCACTTTGGCGACGATACCGTCTTTGTTGCGCTTGAAATCGACCATGCGATATTGCTGCTTGTGGCCGCCACCTTGATGCCGCGTCGTGATGTGGCCGTTGTGATTGCGGCCCGCTTTCTTCGACTGTGACTCGGTGAGGCTGTCGATTGGACGGCCTTTGTACAGATTCGGGTGATAGACCTTCACGACGGCACGACGGCCGGGGGAAGTCGGTTTAACTTTGACCAATGGCATGATTTATTCTCCTAGGCCCCGATTACGCTTCCGCGCCGACGAAGTTTATCTCCGTACCCGGCTCGAAGCACACATAGGCTTTTTTCCAGTCGCGGCGGCGGCCCATGAAACGACCGTGACGCTTGGCTTTGCCCTTTACGTTGGCGACTTGTACGCCGACTACTTTTTTGCCGAACATCAGCTCGGCTGCCGCTTTGATTTCAGGCTTCGTGGCATCCGCCAAGACACGGAACGGCACTTGGTTATTGAGATCGCCCACCATGGTGCTCTTCTCGGAGATCACCGGCGCCAAAATGATTAGCATCAGACGTTCAGCGTTCATGCCAGTAGCTCCTCGAATTTCTTCACTGCACTCTTGGTCAGCAACACATTCGGATAGCGCACTAAGCTATACGGATCGGCGTGTTGCGCTTCCATCACCAATACATTGGCGAGATTGCGCGAAGACAAATACAGGTTCTCGTCCACATTGTCGGTGACAATCAAAACTTGCTCGTAGCCCATGCCCTTGAGTTTCTGCGCTAGCGCTTTGGTCTTCGGACCTTCCACTTTCAAATCCTCGATCACCATCAGACGACCTTGGCGCGCCAGCTCAGACAAAATCGCCTGCATGCTGGCGCGATACATCTTGCGGTTGACCTTTTGGCTAAAATTTTCATCCGGGCTATTCGGAAACGCTTTTCCGCCGCCACGCCAAATCGGGCTGGAGGACATACCGGCGCGGGCGCGGCCTGTGCCTTTTTGCCGCCACGGCTTATGCGTGGTGTGCGACACTTCGCCGCGATCTAGCTGCGCGCGCGTACCGCTGCGAGCATTCGCCAGAAAGGATGTGACTACTTGGTGCACCAGCGCTTCGTTGTACTCACGCCCGAACGTGGTGTCGGAAGCTTGTACACTCGACACTTGCGCGCCTTGCTCGTTAATCAGTTTGAGTTCCATTACGCACCTGCCTTTACGCTAGGACGCACGACCACATTGCCGCCTTTGGAGCCAGGCACCGCGCCTTTAATCATTAGCAGTTGGCGTTCAGCATCAATCCGCACGATCTCGAGCAACTGCGTGGTGCGCGTGACCGCACCCAAATGACCCGCCATTTTCTTACCCGGAAACACGCGGCCCGGATCCTGCGCCATACCGATCGAACCGGCAGAATTATGCGACAAGGAGTTACCGTGACTGGCGCGGTTCGAGCTGAAGTGGTGGCGTTTGATCGCGCCAGAGAAACCCTTACCTTGGGTCACGCCGGACACATCCACTTTTTGCCCTACTTGAAAAATATCCACACCGATGTGCTTGCCCAAGCTATAGCTTGAGATATCCGCATCGGCGAGATTGAATTCGCGCACCACACTGCCTGCTTCCACCGCTGCTTTAGCGAAGTGGCCAGTTTGTGGCTTCGTGACGCGACTCGCGCGGCGCACACCATACGTAACCTGCAGCGCGGCATAGCCATCGGTCTGCTGGGTCTTGATCTGGGTCACGCGGTTGTTGGACACGTCCACCACCGTCACCGGCACGGCTACGCCGTCTTCGGTGAAGAAGCGAGTCATGCCAATCTTACGACCGACAAGTCCAAGGCTCATTTTATTTTCCTCATTCAGGCCGGTTACAATTGACCGGCACCTTACATTACAACTTGATTTCGACGTCCACACCAGCGGGCAAATCGAGCTTCATCAACGCATCCACCGTCTTGTCGGTGGGGTCGATAATATCCATCAAACGCAGATGGGTACGCATCTCGAATTGGTCGCGCGAGGCCTTGTTCACATGCGGCGAGCGCAGAATATCAAACCGCTCAATACGGGTGGGCAAGGGCACGGGGCCTTTGACGACCGCACCGGTACGCTTCGCTGTTTCCACGATCTCCAACGCCGACTGATCGATCAGCCGATAGTCAAACGCTTTGAGTCGAATACGGATTTTTTGGCTTTGCATCAATTTTCCTTAGCAAGTATCGGGCGCGGCATGCCTCGCCCCTACATCCCTATTCAATAATCTTCGCTACCACACCCGCGCCGACGGTCCGGCCACCTTCGCGAATCGCGAAGCGCAAGCCATCTTCCATCGCGATCGGCTGGATCAGTGCTACCGTGATCGAGACGTTGTCGCCCGGCATGACCATCTCGGTACCCGCCGGCAATTCCACCGAACCGGTCACGTCCGTGGTGCGGAAGTAGAACTGGGGGCGGTAGCCATTGAAGAATGGGGTGTGACGGCCGCCTTCGTCTTTGGACAGCACGTAGATCTCGGCGGTGAATTTGGTGTGCGGGTTGATCGAGCCAGGCTTGGCCAAGACTTGGCCGCGCTCGACTTCTTCACGCTTGGTGCCGCGCAGG
>MEQN01000099.1:0-292 GCA_001770235.1 Betaproteobacteria bacterium RBG_16_58_11
AAAGGCACCAACGGCAAATCGCAAGGCGTGATCCCGTTCCTGAAAGTAGTGAACGACACCGCCGTGGCCGTGAACCAAGGCGGCAAGCGCAAGGGCGCGGTGTGCGCCTTCCTCGAAACCTGGCACATGGATATCGAAGAGTTTCTGGAGCTGCGCAAAAACACCGGCGACGACCGCCGCCGCACCCACGACATGAACACCGCGAACTGGATTCCCGATCTATTCATGAAGCGCGTGATGGAAAACGGCGAGTGGACCTTGTTCTCCCCCGCTGAAACCCCCGACCTGCATG
>MEQN01000099.1:384-864 GCA_001770235.1 Betaproteobacteria bacterium RBG_16_58_11
CTGGCGCAGTGGCGCAAGATGCTCTCCATGCTGTTCGAGACCGGCCACCCCTGGATCACCTTTAAAGACCCGTGCAACATCCGCAGCCCGCAGCAGCACATGGGCGTGGTGCACAGCTCCAATCTTTGCACCGAGATCACGCTCAACACCAATGCAGACGAAATCGCCGTGTGCAACCTGGGCTCGGTCAATCTGGTGAACCATCTAAAAGACGGCCAGCTCGACCACGACAAACTCAAGACCACCGTGCGCACCGCGATGCGCATGTTGGATAATGTGATCGACATCAACTACTACTCGGTGAACAAGGCGCGCAACTCCAACTTAAAACACCGCCCGGTGGGCATGGGCATCATGGGCTTTCAAGATTGCCTGTACGAACTGCGCATTCCCTACGCCACCGAGCAAGCGGTCGAGTTCGCCGACCGCTCGATGGAAGCGGTGACCTACTACGCCTACTGGGCCTCGACCGATCTGGCC
>MEQN01000099.1:1067-4896 GCA_001770235.1 Betaproteobacteria bacterium RBG_16_58_11
CGCCACCATCGCCAACATCGTCGGCGTATCGGCCTCGATCGAGCCCACGTATCAAAACATCTACGTGAAATCGAACCTGTCGGGCGAATTCACCGTCGCCAACAAATACCTCGTGGACGATCTGAAAAAACTCGGCATGTGGGACGAAGTCATGGTGGGCGATCTCAAATACTTTGACGGATCACTCGCCAAGATCGACCGCGTACCGGCCGAGTTGCGTGCGCTGTACGCCACCGCGTTCGAGGTGGATGCGCAATGGCTTGTCGAAGCCGCTGCGCGCCGCCAAAAGTGGATCGATCAAGCCCAGTCGCTCAACATCTACATGGCCGGCGCCTCGGGCAAAAAGCTCGACGACACCTACAAGCTCGCCTGGATACGCGGCCTGAAAACCACCTACTACCTGCGCACATTAGGTGCGACCAGTGCGGAGAAATCCACCGGCAAAGGTGGCGAACTAAACGCCGTGTCCGCGCATGGCGGGGGGGTATCGGCCATGGGCGGCGGCGCAGTCGCTGCCGGCGCACCCATGATGTCCGGCTCCGTTAACTTGCCCGAACCGGAGTTTCTTGGCAAAGCCTGCACCATGCGCCCCGGCGACCCTGGGTTTGATGAGTGCGAGTCGTGTCAATAAAACAGGCGTCGGGCGTCGGGATTCAGGCGTCAGGGAATCAGGAAATAAATTGCTGCTCCCGTTTCTGACCGCACGCTAATTCCTTCCCCTTGAAGAGGAGGGAGTAACTTTTAAATAACCACCCTCGTGATTTTAAAAAGAGGGCGGGATGGAAGAGAAATAAAGGACGTTTATTTCCGTCCACCCATAATAGTTGGACCTTTGTCGAGGGGTAATAACGATGCTGAACTTTGAAGATAATCTGTCACCCGCACTGCAACCCGCTTTACGGCCCGCCAACCTAACCGAAGACTTGCTGCGCGAGGCCGCCACCCAACCCACGCCCGATGAAGCAAAAACCCGCCGCGTGCGCGTCGAAGACAAGCGCATCATCAACGGCAGCGCCGACGTCAACCAACTGGTGCCCTTCAAATACAAATGGGCTTGGGAAAAATATCTCAACGGCTGCGCCAATCACTGGATGCCGCAAGAGGTGAACATGAGCCGCGACATCGCCACCTGGAAAGACCCGAACGGTCTCACCGATGACGAGCGCCTGGTCGTCAAGCGCAACCTCGGCTTCTTCGTCACCGCCGACAGCCTGGCCGCCAACAACATCGTGCTCGGCACCTATCGCCACATCACCGCGCCCGAGTGCCGCCAATACCTGCTGCGCCAAGCGTTTGAAGAAGCGATCCACACCCACGCCTACCAATACATCGTCGAGAGCTTAGGGCTAGACGAAGGCGAAATCTTCAACGCCTATAACGAGGTAGAGAGCATTCGGAACAAAGACCAATTCCTCATGCCCTTTATCGACATCCTCACCAACCCGGAATTTAAAACCGGCACGCCTGAGAATGACCAAAAGCTGCTGCGCAGCCTGATCGTCTTCGCCTGCATTATGGAAGGCCTATTCTTCTACGTCGGCTTCGTGCAAATCCTGGCGCTGGGCCGCCAAAACAAAATGACCGGCGCCGCCGAGCAATACCAATACATCCTGCGCGACGAGTCCATGCATTGTAATTTCGGCATCGATCTCATCAACCAAATCAAAATGGAAAACCCGCACCTGTGGACGCCGGAATTCCGCAAAGAAATCTCCGGCCTGATGCAAAAAGGTGTGGAGCTGGAATACCGCTACGCCGAAGACACCATGCCGCGCGGCGTGCTCGGCCTCAACGCCGCCCAGTTCAAAGAGTACCTGCGCTTCATCGCCAACCGCCGCTGCCAACAGATCGGCCTCGACGAACTCTACGCGGGTGCGACCAACCCCTTCCCGTGGATGAGCGAGATGATGGACTTGAAGAAAGAGAAGAATTTCTTCGAGACGCGGGTGACGGAGTATCAGACGGGTGGGGCTTTGAGCTGGGATTAATGGGCATGCCGATTTTTGTCTATAATTGACTTTCAACCATGCCTGGATTTCGCATCACCAGCGCAATCGAGGCAATAGAAACCATTGCTGAGGGAAGCGGCATTCGGGAATTGCCGCGCTTGCGCAAGTTCCACGGCGATGGCAACTGGAAGAAGAAAAGGGCATTGCCTGGATAGCGCTTGATAACGGTGAAACCTGCCGCGCTGAGATTCACTGGTACGAAGCGCATGGCATTGGCAAAGTGGAACACAAAATAAAGAGGTTCTTATGAGCTACGCGATATGTTTGAACAATGAAGGCTATGCGGCCTCCTTGGAGCCGCGTAAGTTGTATGAACTTCTCCCAGACAACGACACCAAGGCACGCGGCATGCTGCGCGTGGTGGACGAGTCCGGCGAGGACTATCTCTACCCAGCCAAAATGTTTGCACCACTGCAATTACCGGAAAACCTGGAAGCAGCGTTAAAAGCGGCGTGACAAATCTTTAAATGTATCAATACAAGATGTGATAATCATCTAGCCGACTCCTAAACCGGTGGCTATCGTTTGAGTTGCAACACTTGAACGAAACCCCCAGAAAAGGAGCCGACATGGAACTGTACGCCGCAATCGATTTACATTCCAACAACAGCATGCTGGTGGTGCTGGATCAGGATGATCACGTGATACTGGAACGCCGCCTGAAGAACGATCTCGAACGCATTCGACTGGCGTTAGCACCCTACCGCGAGTCGATCCGCGGCATTGCCGTGGAATCCACCTACAACTGGTACTGGTTGGTCGATGGTCTGATCGACGAAGGCTATTCCCTGCACCTAGTCAACACTGCCGCCGTCAAGCAATACGAAGGGCTGAAATACAGCGCCGATCAGCACGATGCGCGCTGGCTGGCGCACTTGCTGCGCCTGGGCATCCTGCCCGAAGGCTATATCTACCCCAAGCAGGAACGCGCCCTGCGCGACTTGGCGCGCAAACGCAGCCAACTGGTGCGAGCCCGCACCACGCAAATCCTCAGCATCCAGAACCTGCTGGCACGCAACCTGGGCACACAAGTCAGCGGCAACGAGATCAAGACTTGGAGCACAGAAGAAATCAAGGCGCTGCCGCTTCTCCCAGAGCAACGCTTGGCCATCAACGCCAACCTGGCGGTGATGCAATGCCTGGATGCGCAAATCAAGATCGTCGAGCGCGCCATCCTGGCGCAAGCGCGATTACGGCCGGCGTTCAAATGGCTGCTTACGGTGAGCGGCATCGGCAAAATACTGGCGTTGACCATCGCCCTGGAGACCGGCGATATCGGGCGCTTTGAAAGCGTGGGCGACTTTGCCTCCTACAGCCGCTGCGTCAACAGCGTGCGCCTATCGAACGGCAAGAAGAAAGGCGTGGGCAACGCCAAAAACGGCAACAAATACCTGGCCTGGGCCATGATCGAGGCGGCAAACTTTGCGGTGCGCTACGATCCGGCGGTCAAGCGGTTTTATCAGCGCAAGAAAGCGCAAGTACACGGCGTGGTGGCAATCAAGGCAGTGGCGCACAAACTGGCGCGCGCCTGTTACCACGTAATGCGCGAAGGCAAGCCGTTCGATGTGACGCGCGCCTTCGCGTAACGGTTGGGGTGCGCGCGGCGAGCTCGTGTAGGGGTTGGCTAACAACCAATAGATTTGATTAGCCGCCGCGCGTATCCCCACCCCACAATGGGTTTTACTGATACGCCCCTGTCGCGAGCCACCAAGGGTTGGCGCCGCAGATTTCGAGCGGCAAGCCATAAATTTGTTACGGGCCGATGGCCCGAGTGATTGGACGCGAACAGGGTACCGAGGGTTTTCTGGGGCGGCGGATGC
>MEQN01000099.1:4927-5034 GCA_001770235.1 Betaproteobacteria bacterium RBG_16_58_11
GACATGGAAATGTCGGCGCGCCTTGATCCTGATGGGTGACTGGTGCGGATCAGTTCCGACACGAAAACATGGGTGCGCAATCGGTGAGCCTGGGGTAGTTTGGAATT
>MEQN01000099.1:5166-9060 GCA_001770235.1 Betaproteobacteria bacterium RBG_16_58_11
GCCGGGCACACCGACGCTGGTGGTGGGGCGTGATGGGCGTGTTGCCTATTACGGCCACAGCCTCGATGAAGCGACGCGCAACATTCCGTAGGCTGCCGCTTCCGCATTACCCAAACCAGCCAAGACTGCGCCCGCTCGATTATGGGGCGCATTGCGATTCACACCGGCAATGCCGGCAGCGCTCAGCACTGCTATTTATTGCGCACCCGGACAATGTCTATATATGCACAACGACCCGGTTCCCAATGCCAGGTTGCGGCGGATAGTAATGAAGCAGCATCACAGGCTCCCTGACCACCCATGTTCCAACATTGTTGTGTGAGAGTTGTACGCCGCTTTGAGATGCGAATACCCCCCCGCGGTAGACAAATAGAAATGAATCCCCTGCTCGGACGTCTTTTATCTTCCGGTTAATCTGGGCTTGGAAAGGAGGGGTGCTATACAAGCCAACTGTGTTCAGGCAAATCTCGTCTTGTGCTTCCTCTCCCGCCCATGTTTCCCATGACAGGAGTGGGAAAGCTCGCCAAACCCGATATACGGGCACACGGTTTAAATCCACCTCCGCAATCGGCGCACCAAGGCATCGGTACTGATAGACGTGAATGTTCAGATCAAGATCGACATGGGGATAGGTGTTGGTATCTGTGACGCTTCCTCCCACATCCACAACGCCTGCGACTTCGCTCGATGTATGGAATTCAACACCACAAGGGCTGCTGTCGCCGATGTCGATTCCATATGCGATCTCGTAATGCGCCGAGCCATTGGCCCCCTGTGCGCCCATCCGCAAAATATCCGGAACAGGTCCATCTATTGCATAGTTGGTGGGCAGCCATTGTCTTTCGTTGGTCGCCAGCGGCATGCCCCCACTACTTTCATATAATGGAAACGGAATATGCGTGAAGGATATGCCGTCCCAGGATTTGAGATAGTGCCAACCGATTTTCCAAAATATCTTTGGCGTTGCGCCGCCACAATTTGACAGGTCTTCGTCTCCACCTCCAGCTTGGTCGGCCCTAGCGAGCATGTGGCTTCCGACAACATACTTGGAAGCTGCGTACTGCGCATGATTGAAAGGGTGAGCGATCTGAGGCCCATCGATTCTTTTCTTTTCCTTGTAGGTTGCATACGCTTGGCGTACAACTTTCCTTTGTTCGATTACTTCTTGTTCCTGGCGATCAAGTTCCTTATCGAACGCTTTTTCGAAATTACCGCTACGCACATTGGAGGCAGCGAGCCCACCGAGGATGGATCGATGCTTGGATTGAAGCCGCCCCAGTTTGCTCGCCTCGGCACGATATGCTGCGAATGCCTTGGACGATATAGTCCTTATCTCCTCATAAACCTTTTTTGCGTTTCTCTTTTTGGCCATTTTCATTCTCCTTTGGAGCGAACCGATACCAGCACGCACAGCATCGCGCCACGCAGTTTAAATATAGGAAATAAATTGTTGCCCGACAAGAAAGCAAAATGCGGGAACGCTTAAACGTAGGGGCTAAGCGCAACAAATCGATGGCCCCCATTTATTGGTGGCTGCTATCAAGAGTCCATTGCTAAAAAATTTCAGGTTGACCGAGCCTGCCTAGGCGCCCCCGCAACGAGTGGTTGCCAATCCAGCCGCATGTCCTAGTATTTATAAAATAGGTTTTATATCCATTCCACTGAAAGGAACCGCTATGCTGAGCGATTTCATGCCTTTGCAATTGCACGCCCTCGCACCGGGGGCGGACTTATCCCAGCCCGACCTGCAACAAACCTGCCACCTGAAAGCGAATCACCCGGCGCTGGATGTCATGACCGATCTGCACGCCACCACGGCCGTCTCGATCACACCCGAAGCCGGCATCAATGTGGCCGAGGAACGCATGCGCCGGCGCGGCGTACGGATGCTCTTCGTGCTGGATAGCGAAGGGGCATTGGCTGGACTGATAACCGCCAGAGACATTCTGGGCGAAAAACCACTGCAATTCATTGAGCGCCAAGGCGGCGCCCATCGCGAGATTCTGGTGGCCGACATCATGACGCCGCGCGAGCGGCTGGAGGTATTAAAACTCTCCGATGTGCTCGCTGCGCGCATAGGGAACATTGTCGCAACCCTGCAACGCTGCGGCCGGCAGCATGCGCTGGTGGTAGATACGGTGGACGGCCGGGAGATGGTGCGCGGCCTGTTTTCCGCCTCGCGCATCGCACGCCAACTGGGAATGGAAATCGTGACCACACCGATCGCACAGACTTTTGCCGAAATCGAGCAAGCGTTGATGCATATTGGAAGGTTGGCCTAAGCTGGCGAAAATGCTCTATTTCCGCTTTCCACATGATCCACGCTTGGCTTTTATTCGAGCCCCTTGACGCCGAATGCGCCCGTCTCTATACTTTGTTCACAGATTAGATTAAGTCTAACTGTTATAAACTGTTTACACCCTGATCTATTTTCCAAGGAGACCATGATGAACCTCAAAGGCTCGAAAACCTTCGACAACCTGAAAGCCGCATTTGCCGGCGAATCTCAAGCCAATCGCCGCTATCTGTACTTTGCAGCGAAAGCCGACGTGGAAGGCTATAACGACGTCGCCGCCGTGTTCCGCTCCACAGCGGAAGGTGAAACCGGCCACGCCCATGGCCATCTGGAGTACATGGAAGCCGTGGGCGACCCCGCCACCGGCCTGCCCATCGGCCCCACCGGCGATAACCTGAAAGCCGCGATCGCCGGCGAGACGCACGAGTACACCGACATGTACCCAGGTATGGCGAAATCCGCGCGCGATGAAGGCTTCGACGAGATCGCCGATTGGTTCGAGACGCTGGCCAAAGCCGAGCGCTCGCACGCCAACCGCTTCCAGAAGGCTCTGGATTCGCTAGGCAGCTGATCGTACTAAGCAAATGCTTCCGCTCAGTAATATGAAACTCGCGAAGCGAGCCTGAATCCCTCTCTCCCGCATGCGGGAGAGAGGGAAGCGGTCATTTCCATGACCGTTAGGAGCGGAAGCATTTCCCCATATCTGTAGAAAGGCATGAGGAATGACCGCGCGTGAAGGCAGTTTGGAAGCACCCCAGCGGCATGCGCTGGATTGGAAAAACCCGAGCTTCTGGGATGAAGCCGCGCTCAATCAAGAGTTGCACCGGGTATTCGATGCTTGCCATGGCTGCCGCCGCTGCGTGAGCCTCTGCACGTCGTTTCCCACCCTGTTCGATCTGGTGGACAACTCTCCCACGCTGGAAGTGGATGGGGTGAAAACCGAAGATTACCGGCAGGTCGTCGATCAATGTTATCTGTGCGACTTGTGCTTCATGACCAAATGCCCCTATGTGCCGCCGCACGAGTGGGCAATCGATTTCCCGCACTTGATGCTGCGCGCGAAGGCGATCAAATTCAAAAAAGGCGAAACCACTTTCCGCGACAAGCTGCTCTCCAGCACCGACATGGTGGGCCGGCTGGCGACGATTCCGGTGGTGGTGCAAACCGTGAACGTGCTGAACAAAACCCCGGCCGCGCGCGCCGTGATGGACAGCATGCTGGGCGTGCACAAAGACCGCGTCTTGCCGGAATACGCCAGCGCGAAATTCCGCCCCAACGCCGAACCCAACGACAGCTTCCCGGTAAAAGCCGGCCAGCGCACGCCGGGCAAGGTGGCGATATATTCCACTTGTTATGTGAATTACAACGAGCCCGGCATCGGTCACGATTTGCTAAAAATCCTCGCGCATAACGAGATCCCCGCGCGCTTGGTGGAAAAGGAAGCCTGCTGCGGCATGCCGAAACTGGAATTGGGCGATCTCGACGCAGTGGAGAAGCTCAAAGACAGCAACATCCCGCAGCTCGCCAAGCTGGCGCGTGAGGGCTATGCGATTCTCAGCGCCGTGCCTTCCTGCACGCTGATGTACAAGAAAGAATTG
>MEQN01000100.1:0-612 GCA_001770235.1 Betaproteobacteria bacterium RBG_16_58_11
TAGCGCCAAGCGCCGACAGCAAGTTTGTTGAAGTCATGTTCGTTGGCTTTATCGGAATAGCTCATTTCGCTGATCAACAGCGTGCCGTCGCCATGGCCGAGCCGAATGTGCGTGCCGCGCGGGCGCACGGGATCACCCGGCACGCCGTCGAATAGTGCGGCGCGCCATGTGATTTGCTCGTTAAAGTTCCATGCGCCGCGCAAGGCCAGCGAGGACAAGGGAAATACGGACGGGCCGTTGCGCCCAGTCTGCGCCAATTCGGAGCCGGTGCCGAAGGAGGGGTGAATCAGCGTGGAGGAAGATTCTGTCACTTGAAACTCGGCATTCAAATCGAGCAGGCCGAACAACACGGCCAAGCGCTCATCAAAAAAAGTTTTTTCGCCCCAGGCTTGAAAAATACGCGCGGTATTGATGGTGACTTCGATGTTGTCGATGCCCTGCGCCGCGGCTTGCCGGCCATTGGGATGGTTGCCGTGGTTGGCGATGGCATGCACGAAAAACCGCGTACCCTCCCAGCCCCAAGCGCGGGCCGCATCCACGCCCAAGCGCAGATCCAGATTGCCGGCATGACGCCAACGGTCTTTCAGCGGCCCAGACAAACCGCTCCAATAA
>MEQN01000100.1:796-1585 GCA_001770235.1 Betaproteobacteria bacterium RBG_16_58_11
TGCGCCCCCAGAGCACGACATACTGCGCCAGGCTGGCGAGCGTGGTGGCGAGCACCGCGACGAAGCTGGCCGTCAGCCAGCCCGATGCGTCGATCAGCCGCGCGGCATGGGTCAGCACCATGATGAACAAGGCAAAAGCGGCGAAGGTGTGGAACTTGCCCAGCCAAGTGGGGTGGATATCCACTTCGCCGAATAAGTGGTGATAGGAAAACGCACCCGCGACAATCACGGTATCGCGCACCACGATGGCCAGCGTCAGCCACAGCGGCACCCAGCCTTGAAAAGTGAGGATCACCAGACAGGTGAGGGTGATGAGTTTATCCGCCAGCGGATCCAGCGCGGCGCCGAATTCGGTGTAGAGATCAAAGCGGCGCGCGATAAACCCGTCGAGCGCATCGGTGATGGCGGCAATGACGAAGGTGTAGAGCGCGTAGTCGTAATGGCCGCGCATAAGGAAATACGCCAGCAGGGGCGCGGCGACGACGCGCAGCAGGGTGAGAACATTCGGGACATTCCACACCACTTTCACTTTTTACGCTCCGCTAGTGTAGTGCGCCGGGCTATTTGAAACGTCACCGGGATCACTTTCCGCTAAAAGCTAGACCGCTAAGGACGCAAAGGTGCGCGAAGGAGTTCGGTACATCTTTTTACCTGGATTTCCTTTGCGTACCTTCGCGTCCTTTGCGGTAAAAGGTTTTAGAGCCAATCTTTTCCAATCAGAAAATCAGTGTAGAGCTTGGCCTCAGGCGACCCGGCTTCGGGCTTCCAATCGTAGCGCCATTTCACAAT
>MEQN01000100.1:1627-2181 GCA_001770235.1 Betaproteobacteria bacterium RBG_16_58_11
CCGCCGCTTTGCAGGCCGAAGATCGTGCCGCGGTCGTACACGAGATTGAACTCCACGTAGCGCCCACGGCGATAGGCTTGAAAATCGCGTTCACGCTCGCCATACGGGTCATCCAATCGTTTTTCTAAGATGGGGACGTAGGCTGGCAAGAAATGATCGCCCACACTCTCGACTAAATTAAACGCAGTTTCGAATCCGCCCTCGGAAAAATCATCGAAGAAAATCCCGCCCACGCCGCGTGGCTCTTGCCGGTGCTTGAGATAAAAGTACTCATCGCACCATTTTTTGAAGCGCGGATGATATTGCTCGCCAAAAGGATTCAATGCGTTTTGGCACATTTGATGAAAATGCACGGCATCTTCTGCAAAGCCGTAATAGGGGGTGAGATCCATGCCGCCGCCGAACCACCAGACTGATTCACCCCCTCCCTGCCCTCCACCCGCAAGGAGTACGCCGGTGGGTGCCCCGCTGCTTCGCAGCGACCCTTCCGCAGCCCCACGCGCGGGGGAGGGTAGGGAGGGCGCTACAAAAAATCGCACATTCATATGCACCGT
>MEQN01000100.1:2248-5460 GCA_001770235.1 Betaproteobacteria bacterium RBG_16_58_11
AGTTCCGGCCGGTTGGCCGAGGCTGAGGGCGGCAGCTTGTCGCCGAACACGTGCGAGAAATTAACCCCGCCGCGCTCGAACACATTGCCTTCTTCCATCACGCACGATAAGCCGCCGCCACCCTCGGGGCGCTGCCAGGCATCGCGCTTGAAAACCTTGCCGTCCACTTGCTCCAGGCGTTCGACGATCAGTTCTTGCAGTTCAACGAGAAAAGTTTTGACGCGAATTGTGTCCATGATTAGCCACGCAGTTTCTTGCCGGATTTGAGATCGATTATAACGGACGGCGTCTTACGCTTGCCGATTCGGCCCGGCAGCACCCACACTTGTTGGCCGAATGCGCGTTGCGCCTCGGCATAGGTCTTGACCGGCTTCGCGCCGGAGACGTTGGCGCTGGTGGAGACCAGCGGCCCCAGCGCCTGCGTAAGCCGGGCCACCTCGGGATGCGCGGAAATGCGCACGGCGAGGCTGTGGTGTTTGCCGATCAGCAACTTGGGCGCGCGCTTGGAAGCGGGCAACAAGAAGGTGTACGGCCCCGGCCAATGTTGATCGAGCGTCGCCTGCTCGGCGGCGCTGACGGGCAAAATAAAGCGCGCGATTTGTTGCAGATTGGCAGCGGCGAGAATCAGGCCCTTGCTCCAAGGCCGGTGTTTCAAACGCAGAATTTTTTGCACCGCCACGCGGTTGCGCGGATCGCAGCCCAAGCCATAGCAAGACTCGGTGGGGTAGGCGATCACGCCGCCGCGCTTGAGGTGCGCGCGCAGGGCGGTGAGGTTTACGCGGTGCATAGTACCAGGGGATGCGGCAAGTGCCGTTTGACAGTCGTCCGGTTGACCGCAGCTTAGGCTGCGCGCTCTTGCGAAACTTCCCAGCCGGGAAACACGAGTACGGCGGGATGACACTTAAGTGCGCGCGCGAGCACCTTCGCGCGCTCGACACCCAAATTCACTCGACCGTTCTCGATGGCTGAGATAGCCGCTTGTGGGATCTCCGTCAGTTTGGAGAGTTGGCTTTGGCTGAGTTCCTGGAGTTCGCGCAAGATGCGGACCGACTCTCCCACCGAAACCTCAACGCGTTTTTTTGCCGGGCGGAATTCTTTCATTTCATGGCCTCCTGTAATCATGGGCGGTGACTTGAACCACTTGGATCAGCAATACATTGGCAACAACCCGGTAAATCAACCGCCACTGGAGCCCGAGCCGGGAAGAACGATGGCCCTTCCATTCACCAGACAGCGCTTCGTCGTGAAACCCCTTGATGGCGCGTAAACCGGGCGGTCCCGAAAGTCTGGCAATGTCTTTCCACTTCTCGTAGCGCTTCAAAACTTCGATTGGGACAGCGCCCGAGAGTTGTTTATCCACGCGACGATGTTCTTCGATCTGCCACATATCACATTATGTATATACCAATAATGGTATGTCAAGCGGGCGGGGAGGATTGCGCTAGCCCTTGAGCTTGGCTTGCAGCGCCGCATCTTTCTGCATGATCTGCGCGGCGTTCGCGGCGCGCTCATCGATCAGGCGCTTGTGCAGCGCGCCATCTGCGCAGGCGAGAATCTGCGCCGCGAGGTAAGCGGCGTTTTTCGCGCCGGCCGTACCCACGGCCACGCTTGCGACGGGGATGCCGCCCGGCATCATCACGGTGGAAAGCAGCGAATCCCAACCCGACAGCGGGCCGCCTTCCATTGGCACGCCGATCACGGGGCGCAGGGTGTGCGCCGCCACATTGCCGGCGAGATGCGCGGCCAAGCCTGCTGCGCAAATGAATACCTGGCAGCCGCGTTGATCGGCATCGATCACATAAGCGCGCGTGGCGTCCGGCGTGCGGTGCGCGGAGGAAATTTTTACTTCCCAGGCAATGCCCAAACTGGTGAGCGTATCCAGGGTGGTTTGCATGGTGGGCAGATCGGAGTCGGAGCCCATCAATACTGCGACAAAAGGTTTGGTCATGCTTTGCTCCTAAGGTGTTTGTTTTGATCGCGGCCCAATCGCGCGATAGCCGATATCACGGCGCATTTGCGCGCCTTCAAATTTAATTTGATCCGCGATTTCATAGGCGCGGCGCTGCGCCATTTTCACCGTATCACCCAGCGCGGTCACGCACAGCACGCGCCCGCCGGCGGTAACGATTTTTTTATCCACGAGCTGGGTGCCGGCATGGAACACCATGTAATCGTCGCCCTTGGGCGGCAAGCCGCTGATCACATCGCCTTTGCGCGGCGTGTCGGGATAGTTGGCGGCGGCCATCACAACGCCCAGCGCGGTGCGGCGATCCCATTCGGCTTCGACTTTATCCAGCGTGCCGGCCACCGCGTGCTCGAGCAGCGTCACCAAATCGCTTTTCAGGCGCAGCATGATGGGCTGCGTTTCCGGGTCGCCCATGCGGCAATTGAATTCCAGCACTTTCGGCGCGCCTTGGCCGTCGATCATCACCCCCGCGTATAAAAAGCCGGTGTAGGGAATACCGTCTTTCGCCATGCCTTGCACGGTGGGATAAATCACCTCGCGCATGATGCGCGCGTGCAGTTCGGGCGTAACCACCGGGGCCGGGGAATACGCGCCCATGCCGCCGGTGTTGGGACCTTGGTCATTATCCAGCAAGCGCTTGTGGTCTTGGCTGGTGGCCAGGGCCAGCACGTGCTCGCCATCCACCAGCACGATGAAGCTCGCCTCTTCGCCCAGCAGGCATTCTTCAATCACCACACGCGCACCGGCTTCGCCCAGCTTCTGTTCACCGAGCATCATGTCTATTGCAGCGTGCGCTTCAACTTTGCTTTGCGCCACCACCACGCCCTTGCCGGCGGCCAAGCCATCGGCTTTGACTACGATCGGCGCGCCGTGTGCCTCGATATACGCATGCGCATCTTGTGCTTGGGTAAACGTGCCATAGGCCGCCGTGGGAATGCCGTGGCGCACCATAAAATCTTTGGCAAAATCTTTCGAGGATTCGAGCTGCGCAGCGGCTTGCGTCGGGCCGAAAATCTTCAACCCCGCCGCGCGAAATGCATCCACTACGCCTGCTGCTAAAGGCGCCTCGGGTCCGACCACAGTAAGATAAATATTTTCCTGCTGCGCGAAGGCAAGCAGCTCGGGGATACCGGTCAGCGGCACATTGGCCAAATCCGGGTCAAGCGCGGTGCCGCCGTTGCCGGGCGCAACGTAAATGCACTGGATGCGCTTGGATTGCGCCAGCTTCCACGCCAGGGCATGTTCG
>MEQN01000101.1:0-341 GCA_001770235.1 Betaproteobacteria bacterium RBG_16_58_11
TGTCAGGCCAGATGATCCAAGCCAGTACCCCGTTCCCTCTATTCACATGAAAGGCATCATCATGAAATATTCAACACTTATAGTAGCGCTCGTAGCGGTGTTTGGTTTGAGCGCTTGCGAGAAACCGACTGTGGTCAACGTCCCAGCCACGCCGGTTGCCGTGCCCGGTCCGGCCGGCCCCCAAGGCGCGACCGGCACGCAAGGCGCAACCGGCACCCAAGGTGCGACAGGTTATCAAGGCGACACGGGTCAAACCGGCGCGACAGGCACTCAAGGCGACACCGGCACGCAAGGCGCCACTGGCAAAACCGGCGGCGATACGATCGTGATTATTCCGCCTG
>MEQN01000101.1:394-2308 GCA_001770235.1 Betaproteobacteria bacterium RBG_16_58_11
CGCCGAGTGCGTATTTCCCATGCGGCTTGTAACAGGAGGTCAATATGAATTATGAAGATCGCGATACCTATGGCATGTACAAAGGCAGCTCGGGGCCCGGCCCCGATGTGCGTCATGGCCCAGGACCCGAAGTGATGGGTGCTGACACGCTGGTTGGCAATGACGTTTACAACCTTAAAAACGAAGACTTGGGCAACATCAAGGAAATCATGTTGGATATGCGTAGCGGTCAAGTGGGCTACGCTGTGCTTTCTTACGGCGGTTTTCTCGGGTTGGGTGAAAAGTTATTCGCAGTGCCGTGGAATGCCTTGACGCTGGATACGAAGAATAAACGCTTCGTGCTCAATGTGGAAAAAGATCGTCTCAAAGATGCACCTGGGTTTGATACAGATAAGTGGCCCAATATGGCAGATCAGGCTTGGGTGAAGACAATCCACGCTTACTATGGAACAAAACCTTACTCGGATAGACCGACCGCGTAAGTCGCTTCTCCTCCCCTCCGCGTATTATCAGAGCGCGGATTTGCCCTCGGATGATTGAGGGTTTTTTTTCGTCTATCGCTAATTCGTTAAGGAGTCTGCATGCGTGTCGCTAGGCATTTGTAACTAGGCGTTCACGGCGTTCTTGATAATTTTGTAACACGAGCAAGCAGCGGCTTCCAGGCCGTTTCGATCCAGGATGGTGATATCGCCCCGGCTGTAGCTGATCAGATTCTGTTGTTGCAACGTGTGCGCAGCCTTGGTCACGCCGACGCGCCGCACACCCAGGATGTTGGCTAAAAATTCATGGGTCAGGTGGAGTGTATTGGATAGTGCATAGTCGTCGGCCATCAATAGCCGTCTGGCAAGGCGCGCCTCGACCATGTGAAAACGGTTACATGCGGCTGTCTGCATAACCTGGATCATCAAGGCATGAATGTAGCGGTACACTTCGCGCCGCAAGGGGGGGCTGTCCCGGAACGCTTTGTGAAAGTGCGAGCTTGTCATGCGCATGGCCGTCCCGCTTCCTTGCGTCAGTGCGCACCCCGGCGAATTGACTATGCCGAGTGCTAAGGGCGTTCCCACCATGCCTTCACGGCCGACCACGCCCACTTCCAGCGCGGGGTGGCCTTCTACCAGCGTTAAGAGTGAGACCAGCGCATCGTTGGGAAAATAAACATGTCTAATCGCATCCCCGGATTCATAGAGCACTTCCCCGAAGGTCAGCGTGACAAGATCGAGCGTGGGATGTAGGCGCTGAAAATCCTTGCGCGGAAGCGCCGCAAGCAGGTGATTTGCAATCTGATCTGTGCGCGCGGGCATGAGCATGGGCCAATAGCCTGGTTAAAACAACAGATTGCACCTGAGAAAGCGCGGACACCATTTCACTGCCGGAATGCTGAGAGGGGTACACGATCCCATCATGCGTTTTGTGGCAGAGCATTTAAGTACACAGGCTATAGCAAGAAATTATCCTTGTATGTGCGTTTTCGCACAGAGCGGCTGGGATGCAGGGGGTTTAATTCCATTAACACATGAAGGCGTGAAGGCGCTGCCCATCTGTTTTTAAGTTATGAGGAGATCAGAAATGAATATCGGCCAAATAAAGTTGTTAGCACTTGCGATGACGTTCGCTTTCGCATTGGCCGCATGTGACAAGCCTAACTTGGCTGAAAAGGCCGGAAGTGAAATGGATCGTGCTGCAGAAAAAGCCGGTGACAAACTGGACGGGGCTTCCAAGAAACTGAGCGAGCAAACGGCAAAAACGAGTGAAGTGCTTGAGGATGCGGCGGTTACCACGAAAATAAAAACCGCGCTGATGGCCGAATCCGCCCCCAATGTTTTGGACATTGAATGTGGATACGGTGGGCGACGTAGTTCCCCTCGCTGGCTTTGTCGATTCGCAAGTCGGTAGCGAAACAGTGAAACAAGTCGC
>MEQN01000101.1:2420-3202 GCA_001770235.1 Betaproteobacteria bacterium RBG_16_58_11
CCGCATCAAGCACACGCTTCCTCCTTTGCTCTATGATTATGCTGCGCTGGAGCCGCATATCGATAAGCGTACCCTGACGCTGCATCACGATAAACACCACGCCGGTTATGTGACGAATTTGAACGCGGCGTTGGAAAAGCACCCTGAGTTGCACGAGCGCACGGCGGAATGGCTGCTTTGCAATTTGAGCCAAGTGCCGAATGATATTCGCAGCGCTATCCATCACAATGCGGGCGGCCATGTGAACCACAGTTTGTTCTGGCAAATGATGTCTCCCACCACGGGCGGCAGCGCACCGACGGGTCTGTTGGTGGATGCAATGAATCGCGATTTCGGCGGCTTCGAGCAATTCAAAGCCAGTTTTGAAGTGGCGGGCGAAAAGTTCTTTGGATCAGGATGGGTGTGGCTCGTGTGCGAGCAGAAAAATGGTGGCCAACTGCAAATTATGACCACCGCCGGGCACGACCATCCCATGATGAAAGGCCACTTCCCACTGTTGGTCAACGATGTCTGGGAGCATGCCTACTACTTGAAGTATGAAAACCGGCGCGCCGATTACCTGCATGCATGGTGGTCGATCGTGAATTGGGAGGAAGTTATCCGCCGCTTTAAAGATTCCGGCTTGCGGCAATTGTAAGCCGGCGGCCCGGCACCGCATCATCGTGCGTTCCTGCCTGCAGGATAAATCGCACCCAGTACGCAGGCGTGTTTAGCGCCGGTGACGGCGGGCAGGTTGCCCGCTTTCCCCTGCAACGTTTGCCGCGCGAGCCATGCGAAGGCGA
>MEQN01000101.1:3268-3551 GCA_001770235.1 Betaproteobacteria bacterium RBG_16_58_11
GCATGGCGTAGCGCATGCATGAGTGCGCCATTGCGCGCGCCGCCGCCGCACACAAAAACTTCTTGCGCACCGATGCAGTAATCCTTGATTGCCTGTGAAATCGATTGAACCGTGAGCTGCAAGAGTGTGGCTTGCACGTCTTGCGGCGCATATTCCGCGCGCAGAAACGGCTGTAGCCAATCGCTGTTGAATAAGTCGCGCCCGGTGCTTTTGGGCGGGCGCTGTTGGAAATACGGCTCTTGGAGCAAGGCGGTCAGCAACGCCGGAATCATTTTGCCGCTTG
>MEQN01000101.1:3563-3685 GCA_001770235.1 Betaproteobacteria bacterium RBG_16_58_11
ATCAAAGGCGTGTCCGGTATGCGCGGCGCACCATGCGTCCAGCAGCATATTGCCGGGGCCGCAATCGAAACCGATGATCTTGCCGTCGACCGGTAAATCGGTGAGATTGGCGATGCCGCCGA
>MEQN01000101.1:3770-4320 GCA_001770235.1 Betaproteobacteria bacterium RBG_16_58_11
CGCGATATCGCGGCTGCGAAAATCGGCGACGACGCTGATGCCGGTGAGCTCCGCCAGCAAGGCCGGGTTGTTGAGTTGCAGGGTGTAGCCCAATTCGGGGCGATGGCGCACGGTCTGGCCGTGGCAGCCGATAGCGGCTATTTGCTGTGCGCTGATTGCCTGTTGAGCGAGTAGTGCTTGCACGGCCATCGCGTAATGTCGCGCTAAGTGATTTGCGGCGAGCGCGGCGCGCTCCAATTCATTTTCACCGGGCTGGTTTAGCGCGAGGAGTTCTGCGCGCAATGCGGGGTCGAAGCCGATATGCTGGTTCGCAATGAGCCGGGGGGGCTCAGCGCTGAAATCCGCGAGCACGGCGTCCACGCCATCCAGGCTGGTGCCGGACATGATGCCGATATAGAGATGGGAATGAGAGCTAGGCACTCAACAACGGAGAAACTAATCTGCGCTGGCGAGATTCAGGCCGCGCAACATTTCCAGTTGTGCGGTGAGCGGCTTGGCCGAGGCGAGAAAATCGTTTTTGAACTGCGCGGCAATGGGGAAGGCCTGCGGC
>MEQN01000101.1:4328-7499 GCA_001770235.1 Betaproteobacteria bacterium RBG_16_58_11
GGTGAGCGGGTTGCGTTGAACGCCTGCGACGCGAAACTCATAGTGCAGATGCGGCCCAGTCGCCATACCGGTGGCGCCGACATAGCCGATGACATCGCCTTGCTTCACGCGGGTGCCTTGGCGCACGCCTTTGGCAAAGGCGGAGAGGTGGCCATACACGGTGCTGTTGCTGCCGCCATGCTGGAGAATGATCACGTTGCCATAGCCGCCCTGCCTGCCTGCGACGGCGACGGTGGCATCGGCGGTGGCGCGGATGCGCGTGCCGGTGGGTGCGCCGTAATCGACCCCTTTATGCGCGCGCCAGGTTTGCAAGACGGGATGCAGCCGCGCGCTGCTGAAACCGGAGGTGATACGCGAGAATTCCAGCGGTGAGCGCAGGAAGGCTTTGCGCAGATTCTTGCCATCCGGCGTGTAGTAGCCTTCGCGCCCTTCACGATCCTTGAAATATAAGGCGCGATAGGCTTTACCTTGATTCACGAATTCCGCGGCGAGCACGCGGCCGGTTTTAACCGGCTCGCCGTTGCTGTAGAGCGTCTCATACACCACGGTGAAGCGGTCACCCTTGCGGATGTCCAAATGGAAATCGATGTCGGAGGAAAATACTTCGGCCATTTGCGTTGCGATCGCATCCGGCACGCCGGCGGCGTCTGTCGCGCCAAACAGCGAGCTGCGGATCTCGCCCGACTTCATCGCGACCCGGGTGTCGAGCGGCGCGGTTTGTTCGACGGCCTTAAACCCCGCGCCGTCGCGATCAACTGAAAGCAGCGTGCTGTCGGAGGCGATATAACGGAGTGCAATCAGTTCGCCGTCTTCGGTGGTCTTCGCACGTACGCTGCGGCCGGGGACGAGCTGATACAGGGTTTTTGCGTGTTTCGCACTTTTAATAAAGGTGACGGCGGCATCATCTTCGACTTGCAGCCGGTTGAGCAGGCTGCCGATGGTGTCGCCGCGTTGAATGCGCGCTTCACGCCAGTAAGCGTTGTCGCCTTCATTTAATATAGTCGTTTGCGGCAGGTCGAGATTTTCGATAACGGTTTTGAGTTCTACCGGACGCGGATCGGTCGCCGGGGCGATGCCAAAAGCCACCGCCATGCCGAGAAGCGGTAGCGTGGACAAAGCCACCAGCCAACGCAGGCGGATTTTTCTGTTTTGGGGGGCTGGGTTTTGCGCTAAAATTGCGACTGTTTTGTCCTGCATGGGTGGCCGCTCTATATATTAAGTGGCGTGAGGATAGCAGAGAATGAAGGCACGGCAAAATACATTGCTGTCATGTACCGCCTTGAAGTATTTCATAAAAATCTAATATTTAACCCATCTTATTCAATCAATGGCACCAATAGACGAAGCGCTCCAGGTGATTAAGCGCGGCTGTGATGAGCTGCTGCTAGAAGAAGAGTTGAAGCAAAAACTCGCCAGCGGCCGCTCGCTGCGGATTAAGGCCGGCTTTGATCCGACCGCCCCTGACCTGCATCTCGGCCATACGGTATTGCTCAACAAAATGCGCCAACTGCAAGAGTTGGGGCATGAGGCCATGTTCCTGATCGGCGATTTCACCGGCATGATCGGTGACCCGACCGGCAAGAGCGCGACGCGGCCGCCGCTCACGCGGGATCAAGTGATCGAGAATGCGCGCAGTTACGAGAGCCAGATTTTCAAGATTCTGCATCCCGAAAAGACCTTGGTAATGTTCAATTCGAGTTGGATGGGCGAAATGCGTGCGGCGGATCTGGTCGCGCTGGCCGCCAAGCACACCGTGGCGCGCATGCTGGAGCGGGATGATTTCCACAAGCGTTATGGTTCCGGCCAGCCGATTGCGATCCATGAGTTTCTATATCCGCTGATTCAAGGCTATGACTCGGTGGCGATGAAAGCAGATATGGAACTCGGCGGCACCGACCAAAAATTCAACTTGCTGGTCGGGCGCGAGATGCAAAAACACTACGGCCAAGCGCAGCAAGTCGTGCTGACCATGCCGATTCTCGTGGGATTGGATGGCGTGCAGAAAATGTCCAAGTCTTTGGGCAACTATATCGGGATCAACGAGCCGCCGAATGAAATGTTCGGCAAGCTGATGTCGATATCCGACGACTTGATGTGGCGTTATATAGAGCTGCTATCGTTTGAGCCCCTGGCGACGGTAGCGCAATGGAAGCAGGAAGTGGCTGCCGGCCGCAATCCGCGCGATATTAAAGTGACCTTCGCTCAGGAAATCGTGGCGCGTTTCCATGACCGCGCCGCCGCAGAAAAAGCGTTGGCGGATTTCGAAGCGCGCTTTAAGCAAGGCGCGTTGCCGGATGAAATGCCCGAAGTGACTTTAACGGGCGGACAAACGGGCCTGCCTATCGCTCAGGTATTAAAACAAGCGGGCTTGACCCCCAGCACCTCAGAAGCCCTGCGCATGATCGATCAGGGTGGCGTGAAACTCAATGGCGAAAAAGTCAGCGACAAAGCGCTGGTGCTCAAACCCGGTGAGCCGATCGTGGTTCAGGTGGGCAAGCGTAAATTCGCTCGAGTGACGCTTACCTAAAAATAGTTCAATCGTCATCCCAGTCACGGTCGTGATGGCGATGATGTTTTTTGTGATGTTTCATCTTGTAGTAGCGTGGCCGCTCTTCATAGTAAACATGCCGTACGTGGACGGGCCGGTGTACGACCACATAATGATCGTCTTCCTCGTAACGCACGCGTTCCCTTACCACCACTTGCCGCTCATGCGGCTCGCCTAAGCTGCGTCCCACCATCGCGCCGGTCGCGCCACCAATTGCGCTCCAGATCAGCGCATCGTTGCGTCCACCTGTTCTGTTGCCTATGGCGGCGCCCGCCGCACCGCCGATCGCCGCGCCGATGACGGTTTCGGTGTGATCGGCAAAGACACTGGATGTGCCGAGCGCCAGCATCGTACCGACGGCGAATGAAATCCATTTTGTTCGCATGATCTCTCTCCAATTGTGATGATTGCCTACCTATGAACGAGGCGATTGCGGCGGCGTTGACGGTATAAATAAACGTTAATTTTCCCGGTAAAAACACGCATTGTAATCAATTCGTAAAAATCCCTTGGCCCCCTTTCTCCCATCGGTATAATGCGCGCTTCCGCTTTCACAGCGACCTGTTCTTTAAAAACATAAACAGCCGATAGGTGTGGGTGCTTAGTGCTTTGGGGCTTAGTTT
>MEQN01000102.1:0-228 GCA_001770235.1 Betaproteobacteria bacterium RBG_16_58_11
GCCATTGCGCGCTTTGCAGCGGCGGCGCATAGCACGACAAGCGCCCGGCAACGACCTCCAACCCCAGCAGCGCGAGCCAATCCTTGACGCGCGGCAAGCCGATGAAATTGCCGCGCCAGGGATAATCCCCGCAACGGCGCTTGATGAGATGGCCGACGCCCCACCAGCTCAAGGGGTTGAAACCGGAGATGATCACGTGCCCCTCGGGCATGAGCACCCGCTCTACCT
>MEQN01000102.1:498-734 GCA_001770235.1 Betaproteobacteria bacterium RBG_16_58_11
CGTGGTCTCGAACCACTGCCGCGCATCCCGCCGTCGCTCAATACGATTTGACAAGTTACCCATCTCCTTCAACCATACGCGTTATGGGCGCCTCTAGAAATTCAAAGTTCTAAGCAAGACGAGGCGCGAGCAAAAAATGTTTTCGCCGCATATGTTTAATATGTAAGGAAACATTTTTTGTGAGCAACGAAGTATTGCGACGAAATTTGGATTTATAGAGGCACCCATTATGGTAA
>MEQN01000102.1:787-1108 GCA_001770235.1 Betaproteobacteria bacterium RBG_16_58_11
GTTCGCGGCGAGCAGGCAGTTGTCGTGGATCCCGGTGACGCAACGCCGGTGCTGGATTATTTGGCGCAGCATGAGCTAAAACTTTGCGCCATTCTCTGCACCCATCATCACGGCGACCACGTGGGCGGCATCCGAAAGCTGCTGCAGCATTTCGACGTGCCGGTCTATGGCCCCGCACATGAAACCATCCCCGGCCGCACCCACCCCGTCGCCGAGGGCGACACGGTGAAAATACCGGAATTAGGCTTGGAATTCAGCGTCATCGACGTGCCCGGCCACACGGCGGGACACGTCGCGTATTATGGCGCAGAACGCTTATTC
>MEQN01000102.1:1250-1369 GCA_001770235.1 Betaproteobacteria bacterium RBG_16_58_11
TTCGCTTCGCTAAAAAGGTCGAGCCCGGCAATGCCGATCTGATACAGCGCGAAGCGCATGACCGCGCCACCCGTGCGCAACATCTCCCTACCGTGCCCTCCACGATGGGCTTGGAAAAG
>MEQN01000102.1:1439-1722 GCA_001770235.1 Betaproteobacteria bacterium RBG_16_58_11
CCTTGACCGGCCCGGTAGAAGTATTCGGCACAGTCCGTGCCTGGAAGGACGATCAGGACTAAGGTTACAAGAAATATATCCAGTTGTTTTTCTCCCTTGCTCCCCTTTCCCCATCACCCCTCTATCGCGACAACATTGCCATATTTTTTTGCTCTCTGTATTATGCGAATATTCTTAACTTGCTGAGCCCCCCCATGAACCTCCCCTTCGATCCCACCGCTATTGTTGCGGCTTTTGCCGCTGCCTTTTCGCAGGCAAACCGCCTCCTCAAGCTGCATTTCTC
>MEQN01000102.1:1745-4571 GCA_001770235.1 Betaproteobacteria bacterium RBG_16_58_11
CGCCGCTTGCAGCGCCCAACGCCAGCACCGCGTTGGATCAACCCTCCATCATCAGCATCGAGCCGGCGCCTACCACCGCCACTCCGCTATTAAAAGCGGCAGAAAGCCTGGGCGACCCGCAACGCGACTTGTGGGCGCGCATTCGCGTCGGCTTCGCGCTCTCGGAGCTTGATTCGGCCTTGGTGCAGGAAAACGAAGCTTGGTATGCCAAGCGGCCCGACTATGTGGAACGCATGCTGGATCGCAGCAAGCGCTATATGTTCTACATCGTGCAAGAAGTCGAAAAACGCGGCATGCCGACCGAGATCGCGCTGCTGCCGATGATCGAAAGCGCGTTTAACCCCAAGGCCTATTCACGCAGCCATGCGGCCGGTATTTGGCAATTCATCCCGTCCACCGGCCGCCATTTCGGCTTAAGTCAAAATTGGTGGGTGGATAGCCGGCGTGACGTGATCGCCGCCACCGACGCCGCGCTCGATTACCTGCAAAAGCTGCACAATATGTTCGGCAGTTGGGAACTGGCGCTGGCCGCCTACAACTGGGGCGAAGGCTCGGTATCGCGCGCCATCGCCAAGAACAAGGCGCGTGGCGAGCCGACCGATTATCTCAGCCTGCGCATGCCGAACGAAACACGGCAATATGTACCGCGCCTGATGGCGATCAAAAATCTAATCGCCGCGCCGAGCAATTTCGGCATCGATCTAGGTGTGGTGCCCAACCAACCGTATTTCGCGCAAATCACGCTCACCCAGCATATCGATGTGGCGCTCGCGGCCAAGCTGTCCGATACCACGCTGGATGAATTCACTTCGCTCAACCCGCATTACAATCGGCCGGTGATTCAGGCGAAGCAACCCGTCACCTTGCTGCTGCCCGTGGATAAGGCGGAAGTCTTTGCGTCTAATCTGGAAAACTATGGCAAGCCGCTGGTGTCGTGGCAACCCTATCACGCCAAGCGCGGCGAAAAGCTGGATGCCATCGCCAGCCGCCACGGTATTTCCAGCGCGCGACTGAAAGACGCGAACGGTATCCAACTTAAACGCGGCCGTTTGGCCAGCAATCAAGTGCTGCTGGTACCGGGTACCAGCGGCGCCAAACTGGAAACCGCCACCTTCACCGAAATCAAAACCGAATCGCTTACGCTGGCTAACGGGCGCGTCTATTCCGTGCGCAAAGGTGACACCCTGCTTTCCATCGCCAAGCGTCATGGCGTGAAAGCCGAGCAGATCAAAGCCTGGAGCAATCTGAAATCCAACCGGCTGGCGCTCAATCAAAAGCTGAATCTTGGCCCGGTTGAAAAAGCCGCGCTGAGCGATACCGTGGTCAGTTCAAAAGCAGCCGGCAAAGTTTCACCGCGCGCCGCCGTCAAGCAAGCCCCGGTGAACAAGCTATACACCGTGCGCCGCGGCGACACCTTGTATTCCATCGCCCAGCGCTTCGCCGTCGATCTCGACGACCTGTTGCGCTGGAACAAACTCTCCGCCAAAAAACGCCTGCAACCCGGCGACAAAGTCACCATCGTTCTGGCTAAGAACGGCTAGCACGGGTGAAACATTCGCTGTTTTAAGGCCGCAATTTGCGACCTTAAAACCTGGCCATGGTCAGCATCGCAAGCATTACCCCTACTTTTTTACCGCGCATGAGCGAACGTAGGTGTGAGCCGTATATTGTGTCGTTTATGCATCCTCTTCTATCTGGTACGATAATTCACCAGCTTCGCTCATAGTAATGATCCGTAACGTGGCTCAAGTAGCGAAACAACTAAGGAGTAAATTATGGAACACTTGTTGAATTTGCATATTGAACATCTGCCAGAAGGCGTTTATCTGGCAACCAGTGATGACGTGCAAGGCTTGGTTGCTCAAGGACGCACCATCGCCGAAACCATAGAGATCGCACGCGATGTGGCAAAGAAGCTGATAGAGGCGCAGGTCGGTTTCAACCAAAGCGCTTTACCAACTGTAAGCGAATCATTCGACTATCCGCTGATCGTCGCGACCTGATGGGACGTCTTGCAGGCTTTCGTTATCGGGAAATCATCAAGCGTTTAAAGGAACTCGGTTTCGAATTTCACCGCCAAGCAGCGGGCAGTCACGAAATATGGGTCAACCAAGTCAGTAACCGCTTCACGACTATTCCTAATCACCCAGGCGATATGCCAGAGGGTACGCTACGCGCCATTCTCAAGCAGTGTGCTATTGAACAAGATATTTTTTTGAAGCCCAAATGAAACGAGATAGCATCTCGTGAAGCAGGAGGGGCGGCTATTCTCCGTTGCGGGCGAGGCATGCCTCGCCCCTACGATCCCTTATACAAATAACACCGCACCACCTGCTCGCCGAATAGCGTTTCATCCGGATAACGCTCGCTGCACACCGGCATGGCGTGGGGGCAGCGTGGATGAAAATGGCAGCCGCTGGGTGGATTAGCGGGTGACGGCAACTCCCCTTGCAGATGAATTACTTCGCGCCCGCTGGTTTTTTCGATCATCGGCACCGCCGACAATAGCGCTTGCGTGTAGGGATGCTTCGGCGCGCCCAATACCGCTTCTACCGGGCCGTGCTCGACGATGCGACCGAGATACATCACCGCCACGTCGTGCGCGAGATATTCCACTACCGAGATGTTGTGCGTGATGAAGAGGTAAGAGAGTTGATGCGTTTGTTGCAGGCCGCGCAGCAAATTGAGAATCTGCGCCTGCACCGACACGTCGAGCGCGCTGGTCGGCTCATCGCACACGATCAGCTTAGGATTCACCGCCAAGGCGCGGGCGATGGCGATGCGCTGGCGTTGCCCGCCGGAGAACTCATGCGGGTAGCGGTATTT
>MEQN01000102.1:4592-4705 GCA_001770235.1 Betaproteobacteria bacterium RBG_16_58_11
TTCCTCCAACAAGCGGTCGATGCGCTGCGCGCGCTCCAGCGCATTTGCGCCCACATTCAGCGCCCGCATCCCCTCTTCCAGAATCTCCGCGATCACCATGCGCGGGTCAAGCG
>MEQN01000102.1:4716-5266 GCA_001770235.1 Betaproteobacteria bacterium RBG_16_58_11
TCTTGAAAAATAATCTGAAACGCGCCGCGCTTCGTTCTCAGTTGAGCGCGGCTAAAACTAGTGAGTTCTTGCCCCTCAAATTGCACGCTACCCCCTGTCACCGGCACGAGTTGCAAAATACCCTTGCCCACCGTGGTCTTGCCGCAGCCGGATTCGCCCACCAGCGCCAGCGTGCGCCCGGCGGGAATCGCCAGCGACACCCCATCCACCGCCTTCACCGCCCCCACCACGCGCTGCAAGAAACCCTTGCGAATCGGAAAATGCACTTTCAAATCCCGTACCCGCAACAACTCACCCCCCGACGCCTGATGCCCGACGCCTGAAGCCTGAACTTCGACGCCTGCTACCCGCTGCCCGCTCCCTGCTTCCTGCTCCAACAAATGGCAGCGCGCCCCCACGCCCTGTTCCAACACCGTCCAACGTGGCGTCTCCTCCTTACAGCGCGCCCAGGCAAATTCGCAGCGCGCGGCGAAACGACAACCGGTAAACGCACGATCCAGTTTCGGCACGCTGCCGGGAATCATCGCCAGGGCCGTGCCGCGCTTATCCA
>MEQN01000102.1:5332-5682 GCA_001770235.1 Betaproteobacteria bacterium RBG_16_58_11
GCCATTTCGACAATCTCGCCGGCGTACATCACGCCCACGCGGTGCGCCATTTCCGCCACCACGCCCAGGTCGTGTGTGATGAACAGCAGCGCCATGCCGTTCTTGTGCTGCAACTCACGTAGCAAGGCCAGCACTTGCGCCTGAATCGTCACATCCAGCGCCGTGGTCGGCTCATCCGCGATGAGCAAGGCCGGTTCGCACGCCAGCGCGATGGCGATCATCACCCGCTGCTTCATGCCGCCGGAGAGTTGATGCGGGTAAGCGTCGATCACGCGCGAAGGATCGGGAATGCCCACCGCGTCCAGCAGATCGAGCGTGCGGCGCTTGAGTTGGCTGCCGCTCATTTTTTG
>MEQN01000102.1:5831-9673 GCA_001770235.1 Betaproteobacteria bacterium RBG_16_58_11
GTTTGATGCTGCCGCTAACAATACGCGCCGCCGGCGGCAACAAGCGCATCAAGGACAGCGCCGTTACCGATTTACCGCAGCCGGATTCACCCAAGAGTGCGAATGTCTCGCCGCGCTCAATGCTAAAACTCACCGCATCCACGGCGCGCGTTTGACGCTGGCGATTTTCAAACCAGACGCGCAAATCCTGCACTTCAAGCAAGGCGCTCATTCCGACCTCGGATCGAAGGCATCGCGCACCGCATCGGCGAACAGATTGGCCGCCAGCACCAGCGCGAACATGAAGGCGAAGGCGGCGAGCAAGGGCCACCACACGATGGGTTCGCGCGCCAACTCCAGGCGCGCGCTGTTGATCATATTGCCCCAGCTATGCATGGTGGGATCGACCCCGACGCCGACATAGGCCAGCACCGCCTCGGCCAACACCAGGCTGCTGAATTGCAGCGTGACCGTGATCAGCACGATGTGCATCACGTTGGGCAGAATATGCCGCGACATGATTTTCCAGTGGCTCACGCCGAAGGCCTGCGCCGCCTGCACATAATCCACCTCGGTCAGCTTCAGCGTCTCGCCGCGCAGCAGGCGGCACAAGCCGGTCCAACTGGTGATGCCGAGGATCAGGCACAGAAACAATAAGCGGAAATCTGCGCGCTCGGTAATCGAGGCGAAGGCATCCTTATTGATATCCATATACACCTGCATCATCAGCACCGCGGCGGCGATCAGCAGCACATCGGGAATAGCGTTAAGCGTGGTGTACACGTACTGGATCACATCATCGACCCAGCCCTTGAAATAGCCCGCCATCACGCCCAGCCACAGCGCGAACGGCAGCATGACCAGGGTGGTGAGCGTGCCGATCACCAAGCCGGTGCGGATGCTCTTCAGCGATAGATAAAGCACGTCCTGCCCGACTTTATCCGTGCCCAGCACGTGATACTTCGGCGCCAGCAGCCACAGCACGCAGCCGAGCCACAACAAGCCGCCGATCGTGAGCAAAATCGCGCGCCAGGGCAGCTCGGTTTTGCCGTGCAGTAAGGCGCGCCAAGTAACACACTGCCCGATCGTGATGAGCAGGGCGCACCAGATCAGCAAGGCGATCAGCGTGCCTTGCGCCACGAGCCGCGGCACATCGCTTTGGCTCGCTGCGCCCAAATGCGCGCCGCCATATTTCAGGCGCGGATGGCCGCGCAGCGTGCGCCCATCCGGCTGCTCCATGCTTTCCATCGCGTACAGTTGGATGGCCAGTGGTGCGGAATAGGTTTTTTCGGTTTGCGTGCGCAGCGGTTTTAACAGGCGATCAAGCTGGCTGATCACTTCGAGCGAATATTCCGTCGCTGCGCCCGGCTTTTGATTGGGCAAGGCTTCACGAAAATGGATCGAGTCGAGCAAGCCAATCGCCAGGAACGCGAACAAGACCACGGCGGACGCCATCGCCATGGGTCGCCGCGCCACCTTGCGCCAGGGTGCGGCCAAATGCTCCTTGCCGCGCGCGCGCCAGATATACAGCCCCACTACCAGCAGCAGGCAGTAGATCAGGATATCGGTCCAGAGGAAGGCGAAATTAATGTTCGTCATCACGACAACCTTATCCGCGGATCAACCAGGGTGTAGGCCACATCGGTCATCAGCAAACCCA
The DNA here is from genome assembly GCA_001770235.1 of Betaproteobacteria bacterium RBG_16_58_11. Taxonomy (GTDB): domain Bacteria; phylum Pseudomonadota; class Gammaproteobacteria; order Burkholderiales; family Thiobacteraceae; genus RBG-16-58-11. The sequence continues at coordinate 7,471 of MEQN01000102.1, forward strand.
AGATGTAGAGCACTGAACCCAGGAACACCATCGCATGCACGATGGCGAAATCCTGGCTGCGAATCGCATCGATGGTGTAGCTGCCCAAGCCGGGAATGCCGAAGAACGACTCCGAAATCAAGCTGCCCATGAACAAGGTCGGAATCACCACCACCGCGCCGGTCAGAATCGGAATCAGCGCATTGCGCAACACATGGCGGAACAACACCACGCGCTCCGCCAAGCCCTTGGCGCGCGCGGTGCGCACATAATCGCGGCCCATTTCCTCCAAGAAAATCGTGCGATACCAGCGCGCGCCGCTGCCGATGCCGCCGATCACGCCGATCGCCACCGGCAGCACCAGAAATTTGAACGCATCCCAGCCGCCCTGATAACCGGAGATCGGCACCAAGTGCAGCAGTTTGCTCACCAGGAATTGGCCGCCGATGATGTAGAACAACCCGGAGATGGACATCATCGCCACGCACAGCACCACCCCGGCGAAATCGACATAAGTGGCGCGGAAGAATGCCAGAATCAATGCAAACGTGATATTGACCAGCAGCCCGACCAGGAACACCGGCACCGCCAATGCCAGGCTGGGCCACATGCGGTTTTTGATGTCGTGCCCGATGTCGCGCCCATCGTCCGCCGCACCGAATTGGAAGGCGAACATGGGCGCCGATTTGTGCGCGAACACCGTATCGGTGAACTTGCCCGCGCCCTGTGCCGCGCCATGATAGAACAGCGGCTTGTCGTAACCGTGCTCGCGCTTCCATTTCAGCACGGCATCCGGCGTCACATGCTTCATGCCCAAATGGATGCGCGCCATGTTGTCCGGCGAATTGACCGCGAAGAATAAAGTGAAGATCAGCACGTTGACGCCGATCAGAATCGGAATCGCGTAGAGCAGGCGGCGCAGCAGGTAGGCGATCATTTGATTTTGCCCTCTCCCCCGGCCCCTCTCCCGCTAGCGGGAGAGGGGAGACTCTCGCTATTACTCCCCTCTCCCACTTGTGGGAGAGGGGTGGGGGAGAGGGTGAGCCGTATCTGCTCCAATACACCATCCAATTGCTGCATCACATCGTTGTTCCAGAAACGCAGTACTGTATAACCTTGGCCACGCAGCCACGCATCGCGATGCTGGTCATAAGTAACATCATCGGCATGCTGACCGCCATCCAACTCGATAATGAGCCGATGCTCCACGCACACAAAATCCACAATATAGGAGCCCATCGGTTTTTGCCGCTTGAATTTTAAATCCATGAAGCGGTGCGCGCGCAGGTGATACCACAGCCGTTGTTCGGCTTCGGTTTGGCTGCTGCGGAGGTTTTTTGCGTTGTTTAGCAGTCGCATTGGCCCTCTCCCCCGGCCCCTCTCCCACGCGTGGGAGAGGGGAGATTAGTGTTATGCACCGATGCAAATAATTTTTTACGCCACACCCACCAGGCTGGAACCAAGGCCAGCAGCAACAGCGCACCGATAAGGAACAGCGGCCACAGCAGCGGCTTATTCCACGCCGCGCGTTGACGCTCGCGCAATGTCGGATCGATGCGCAGATACTTCAAACCATTATTCGCCATCAGGTTTGGCTTGGCGTTGAAATACCAGCCGTGATACAGGCCATACGCCTTGGGAATGAAGCCCCACACCCACGGCGCGTCGTGGCGCGCGATCTCGATCATGGCGTCGATCACCTGCTGTCGCGCCGGACCGTTGTCCATGTTTTTCATTTGTTCGAATAGGCGGTTGAATTCGGGGTTGTCGTAATTCGCGGCATTCTCGCCGTTGAGACCGACTTTTTTATTCGGGCCGTGCAATAGAAACAGGAAGTTTTCCGGATCGGGATAATCCGCATTCCAGCCCCATTCGAAAAGCTGCGCATCGCCTTTCAGCATCTTGTCCTGGAAGCGGTTGTAGTCGGTGGCGCGAATCACCAATTGCAGATCGATTTTCTTCAACTGCTTACTCAGCCACTCCAAACGCGCCTTGGCATCCGGGCCGGTGGCGGCGGTATCGAAATGCAACAGCAGTGGCTTGCCGGATTGCGCATCGCGGCCATTAGGGTAGCCCGCTTCCGCCAGCAAGCGTTTTGCTTCGTCGATGGATTTGCGCTCTGCGCGGCCATTGGCCCAATCGTACATATAGCGATTCACACCCGCTTCGCCCTCCACATAGCCGAAGATGCCGGGCGGGATCGGGCCTTGCGCCGCGATGCCGC
>MEQN01000102.1:9691-11898 GCA_001770235.1 Betaproteobacteria bacterium RBG_16_58_11
GAAATGAACTCCTCATAATCCACCGCGATGGAAATCGCCTGGCGCAGCTTGCGTGCGCGCTCCGACAGCCCGCCCACCACCGGGTCTTGCATATTGAAGCCCATATAGCTGATGGTGGTTTGCACCATCGTCGCCAAGCGGATGTTTTTTTCCTGCAAGTCCGGCGTGAGCGAGGCTTCGCCTTGCGCGCCGAATTTCACCGCTTGATCGAAGGTGTCGGAGGTGATGCCGGATGAATCGTAATAGCCTTGCAGAAATTTATTCCAATAAGGGATGTCTTCTTTTTCCAAGCTGTACACCGCGCGCTCGATGAAAGGGATCGGCTTGCCCGCGTCATCCAACAAACCGGCTTCGCGGTCGCCTACATCGCCTTCATTGGGATAGCGCTCGCCCCGATAATTCGGGTTCTTCACCATCACCATCTGCTTGTTCGGATCGTTGAGGCTCAACATATACGGCCCGGTGCCGACCGGATACCAATCCAGCAGCAGATTCTTCGCCTTCATCCCTGCTTGGGAATAGAAGCGCTCCGCCTCCCACGGCACCGGCGCGAAAAACGGCATTGCCAGCCAATACACGAACTGCGGATATTTGCCTTTGAGTTTAACCCGGTAAGTGTAGCGATCCACCACCTCCGCGCCGGCCAGCGGATAGCGATTCAGATCGAGATAAGCCGCACCGTTGTCGCGCTTGAGTTGCTTGTCCGCTTGCGCCAGCACCTCGCCGTATTCCTTCAAGCCGATGATGTAATCGGCCATCAGCCCGAAGATCGGCGAATTGAGCCGGGGATGCGCCAGACGTTTGATCTGGTACACGTAATCGTCCGCCGTCAGCTCACGCGTGCCGCTGGTTTTAAAGTCGCTCAGGGCTTCGATTTTTTCCAGCTCAGCGGCGCTCAAAGCATGGTAGCGCAAGCGCCCTTGCGCATCTTGCGCAAACGCCGGATGCGGTTGATAGCGAATGCCCGGCAGGATACGAATTTCATATTCGCTCACCGCGACTTGCGCCGCTGGTGCGTCTTGCGCCAAGGGCTTGCCCTGCGCATCAAAATAGCGTGCCTGCGGCAGCTCGCGCACAGTCAACGGCTCCAGTTGGTAGGGGCGCTTCAAATAGTGATATTGCAGCGGCGGCTCGTAGATCTGGCCGGTGAACACCACTTCGTTGGAGGAATACGAACGGGCCGGGTCGAGGTGCTTGGGGCGCTCGGAAAAGACGCTATACAGCGTATTTTTCCCGCGCTCGGCCTCGGGGTAGGGATCGTTCCACGGCGTCTTGCCGCAGCTTGTTAGCAGCCCTAAAAACAACAAGCCGGCCAAAGCGCGTGGGAATCGAACGGTCATGGGGCAGAAGTTTAGCGCAAATCCTCCTCAGCGACGCCCTAGCTTCTTGATTTATAATGCGTGTTTCGCCACATACAATTAAGGAACGCGCAATGGGTTTTCTCGCAGGCAAAAAAATCCTCATCACCGGTCTTCTCAGCAGCCGCTCCATCGCTTATGGCATCGCCCGCGCGGCGAAACGCGAGGGCGCCGATCTGGCCTTCACCTATCAAGGCGAGCGCACGCAGGAACGGGTGGCGGGCTTGGCGCAGGATTTCGGTTCGACGCTGCTGTTTAACTGCGATGTGTCGAGCGACGAGGAGATCGATCAGGTTTTCAAGGATCTGGCGCAACATTGGGATGGGCTCGACGGCATCATGCATTCGGTCGCCTTCGTGCCGAAAGAAGCGCTGTCGGGCGACTATCTCAGCTCGGTCAACCGCGAATATTTCCGCATCGCGCACGACATCAGCTCGTACAGCTTCACCGCGCTGGCCAAGGCCGCGCTGCCGATGATGGAAGGCCGCAACAGCGCGCTGCTCACGCTCTCCTATTTGGGCGCGGTGCGCTCCATCGCCCACTACAACGTGATGGGGCTGGCCAAGGCCAGCCTGGAATCCAGCGTGCTATACCTGGCGCAAAGCCTGGGCCCCAAAGGCATCCGGGTCAACGGCATCTCCGCCGGCCCGATCAAAACCCTGGCCGCCTCGGGCATCGCCGATTTCCACAAAATATTTGATTTCGTGGAAAAATCCGCCCCCATGCGGCGCAATGTCACGATCGACGAGGTCGGCAATGTCGCCGCATTCCTGCTGAGCGACCTGGCCTCGGGCATGACCGGCGAGATCAGTTATGTGGACAGCGGCTTCAATTCCACCGTGGGCGGTC
>MEQN01000102.1:11933-12000 GCA_001770235.1 Betaproteobacteria bacterium RBG_16_58_11
AATATGAAGCTCGCCATGACCATACCCCTCTCCTAGCGCTGTAGCAGCGATTTCACCCTCTCCCCAG
>MEQN01000103.1:0-628 GCA_001770235.1 Betaproteobacteria bacterium RBG_16_58_11
GTGCCCGTCGCCGGGCATCGCCTGCGCGCGGCAGGTGGCAATGAATCCGGCGCAGTGGCAGCGCAGGCTTTGCTCGCGTCGGTAGCGATTCCATAAATTCTTTGGCCGCGAATTAACGCGAATTTTCGCGAATCAAACCCAAAGAAAAATTGGCGGTAATTTGCGTTAATTCGCGGCCAAAGCTTTCTATGAACATGTCCCTCCAACGCTTCTTCCCCCTCCTCGCCAATCTGATCCGCAGCCGGCGCATCGATTCCGGCGCGGTGGTGCTCGACCGCAAACGCATCTACATCCTGCCCACGCGGCGCGGTTTGTTGTTCGCGGTGTTTCTGCTGGCGATGTTGTTGGGGTCGATCAATTACGCGCTGAGTTTGGGTTTCGTGCTGACCTTCTTGCTGGCTGGTCTGGGACTTGTCGGCATGTTGCACACTTATCGCAATCTGGCCGGCGTGCGCATCACGGCGGGAGGCGCAGCCCCGGTGTTCGCGGGCGAGACGGCGCAATTTTATTTATGCTTGGAAGCACCCGGTGCGCGCCCGGCACTGGGTCTGACTTGGAAAAAACAGCCGCCGCAATGGGTCGATTTATTGGAGCCCGGCGCGCACTGTGCGCCGGTCGGCGTGCCGGC
>MEQN01000103.1:714-1016 GCA_001770235.1 Betaproteobacteria bacterium RBG_16_58_11
CCGCTGCTTGGTGTATCCCAAACCGATCGCCAGCCTCGATTTAGTTCAAGGGAACGCTGCCGATCAAAGCGGCGCGCTCACGACACAGATCGAAGGCGCGGAAGACTTCACCGGCTTGCGCGAATATCGGCCAAGCGATGCGCCGCGCCATGTGGCATGGAAGGCTTCGACCAAAAGCGAGAAGCTATTGACCAAGCAATTCTCCACACCGGGTGCGGCCACGCTGTGGTTAGACTTCAATGCGCTGACCGATCCCGATATCGAAACCCGCTTGTCGCGCCTCGCCGGCATGATTCTGGAAG
>MEQN01000103.1:1022-4415 GCA_001770235.1 Betaproteobacteria bacterium RBG_16_58_11
ACTTGCAGCAAGCCTACGGCCTGCGTCTGCCCGAGAGCGAATTCACGCCCAATTTGGGTGAGGCGCAACGCGCGCGCTGCCTGCGGGCCTTGGCGCTATTTGGCATAAATCCCGATTCACTTTAATCGGCGAAAAAACCCAACACCTTCGATAAACCGGGGGAGCGCCAACGCTTGATATTTCCCATTTTGGGAATTATAATTAATTCCGTCTATGGGAAATAAGAACCTTCATGCGCATTTTAGGGTTGCCGCTGATCGAAGCATTCAAGAAAAAACACGCGGATGTTCGCGGAGCATTGGACGCATGGCGCAAAGAGGTGGAGCGGGAGACTTGGCATACGACCCAAGACATCAAGAAGCGGTATCCCAGCGCGGATTTTCTCGCTGAAAACCGCGTGATTTTTAACATTAAAGGCAACTCGTACCGATTGGTTGTCAAGGTGCGCTACCAGGGCGGCATGGTCTTGGTCGAATGGGTGGGAACCCATGCCGAATACGACAAAAGGAAATTTTAAGCTGTCTCAACATGGGCTTGGCTTAGGAGGGAATTGGCAATGAACATTAAAGTTATTAAGTCCAGCGAGGACTATACGCAAGCAATGGCGCGGCTTTCCGCGCTGATGACGCTCGACCCGAAAGTTGGCTCCAAGGAAGATAACGAACTGGAACTCATCGCGCTGGTGATCGAAGATTACGAGCGCAAAATCGTGCCGCCCGCGACGCCTGACCCGGTTGATGCCATTCTGTTCCGCATGGATCAGATGAAGCTCGGCCGCAAAGAATTGGAGTTATTCATTGGCTCGACGTCCAAAGTTTCGGAAGTGCTGTCGCGCAAGCGCCCGCTTTCCCTCTCCATGATTCGGCGATTACACCTAGGTCTCGGCATCCCAGCCGAGGTACTCATAGGGTGTGAGGGCAACGAGAAGGCCACCCTTGGCAAAGGGCCGGAGATGGACTACAGCAAGTTCCCCCTTAAGGAGATGCTGGACAGAGGATGCTTTGGCGACTTCAAAGGCAACGCGCAGCGATTAAAAGACTATGCCGAGGACTTGTGCCTCAAGTTCATGCACGACCTATTGCCAAAGCGGGAGGAGCCCACGTTCTTGCGCGCCCCCTTGCACCAGCGTGGCATGCGCGGGGCCGATGGCAACGCCCTTCTCGCCTGGCGCCTGTGCGTGCTGAAAAAGGCACGTGCAATGCCAGCTTCCCGCGAATACAAGAAAGGCATCGTCACGACCAAATGGATGAAGGATCTCGTAAGACTTTCCGTCTTCGAAGATGGGCCAAGGCTCGCGCGCGAACAGCTCGGCATGGCGGGCATTACTCTGGTCACCGAACCACACTTCAAAGGCACGTATCTTGACGGCGCGGCCATGCTCGACGATGGACGCCCCATTGTCGCGCTGACGTTGCGTCACGACCGGATAGATAACTTCTGGTTCGTGCTCATGCATGAACTTGCCCACGTCGCCAAACACCTAGACGAAGCGAATCCAGTGTTCACGGATGACTTGGAAAGCCCAGACGAACAAGACCGCAAAGAGCGCGAAGCAGACGACATGGCTCAGGAAGCCTTGATTCCCCAGGCAGCTTGGGGAAAGTCAGCAGCCCGCACCAGCCACCTTACAAAGGATGTCATTGCCCTGGCAGAGAAACTCGGCATTCATTCGGCCATCGCCGCCGGACGTGTCCGGCATGTGACCAAGGATTACCGCATCCTAGCCAAGCTGCTCGGCCACGGCCTTGTCGGCCGCCACTTTGCCTAAAACTACTGTGCGCGAGTTATGACTAGCTCCCCACATTCAGTTTGCGAAACAGTCATTACCCTTTCTGGCTCGTTTTCCGCCCACGCTACGCATAGCGAATGCCATAATCAAAATACTCTTTCCATCTCGGCCAAGGCCCATGCTTCCGCTTCTTATTAACCTCAGGTCGCAGCTATCTTGCGGGAGAAATACTGAGCGATTATTTCGGTATCGGAGTAACCATGCCTAACCCCGTGTGGCCACCGCTTCCCCTGCTGACTGGCTTGCTCGCGACCATGGCCTTGGTCATCGCGCCGCACGCCACGCGCCTGCCGCTTTGGCTCACTGGCTTTGCCGCTGGCGTCATCGCTTGGCGCTACCTGGTGGGGCGCGGCAAGGCGCCTATGCCCAGCAAATGGATGCTGCTGACCTTGGCTGTCGCGGCCACGCTAGGCATCTTGCTCCAGTACCACACCTTGTTCGGACGCGATGCGGGCGTGGCGCTGTTTATCTTGATGGTCTCGCTCAAGCTGTTGGAACTGAAGAACGAACGCGATGCCTGGCTCACGGTGTTCTTGGGCTACTTTTTGGTCATCACGCATTTTCTCTACACTCAGAATTTATTCATCGCGGCGTATCTGTTCCTGATTGCGTGGCTGCTCACCACGCTGCTCATCGCTTTCAGCCAGCCGCGCGCGCAACTGCCGTGGCCGGTGCAATTCAAACTCAGTGCTAAATTATTACTACAAGCGGTGCCGGTGATGCTGGTGCTGTTTGTCCTGTTCCCGCGTGTCGCCGGCCCCTTGTGGGGCATGCCGCAAGACGCCTTTGCCGGCACCACCGGCTTGTCGGATAGCATGAGCCCCGGCGCGATCAGCCGCCTGGCGCAATCGGATGCGGTGGCGTTCCGCGTCGAATTCAGCGGGCCGCTGCCACCGCCGACTCAGCGCTATTTCCGCGTGCTGGTGCTGGATCGCTTCGATGGCCGCACCTGGCATGCGAGCAAACCGCAGGCGTTGCAAGACACCCTCACTCCGCAAGGCCAAGGCGTGCGCTACAACATCACCCTGGAGCCGCACGATAAGCCTTGGCTGCCGGTCATGGACTATGCCGACCCGGCGACGCTGCCTGCCGGCGCGCAGCTCAACCACGATTTCAGCGCCACGCAGAAAGACGCGGTGCAACAGCGCAAGCGTTATAGCGTGAGCTCTTATCCGGCCTTCGGCGGCAGTTTGAGTACGGAAGCGCAAGCGGTATCACGTTCGATGCTTCTGCCATTTGCGGGTAATCCACGCGCGCGTGCGCTGGCCGCGAAAGTGGCTACGGAAAGCCGCGACCAAGAAGAATTCGTCAACAAGATGTTCATCCGCTTTCACAACGAACCCTATGTCTACACCCTCAACCCGCCGCGCTTGACGAGCGACAGCGTGGATGAATTTCTGTTCGACACCCGGCGCGGCTTTTGCGAACACTACGCCGGCAGCTTCGCCTATCTCATGCGCGCGGCGGGCATCCCGGCGCGCATCGTCACCGGCTATCAGGGCGGCGAATTCAACCAGCTCGGCAATTACCTGATCGTGCGCCAAGCCGATGCCCATGCCTGGACCGAAGTGTGGTTTGCCGGGCGCGGCTGGGTGCGCATCGAT
>MEQN01000103.1:4486-6406 GCA_001770235.1 Betaproteobacteria bacterium RBG_16_58_11
TTTCCTGCGCGAGCCCAGCCCCTGGATGCGCCAACTTAAATTCTCGTGGGACACGCTCAACAATCGCTGGAACCAATGGGTGCTCGGCTACGATCAGGAGCGCCAAGTCTCGCTCTTCGCGCGCTTGGGATTCGGCATCGTGTCGTGGCGGGAATTGGGCATGTATTTGCTGGTCGGCGTGGGCAGCGTAGTCGGCGTGCTCGCACTCTTCACCCTGCGTGGGCGGCGCGAATACGCCGGCAAAGTGGAACGCGCCTATGCCAGCTTCTGCGCGCGCATGGCGCGTATCGGCATCGCACGCGCACCGAATGAAGGCCCGCTCGATTTCGCCGCCCGCGCAAAAGTTTTGCGGCCCGATCTTGCATCGCGCATCGAAGCGATCACGAGGCTGTATATTGCGCTGCGATATGGGGCCAATGCGCAAGCCGGATGGGTACAGGAAATGATCATGCTGATCGCGCGTTTCAGGCCGAGGAAATCGGCCTCGGATTAAAAATCAGTGCACGCTGGCAGTCCGTAGCGCAAGCATCCTGCTTGCATGCCGGCAGGATGCCGGCGCTACTTAAATCTTGCCAGCGGATCTTGCCGGTAGAACGCACGCAGTTGCGCATACACCAGCGGGTACTCGGCATGGAGCAGACGGGGTGCTTCGAAGAACGATTCCGTGAGCACGGCAAAGAATTCCGCCGGGGATTCGGAAGCGTAGGGGTCGATGGCGGTGTCCTCGCCGGCATCCACGCGGCGGCAAAAATCCTCGTAGGCCGGTTTGAAGGCGGCGGCCCAGTCGCGTACTCGCATATCATTATGCAGCGGCGGCAAACCGTTGGCGTCGCCGTTCTGCATATCCAATTTGTGCGCGAACTCGTGGATCACCACATTCACGCCGTCCAGCGTTCCGGCGCCGGCCACATCCGCCCAAGACAAAATCACCGGGCCGCTAAGCCAGGCTTCGCCCATCATCGGGTAGCGGCTTTCATGCACGATGCCGTGCTCGTCGGCGTATTCGCGGTGCGGCACGAATTGGTCGGGGTAAACAATGATCTCGCCCCAGCCCCGATACCAGTCCGGATCGAGATTGAGAATCAGCAGGCAGGCCTGGGCGGCGATGGCGAGGCGCACGCGGTCGTCGATTTCCAATCCCGCCGCACCGAAGATGGTTTTATCGTGCAGAAACAGCGAAGCCCAGTCGGCGAGTTGCGCGCGCTCGGTCAAATTCAGACCGGTGAATATCGGCAGCGCCAGCGTAGCTTGCCAAGCAGCCTCATCCAGGCGGGTGTGGCGCAGGATGGACTTTCGACGCCAGTTACGCAGCCACTTCATGCTTTTCCGTGCCGCCCATTCAAACCAGTAGTCGCTTTTCGTTATGCAAATTCAGCTTCCTGAACCCTTCCGCGAATCGCACAAACTCCATTCCATACTGCGCTTCCAACCGCCGCGCACGTTCGCGCAGATCGTCCCACTTCGGCATGTTGGGGCTGCGCTCGAATCCGAACACGATGACGTTGCCGCGCTGCTCGGCGGGCAGGCAGAGAAACACGCCGTCGAAGGCGGCTGAGATGCGATCCACGTATTCATGGTAACGCTTGTCCGATCCCCACAGATTCACCACCAGGATGCCGCCCGGTTTGAGCGCCGCGCGGCAGGCCGCGTAGAACTCGGGGGTGGAGAGCGCTTCGGATTGCGCCACTTCGTTGTAGCCATCCACCATCAACACATCGCATGAATGAGGGTGGGCCTCGACATAGTGCGCGCCGTCGCCGATCACCACGCGTAGCCGTTCTTCATCTTGCGGTACTTGGAAATAAGCGCGGGCGGTGCTGACCACTTCCGGGTTGATCTCGACCACCGTGGCGCGGGCAGCGGGCAAATAGTGATGCACCCATTTGGCGGTGGAGCCGCCGCCCAAGCCCACCATCAAAA
>MEQN01000103.1:6518-8158 GCA_001770235.1 Betaproteobacteria bacterium RBG_16_58_11
GAAGTGCATGCGGCGCACGCCGTCTTTCTCGCTCACCTCGACCTGGCCGCCGGCGCGCACGGCTTTGTGGATGCGCCATTTTGCGAAGAAACCCATTACTCAAAAGCTTTCATATTGAAATACGTTCATTACCAACGGCGCGTGTGAACGCACCCGCTATCTGGTACAATTGCCGCCCTTTTCCGTTTAAGAACAAGATCATGCGTGTTAGCCAATTCTTTTTATCCACGCTCAAGGAAGCGCCCGCCGAAGCCGAGCTGGTGAGCCACAGCTTAATGTTGCGCGCCGGGCTCATCAAGCGCCTGGGCAGCGGGCTCTACACTTGGATGCCGCTGGGCTTGCGCGTGCTGCGCAAAGTCGAAGCGATTGTACGCGAGGAGATGGATAAATCCGGCGCGATTGAGTTGTTGATGCCCGCCGTGCAGCCGGCGGAGTTGTGGGAAGAAACCGGGCGCTGGGCCGTATTCGGCCCACAGATGTTGAAGATCAAAGATCGCCATCAGCGCGATTTCTGCTTTGGCCCGACGCATGAAGAAGTAATCACCGATATCGCACGCAAAGAAATTAAAAGCTATCGCCAGTTGCCCATCAATTTTTACCAGGTTCAAACCAAATTTCGCGATGAGATTCGACCGCGCTTCGGGGTGATGCGCGCGCGCGAATTCTTGATGAAGGATGCGTATTCCTTCCACGCTGATTTTGCTAGCCTGGAACAAACCTATCAAGTGATGTACGACACTTACTCTCGTATTTTCAGCCGCCTCGGCTTGAAATTCCGCGCGGTGAGCGCCGATACCGGCGCGATTGGCGGCACCGGTTCGCATGAATTCCATGTGCTCGCCGATTCGGGCGAGGATGCGATTGCCTACTGCCCCGCTTCCGATTACGCCGCGAATGTGGAATTGGCCGAAGCGGTTGCCCCTGCCACGCTGCGGGGCGCGGCCACGCAGGCGATGAATAAAGTCGCCACGCCTAAACAACACAGCATTACCGAAGTGACAGACTTCCTCAAGGTGAGTGCGGATCAAGTCGTTAAAACCCTTATTGTGGAATGTGAAGAAGGCCTGGTGGCCTTGCTGCTGCGCGGCGATCACGAATTGAATGAAGTGAAAGCGGGCAAGCTGGCGCAAATCGGCGCGATCAAAGGTTTTGCCTCTGATCCTAAGATCCGCGAAATCGCGAGCGCGGGTCCCGGCTCGCTCGGCCCGGTGGGCTTGAAAATGACGATCATCGCCGACCGCGCCGTGGCCGCCATGAGCAATTTCGTGTGCGGGGCGAACGAGGATGGCTTCCATTACAGTGGCGTTAATTTCGGGCGCGATTTGCCCGAACCGCTGGTCGCCGATATTCGAAATGTCGTCGCCGGTGACGAAAGCCCGGACGGAAAAGGCAAGCTGGATATCTGCCGCGGCATCGAAGTCGGGCATATTTTTCAACTCGGCACCAAATATTCGGAAGCGCTCAAGGCAACCTTCCTCGATGAGCAGGGCCAGCCGCATCCCTTTGAGATGGGCTGCTACGGCATCGGCGTGTCACGCATCGTCGGCGCTGCGATCGAGCAAAACCACGATGCGCGCGGCATTATCTTCCCGCGTGCCTTGGCGCCATTCGATCTGGCCATCGTGCCGATTGGGATGAAA
>MEQN01000104.1:0-3769 GCA_001770235.1 Betaproteobacteria bacterium RBG_16_58_11
CGCCAATGCAATCAGTTTTTTGTTCATTGCTGCTCCTTCACAAGGTTGGATTCGGTTGAGTGTACGCAAAAAACGCAGCCGTCAAAGCCACGCGCAAATCATGGCCGCAGTCTGTTACGCCTTCGTGAAGAACCACATGAGCCATATGAAACATTCTGCGGAGTCGCAGGAGCGGCCTTAGAAAAATAGATTGCAACGTAGTGGGACGCCGTGGTCACGGAAAAAAACGTTTCGTCGGTATGCTTGGCTTATCGAAACAGCGTATCAAGAACCATGCGCTGCTTACTACTACCCCCTCCCCCTTGATGGGGGAGGGCTGGGGAGAGGGTGAAAATATGAGTTGCTCTACCCAACCCTTCACCCGCAAGAGGTACGCCGGTGGGGCCCCGCTGCTATGCAGCGACCCTTCCGCAGTCCCACAAGGGGAGAGGGAGCGCACGGTGAACCCAATTACGCGCTATTTACCGAGCCACTCAGTAACTTGCCCACAAAAAAACCAAGATGAACCAAGTAAATTTAGCGCCCGCGCTTCACGATCTGCTCGTTGTCGATCTTGTCGCGATACTCTTCCAGCAGATTCTCGATCTCGACCCGTTTCATTTGCGTCAGCGGTTCCACTTCCAGCAGCGCATCGAGCGAGCCACGGCTTTGCGCGCGATTGATCAGTTCCACTTGATACTGATAAAGCTTTTTATTCTTGGTTTCGCAGACACTCAATTCCTTATCGCGCGCGCCAAGGTTCTGCTCCAGCCGCTGCTTCTGGCTCGTCTCCTGTTGCAGGTTCTGGCGCGTGTCGCGCAGGCTTTGCTGGCTTTCGCCGAATTGTTTTTCCAGCGCCGCGATTTTTTCGCTTTGTTCGGCTTTCACTTGCTTGAGCGCTTCGGCTTCTTTTTCCGCCGCCGCCTTGCTCCGGTTGGCGCGCGCCGCGGCCGATTCGATCTCGCCGGTTTTTTTCTTCAGCGTCTCCAGCTCCTTGCCGAGTGCGGCTTTTTCCTGCTCGATGGCGGCCTTCTCGTCTTGCGCCTGCTTCACTTGCATTTGCATGCGGCGCTGCGCTTCCTTGGCTGGATCTTTCTTGGCCGCCGCGTGCAGCGGGCTCGCGACCAGCAGCGCCAGGCAAGCGATCAATAAATTGCGCATCAACATAGGTACGTTATTCCTCATAAATCCACCGCCATGGTGCCCGGCTCGGCGCCATATTCGAGCAACACGCGAATCGCGCCGCGCTGGCCGCGAAATACCGCCCAAAACAAGGGCGGATTGTTATTGCGGTCGATCAGATTCGGATCGACGCCGTGCTTCAGCATCGCTTCCAGCGATTCGCTTTGCCCTTCGGCTGCGGCAATGGAGAGCGCGGTCATACGCTCGGGATTGGTCAAGGTCAGGTCGGGGCCGTATTTCAAAATTTCCTCGACGGCGCGCGCATGATTCATCAACGCCGCGTTCATCAGCGGCGTGCAGCCGTTGTCGCTTTTCATATCCACCATGGCGCCGGCTTTCAAGAGCAAGGCCACCACCTGGGTGTGCCCGTTCAAGGCCGCCGCCGTGAGCGGGGTAAAGCCGCCGCCTTTCACGTTCGGCGCGGCGCCCGCGTCGAGCAGCACCCGCACCATTTCTACCGCGCCGTTGCGCGCTGCGTGAATCAGCGGACGCACCCCCCACTCATCGCGTGCGTTGACGTTCACCTCCTCTTTAATCAACGCATCCACCGCCGCCAGATCATTGCGCGCGGCGGCGTCAATCATCGCTTTCTCTTTACCGGCGGCAAACAGCGGCTCGCTGTCGTTGCCCGTCGCCTTGATGCGGGCAAACTCCAGCGGATCGGACGGGCCGAGACGGCTCGCTTCCGCTGGCTTGGCCAGCCAATCATAGGTGTCGTTCTCAAATGCATCGGCTGCCGGCACGGTCAGCGCCAAGCCGATCAACAGCAGGCGGCGCTTAGAACTTGACATTCAAATCCACCTGCATCACATCGATCGCCAGCGGCAAGCTGGTGGGATGCACTTCATCCGCCGACAACCAGCGCATGGAAAGCCAGGTGTTCTTATCGAGGCCGTACACGCCGCCGATGAAATAGCCCTTGGCATCGGTGCCGCCCAAGTGGAAATCGGAGTCGGTAAAGGCGTCCATGACCGCATCGCGATCCAAACGGCGGTAGCCGATATACGCCTGCCAGTCGTGACGCAATTTGATCGAAGGCATGCCCACCGCGACGCGCGCCTGCCAGCCTTTGGTCTTGGGTTCGAGATTCTCCGAAATGGTGCGCGCCAATATCTCGGATTTATTGAAGCCGATGTTCTTTACATAATCACCGGTCAGGATCACATGCACCGGGTCAAAGTGCGCAAGATCCAGCGAACCCGTCAGGTTCACCAACTCGAATTTCGAGGCCAGCGCATACTTGAAGCTGGCCGTCGGATCGATGTCGAACACCGAGTTGCCCTTTTGCCGGAACAAGGGTTCGGTCTTTTCGTAGTAGGTCGTGCCCCCCGCGCTTGGGATGCCTTCCACATTCTTGAAATCGTAGTAAGCCGCACCCAGCTTGAAGCGCGTGTCGCTGTTCATGCGCCACTCGAAACCCGCCTGCGCGCCCCAGAACCACTTGTCCTTGGCCAACACCGTTGGCGTTTGCTCGATCTCCTGAAGCGGGAAGACGCCCGCCGTCACAAACGGCCGGAAGGGCGTATTGCTGGACACAGGCGTCTGCAAGGTTGCGGCAAATCCCTCGAAATTGAGATCGTCGTCCCACACCAGATCGGTGGAGAAATACGGATTGGGGATGCGCCCGGCAGACGCCGTCAGCCACTCCCACGGGTCGAGCTTGAGGTAGGCGCGGTCGAACACCAGGGTGTATTTATTTTCATACGTGCCGAGCGTCTGGTTGGTGGACACTGGATCGGAAGTGTTGCCGGTGCTCAAGCGAAAGCCGGCCGTCACCCCCGGCGTCACCTTGGCCAGCAAGCCCAGGCGCGCGCGCACCCGCTCCCGATCGCGCTGCTCGGTGGTATTGGTGACGTTGGTTTGGCCCGCTCCCGTGAATTGCGCTACCGTCGCATTGGTTTTCGCGAAGCGGTCGCTCTGATACCGCACGCGCAAGTCGCCTTCCCACTTCAAGCGATCGAGCCACTCCGGCACGGCGTTCACATCGCCCCAGCGCTCGGCCTTGGCTTGCGCCACCACCTCTTGCTTGACTTGATCGCGAATCTCGCGCTTTACCGATTCCGGCACATAGGGCACGCGCACCACTTTGCTGTTCGCGGCCTGGGTATCGGCAACTTTTTTGCGCGCGGATTTTTCCGCCTGCTTGATCAGATCGTTCGCCGCGTCCTGCGTCAGGACGCCCTTATCGACCAAGGCTTGAATCAGATTGATCGTCGTCTGACGGATGACTTCCACTTCCTCTTGCTCATTGCCCCAACTCGGGCCGGTGGCGAATACCGCTGCGGTCAGCAACGCGAGCGCCGCGCGCTTATATCGATTCATGGCTATCCCTTTGTGATTCATAACGTGTTTTTTCTTTTCAACCACGCGGCCGGAAACGGTACCAAATCGGCTGCTCAATGCCCTCCGGCGATTCTGAAATTGAAACCGCCAGCAGCTTGTCGCGCAGCGCCTGCTCGGTCGTGCCGGGCAAGGCGCCCTTGTCCCATTCCACCCGCTCCACACGCCCGGCGCTCCCGACCCAGATCCGCACCGTGATGCGCCTGGTTTTCAGTTCATCCAGCAGTTTCGCGTCGCGATTCAATTCCTGCTCTACACGCTCGCCGAT
>MEQN01000104.1:3809-4143 GCA_001770235.1 Betaproteobacteria bacterium RBG_16_58_11
ACCGATCCGTCCATTGCCGCTGCCTTGCGGCAAGCCGAATCCATCGTTGCCCGGCCCCAGCGTCGATCCCAGGCCCGGCGGCGGCTCGTTGCTTGCCTGCGGCTCCGGTTGATCGACCTGCACCTCTTCCTTGATCTCCTGCTTTTCCGGCTCCGGCGGCTTTTCTTCCGGCGGCTTCGGCTCTGGCGGTTTCACCAGGGAAATGATTTGCACTTTGCTTTTCGACGGCTTTTCCGCACTATCGATAAAGCCTTTAATCACAAAAAACATGCCCGTCACGACCAGCAGCAACACCCCGCCGACAATCAGTTTCGGCAAGCGCGCGCGCCATGCC
>MEQN01000104.1:4150-4617 GCA_001770235.1 Betaproteobacteria bacterium RBG_16_58_11
TCACTTGCTGGCCTTTTGCGTCACCAAGCCGAGCTGGGTAATATCCAAACGCCCGCACAAATCCATCACTTCGATCACTTTCTCGTATGCAATCTTGGAATCGCCTTTAATCACCACCGGCAAATCCGGCGTGATCGCCTTGAACGATCGCAGCCGCGATTCCAGTTCCGCAATCGTCACCGGATAGGTGTCGAGGTACACCTGGCCATTTGCATCAATGGTGATCGCCTTAGTTTTTGGCTTCGCCAAATTTGGTGTCGTGCTTGCCTTGGGCAGATTGACTTTGATGCCCTGCACCGAAGCGGTAGTCATGATGATAAAAATCACCAGCAACACATACGCCAAGTCCAGCATCGGCGTGATGTTGATGTCGTCATACGGCTCATTACCTTCACGTACATCCATCGCGAACCCCTAGACCCAAACCACACAGCCCCGTAGCGCCGGCATCCCTGCCGGCATCTCGA
>MEQN01000104.1:5045-6139 GCA_001770235.1 Betaproteobacteria bacterium RBG_16_58_11
AGCGACCGATCAATTCATCCACGAACACTTGCATGTCGGCAGTAATGGTTTTGATGCGGCTGCCCAGATAGTTGTAGCCGAACAGCGCCGGGATCGCGACCACGAGACCAGCGACCGTGGCCACCAGCGCCGCCGCGATACCGGGCGCAATCGCCGCCACGTTCACATCGCCGGTCGCGGCAATGGCGGCGAAGGTGATCATCACGCCCACCACCGTGCCGAGCAGCCCGAGAAAGGGGCCGCCGGAAATGGCGATGGTGAGCAGTACCATCAAGTTATTGAGCTTCTGGTTCTCGCGCACCAAGGTACCGTCGAGCGAGGCCTTGATCGCGCTGATCGCTTGCGGTGATAGCGTCTTGTCGCTGCTGGCGAGGGCGAAGCGATGCTTCACCTCTTGCACCCCGGCGTGATAGAGGTGATACAGCGAAGCGTTTTGAAAATGGTCGTGCTTGCCGACCAAGGCCATCATCAGCGCCGAGTCCTTGATATCCGCATCGTCCGCCGAGTCATCGGCATCGAGCTTCGCGGTTTCGCTGACTTTTAGCTTATGGAAAGCTTCCAAGAATTCCTGGTTAGCTTTATAGGTCTTATTGATGACCAAAGCTTTCGTCACCATCACCATCCAGCTAATCACCGCCATCACCATACAAATCGCGATCACCACCCAGCCGTCGAGCGTCACGCTCTGCAAGATCACGCCGAAGTAAGAAGCATCGCCGCCACCGTCAGTCTCGTCCTCGCCCATGGCCAGCAGTTTGGCATCCGGACCCTGGCCCACCGCCGCCAACAAAATCGCATCCGCCGAACGCGCCACGTTGGAGAGCTGCAACTCATCCACTTCCCCTTGGAAGCCGCGTCCCACCGTCACCTCGCCTTGCAACTCGGGGCTCGCCGCGGCTGCGACCGCCACCGGCTGGCCATCCACATACAAGGTCAATTCTTTCGCTACCGTCACCGCTATATGATGCCAAGCGCCCGGCGCGAGATTGCCCGCGCGCTGCGTCTCGCCCGCTGACGTACTGCCTTGCACCTTGGCATAAGCCTGGCTGCCATCGATGCCGATCTCAATCGCTGCTTTGCCGTCGCGCAGCGTG
>MEQN01000105.1:0-192 GCA_001770235.1 Betaproteobacteria bacterium RBG_16_58_11
AAGCGGAGCGGTTCTTGGCGGAGTAGGCCAGCATCACCGGGGCTTCGAAACCAGGCACCAGACGCTTGTAGGAGTTGGTGCCGGGGTTGGTGATCGCATTCAGCGCCTTGGCGTGCTTGATGATGCCGCCGATGTAGAACAGCGCGAGGTCGGACAAGCCGGCGTAGCCGTTGCCGGCGAACAGGTTCTGGC
>MEQN01000105.1:231-7654 GCA_001770235.1 Betaproteobacteria bacterium RBG_16_58_11
CGTTGTCGCCGACGATGGGCTTGGGCATGAAGGTGGCGGTTTTGCCATAGGAATGCGCGACGTTTTGCACCACGTATTTCAGAATCTGGGTCCAATCGGCGCGCTGCGTCAGGGTGCTGAATTTGGTGCCGATTTCGCACTGGCCGGCGGTGGCTACTTCGTGGTGGTGCACTTCAACCGGCACGCCCATTTCTTCCAGCGCCAGGCACATGGCGGAACGCACGTCCTGCAGGCTATCGACCGGGGGAACCGGGAAATAGCCGCCTTTTACGCCGGGGCGGTGGCCGATGTTGCCGCCTTCGTATTTTTCGTTGGAACTCCAAGCGGCTTCCTGCGCTTCGATCTTCACGGAGCAGCCGGACATGTCGCTATGCCAGGTAATGGAATCAAAAATGAAGAATTCGGGTTCCGGACCAAAATACACGGTGTCGCCGATGCCGGTGGACTTCAGATAGGCTTCAGCGCGCTTGCCGATGGAGCGCGGATCGCGGTCATAACCCTTCATGTCGGACGGCTCAATCACGTCGCACGTCAGGATCATGGTGGATTCTTCCATGAACGGATCCATGTTGGCGGTATCGGGATCCGGCATCAGGAGCATGTCGGAGGCTTGAATGCCTTTCCAGCCGGCGATGGATGAACCATCGAACGCATGGCCGCTTTCGAACTTGTCCTCGTCGAACGCGCTGACCGGCACGGATACGTGTTGCTCCTTGCCGCGGGTGTCGGTGAAGCGAAAGTCAACGAAACGTACTTCGTTGTCCTTGATCATTTTCATTACGTCGGCGACCGCCATGTGATTTCTCCTCAGATGAAGCGTAAGTGATTAATAAAACTGCTTGAATATTGTGTTTCGGGCAGATAAATAGCAGGAAGCGTGCCACGCGAAATTACGAAAAAAAGCATTATGCCACAAGCCGTTTTGTCGTGGCAGTGGAAGCTTGTGCATCAAAATGGGGCGCTTTTGAAATTAAGCGCACCATTTTAGTGCGCCGCCTTTTCCAGGCACACCGAACGAAACAGCGGGTCATCACGCACGAATTGGTCTAAACCCGTGCGCAATCGAGCCATTTGCGCCGGCTGGGCGCAGAACGCTTCCGGCATGAATAACTCCGCCTCCACCTTGCCGTCGAGATAATGCAGCACGATCCGCTCCGGTGTGGGCAGGCCGTCGGGTAGCGCGGCGTTGAGATGCGCGATCAACTCATCGCGGCCGGGCAAATGCGCCGAGGGCGTAGCCGTCGCGTCGTCCTCCGGGTCGATATGCACCATCACATCCAATACTTCATGCGTCTCCAGCACCCGTTTGCGCGCACGTTCCGCGATGTGGTGGCCTTCGGACACGCTGATGCGCGGATCGACCAGAATGTGCGCGTCGACCAAGGCCTGATCGCCCATTTTGCGCGTGCGCAGCTCGTGCAATCCCAGCACCCCGGGTGTGCTCGCGATGGTGGCGCGAATGTTGGCGACGGATGCTTCGTCGAGCGCGGTGTCGATCAAATCCGAAAGCGCTTGGAAGGCCATCTTCCAGCCCATGTGCACGATCATGAAGGCCACCAATACCGCAGCGATCAGATCGAGAAAGCGATACCCGAGCAAATTGCCGCCGATGCCCACCACCACCACCAGCGAGGAAGCCGCATCCGAGCGCGAATGCCAAGCGTTCGCCGCCAGCAGTTGCGAGCGCAATTTCTTCGCCACCGCCATCAGATAGCGATACAGCAGTTCCTTCGACGCCAACGTAATGAGGGCGATATACAGCGTGGCCACATGCACCGACTGGATCGCGGAGGGGTCTTGCAGTTTGGCGCCCGCGCCCCACAACAGAGCCAAACCCAAACCCGCCAGCACCACGCCCAAAATGAAAGTGGCGGCGGTTTCAATCCGCGCATGGCCGTAGGGGTGCGCGGCATCCGCCAAGCGATTGCTCTCGCGGTTCGCATACAGCACCAGAAAATCGGAGAGCAGATCGGAGAGCGAATGCAAGCCATCTGCCATCAAGGCTTGCGAACGCCCGAAATACCCGACCACGATTTGCAGCACCGTGAGGAAGAAGTTGATCCAGACACTGACCCAGGTGGACTTCTGCGTTTCGTGGTAACGGTCGCTGTGGCGATGCGGGTGGGAAGAGTGGGCGTGCAAGATAGGCTCGATCGAAAGAAAATGGCTATACTCGATTGTAGCAGCCGCAAATCAAGAGAACGAACCATGCAATCGATCAGCGAAATTCTGACCCAGGCCCAAGACCGGGCCCAGCAGGCCCATCTGCCCTATGTCGGCGCACTGACGCCGTTGGAAGCGCACGCAATCTTGTCGAAGGCCCCGCAAGCCAAGCTGGTGGACGTGCGCGCCCGCGCCGAATGGGATTTGGCCGGCATCATCCCCGGTGCAGTGCAAATCGAGTGGCAGACGTATCCCGGTTGGCATGCCAACCCCTACTTTCTGCAACAATTCAAGCAAATGGTCGATCCCGAAGCGCTGGTGATGTTCATCTGCCGCAGCGGCGGCCGCTCGCACAAAGCCGCCGAAGCCGCCACCCAAGCCGGATACAACGAGTGCTACAACGTCATCGAAGGTTTCGAGGGCGACCGCGATAAAGTCAGCCAGCAGCGCAATATCAATGGCTGGAAAAAGGCGGGGTTGCCTTGGATGCAAAGCTAGGGAGCGGTGAGCGGTAAGCCGGGAGCTGGGCTACAATTCGCCACTGCTCACCGCTTACCGCTCACTGACGTCCGATGCCCGACCGTTACGCCGTTATCGGCAATCCCATTTCCCACAGCAAGTCGCCGCTGATTCATGCCGCGTTCGCGCGCCAGACCGGGCATGACCTCGCCTATGAAGCCTTGCTCGCGCCGCTGGACGGTTTCGTGCAGGCGGTAGAGGCCTTTCGCGCGGATGGGGGACGAGGCGCGAATGTCACGGTGCCCTTCAAGCAAGAAGCTTTTCGTTACGCGACAGAACTCACCGAGCGCGCCCGGCTTGCGCAGGCGGTGAATACCTTGCGCTTCAGCGGCGAGCAAGTCTTGGGCGATAACACCGATGGCGCGGGGCTGGTGCGCGACATCACGCAAAATCTCGGTTTCGAAATCCAAGGGAAAGATGTGTTGCTGATGGGCGCGGGGGGTGCTGCGCGCGGGGTGCTGCTGCCCTTGCTCTCGTGCAAGCCGAATTCGCTGACCCTGGCCAATCGCACGCCGCATAAAGCAGAAGCGCTCGCACAGCAATGTGCGGCTTATGGAAAAATACAAGCGAGCGATTACCCGAGCTTGGCCGGCGCGCGCTTCGATCTGGTCATCAATGCCACCTCGAGCAGCCTCAACGACGAATTGCCGCCCTTGCCGCCGCGCATCATCGCGCCCGGCGCGCTGGCCTATGACATGATGTACGGCAAGGGGATCACGATGTTCCTGGCGTTCGCCGAGGCCAATCATGCAACGCATCTGGCCGATGGGCTGGGCATGCTGGTGGAACAAGCGGCGGAATCGTTTTATATATGGCGCGGCGTGCGGCCCGAGACGCGCGCGGTGATTGAAATGTTGAGAAAAGCATAGTGGCCGCGAATTAACGCGAATTTACGCAAATGCTCTGCTTTTAAAATTCGCGGTAATTCGCGGCAAAAATGAATTCTGTGACTACTATATGTTGAAAACGATTTGGCGATGGTTGTGGCGCAGTGTCGCGCTGCTGGTTTTTCTGGTGCTCGCCTATGAGCTGTGGATCTTCGCGCATGTGTGGTGGTACGTCGATCACAATCCGGGCGCGACTGCATTCATGGAGCGGCGTTTGGTGCTGCTACAAGAAAAAATGGGCGAGGATGCGGCGCTGAAACACCGCTGGGTGCCCTACGAAAAAATCTCGATCAATCTCAAGCGCGCACTAATCGCGGCCGAAGATGCGAAATTCCTGGCGCACGAAGGATTCGATATCGAGGGCATCGAAAAGGCGCTGAAGAAAAATGAGAAGAAGGGCAAAGTGGTCGCCGGCGGCTCTACCATCAGCCAGCAATTGGCGAAGAATTTATTCCTCTCCGGCGAGCGTTCCTATGTGCGAAAAGGCCAGGAAGCCATCATCACCCTGATGTTGGAACAAATGATGCCCAAGCGCCGCATCTTGGAAATCTATATGAACGTGATCGAATGGGGCGAAGGCGTATATGGCGCCGAAGCCGCTGCGCGGCATTATTATCGAAGCAGTGCAGCAGGTCTTTCCGCCTATCAAGCGGCACGCTTGGCGGCCATGGTGCCGCGCCCGCGCTATTTCGAGAAACGCCCGAATTCGCCCTACCTCGCGCGGCAAGCGGCAACGATCGAAGCGCGCATGGTTCAAGTAAGCGTGCCGAAATAACCTGATTTTCGCAGACTGCAGGATGCGCCCCCGATCTGCTGCTAACCTTATGATAATTATGCCGTAATGTTGTCATGCTGCAAAAATCAGAATGTTGTATTAATATGCCGTATGTTTATTTTAAAAATGTCAGGGATTGGGAGGAGATTAAAATGAAAAAAATTGTCATGGCTTTATGCTGTTTTGCGTATTTCTTGTTGGCTGCGCCAGTTCAGGCGGTTACAGTTCAGGCGACTACCTGGCAGGTGTTGGGAGGTTCTGTATTTACGAGCGATGCGCTTGGAACCAGCGGCCGGCCATCCTATTCGGCCATATTGACGCCGGGCCTCCCAGGACAGCTCATCGAGGGCAGCTATCAGTCTGGTGGCGAGATATTCAGCGATGTCACTCCTATCGAAGGCCCCAACCCATACGGCTTCGTTTGGTCTTATGGCATGAGTTTTTTTACAAGCACTCCGAATCAAGCCAATGCGCCGCTTGCCGCGCCCATCATTGATGTTAACGGTATGGCTGATATGTCGTCGTTCATGATCGGTTGGTATGAGATAACACTGGAGAGTGTAGGCAATAGCGCCATCGTCCCGGTTACACATAATGCGGACGGCACCTACACGATCAGTTGGATGGTGTACACGCCTTATGATTTTGGCTCCGGTGATAATGTTCCCACCAATGTGACTATGAATTTTGCAGCGGTACCCATCCCCGCGGCTTTGTGGCTGCTTGCGTCCGGGTTGATAGGTTTGGTTGGCGTGGCTCGGGTTCGGAGGTAAGCGAGAACGTCGAGCTCAAATGCGCAAAAGCAATAACGCCATGAGTTGATAATCCGGCGCCTCCCCTTTTAAAAGCCCCGGCCTGGGGCTTTTTTTATGGGCGCATGCAATGAAATTCGCCCTCCCATCAGGCGCTCCCGTGCAAAGGGCGGCGGCCGTGTTGGTGGGCTCCATTGGGTGCTACCGGTGCGTGACGGCGCGCGCCACGACCCACACATCCACTTGCGCCGCCCCGGCGCGCTTCAAGATTTTCGAAAGCTCATGCAGTGTCGCGCCGCTGGTCATGACGTCATCCACCACGGCGATGTGTTGGCCGCGCAAATCCTTATCGCAGACGAAAGCGCCTTTTACGTTCGTGTGCCGTGCATCGATCGGCAAGGAGGCTTGCGGCGTGGTGTCCACCACGCGCTGGGCGAGGCCGGGAGCAAGCGGGAGATCGAATCGTTTGGCGATGACTTTGGCGATCTCCAGCGCTTGATTGAAGCCGCGCATTTTCAGCCGTGAGGGGTGCAGCGGCATGGGCAAGATCGTCTCGGGACGGGGCTGGTCGGCAACTGTTTCGGCCAGCAATTCCCCAAATAATTTAGCCAAGGCGAGTTGGCCGCCATATTTGAGGGCCTGGATCAGCTTGTCTGTGGGGAAAGCGTATTCCAATGCGGCGCGGGTGCGATCGAATGCCGGCGGATGCTTCAAGCATTCGCCGCATACTTGCTCAGCACTCGGCGCAGCACAGCGCGGGCAAGCGTGAGTGATATGCGGCAGGCTTGCATGGCACGCGGGACAGAGCATTTGCGTGCCGCTGGGGGCTGCGCATAACAGACAATCTTGCTCGAACAGGGCTTGCCTTAATTTTAGGCGGCTGTTCATTTTGGTCAGGTGAAGAATTGACTTGATTCCGGAATTCATAGATTATTCAATGAGTTTATCCAATGTTACTGTAAAGCATAAGGTGCAACTCGCGTAGCGAGCCTACGTCCCTCTCGCCCGCTTGCGGGAGAGAGCTAGGAGAGAGGGAAACGGTCATGGCGAGTTTCATTATCCAGGTTGACCATTGCCATGACCGTTAAAGCGCCGTGAAAATCAAAAAAGTGCTTGAAGCCGACCGCTGCCGTTTCGCGGCGCAGGTATTCAATCTTGCCACCATCGTCGCTGTGATCATACCGATTCCCTTGCTCATGATTTGGATTGGCGCCTCGATGTTCGTGTATGCGGCGAACGCGCACCATCCGGATGAGCGGGTCGCGCACTATACGCGCCGGGCTGGTTATCGATTTTACGGCGTGGTGGGCGGGATGGTGATTGCCGGGCAGCCGATTTTGAGTTGGATCGGCGGGTTGAAAGGGGTGTTGGTCATTTGGGCCTTGATCGCGGTTGGATTGATTCCTGCGGCGATCTGGGAAATTTTCAAAGCGCGGCGTGAAACGTGGCGCGATATTGTGCTCGAGGTACCGGTCAATGAGTGAAGCCGTATTGGAACAAGCCGCGGTCGCGGCGTGGAGTGTTGCGCAAGTTGAGGCGTTGTTTGCGCTGCCGTTTAGTGACCTGATGTACCGCGCGCAGACGGTGCATCGCAGCCATTTCGATCCGAACGTGGTGCAATTGTCCACGCTGCTGTCGATCAAGACCGGCGGCTGCCCGGAGGATTGCGGCTACTGTCCGCAGTCTGTGCGCCATCATGCCGCCGTGGAAGACGAAGCCATGCTGCAAGTGGCGGAAGTCGTTGCCGCAGCAGGGGCGGCCAAAGCCACCGGCGCCACGCGCTTTTGCATGGGTGCCGCCTGGCGCAGCCCGAAAGAGAGCGATCTGCTGCCGGTGATAGAGATGGTGAAAGCCGTCAAAGCACTCGGCATGGAAACCTGTGTCACGCTCGGTATGCTGCGTGAGGGTCAAGCGGAAAAATTGAAATCCGCCGGTCTCGATTACTACAACCACAATCTCGACACCAGCCCCGAGTTTTACGGCGACATCATCACCACCCGCGATTACCAAGACCGGCTCGACACGCTGGAGCGCGTGCGCCACGCCGGGCTCAATGTGTGCTGCGGCGGCATCGTCGGCATGGGTGAATCGCGCACCAGCCGCGCCGGTTTGATCGCGCAGTTGGCGAATCTCGATCCGCAACCGGAGTCAGTGCCGATCAATATGCTGGTGCAAGTCGAAGGCACGCCGCTGTATGGCGCCGAGGCGCTGGATCCACTCGAATTCGTGCGCACCATTGCGGTGGCGCGCATTACGATGCCGAAAAGTTTTGTGCGTCTCTCCGCCGGGCGGCAGGAGATGGGGGAGGCGATCCAAACGCTGTGCTT
>MEQN01000106.1:0-1777 GCA_001770235.1 Betaproteobacteria bacterium RBG_16_58_11
CATCCCTTTGCAGAATGCCGCTGAACACCTAAAATCGAAGCTATTGGAAACGCTATGAAACCATTTAAACGCCTAACCATATTGATCAGCCTCGTCCTGCCCGGCCTCGCCGTGGCCGGCACGCAGATCTATGAGCCGCTGTCCGCCAGCGTGCAGGCTTCATTGCACAAAGCAGTGGCGGATAACGCCAGCCCGAGACTCGCCTTTAACAATGCCGCTGAAGGCGAAGCTTGGCTCAACAGCATGTCGAAGCGCATGGAACGCCGCATTCCCGATGCAGAGCAGCGGCGCGAATTTCTCACCACCGTGCACTACGAAGCGACTCGTGCCGGCCTCGACCCGCAAATGGTCTTGGGCTTGATCCAAGTGGAAAGCGGCTTCAAGAAATATGCCGTGTCTTCTGCCTCCGCGCGCGGCTTCATGCAGATCATGCCATTCTGGGTAAAAATCATTGGTACTAAGGATCACAACCTGTTTCACTTGCGCACCAACTTGCGCTTCGGCTGCACCATCCTGCGCCACTATGTCGATATAGAAAAAGGCAACCTGTATCGCGCCTTGGGCCGCTACAATGGCAGCTTGGGCCAACCGGAATATCCGAATTTAGTCTTGGGCGCATGGAAAAATTACTGGGCTTGGAATTACAATCCGAATAACAAAACCGCCGAGCAGGCATCGCCCAATAAACCCGGCTAGCCCCCTTGCCTGCTCTTCCGGACTTCATTTAGCGAAGAGTAGCGCATGAATTTCCTCGAAATCATCAGCGCCCATGTGCGGTGGAAGCAGCGCCTGCTGGACTACATCGCAGACAGCAGCGAGAAGCTCGACCCCGCACTGGTCGGCGCCGACGATCACTGCAAGCTGGGCAAATGGATTTACGGCGAGGGACAGGCCTATGCGGGCCTGCCGCATTTCGAAAAGGTGCGCGCCGAGCATGCGAATTTCCATAAACACGCCGCTGCGGTGGTGACATTCGTCAACCTAGGCGATCATGCCACCGCGCAACAAGTGCTGAATGGCGAATATGCCAAAACCTCGAATAGCCTGAAGCGGGAAATCATCGTGCTGGCGCAAGAAGTGGGCGCGACGCCCGAGCCTTAAGGCAACTTCACCACCGCCGGCGTGCCGGCGCGCAAGATGTCTTTCACCGCAAACAGCACGTCCAGCAAATACCCGGCATCATTCTTCTCACCCACCGGCTCCAAGCCCAGCGTCTTGATCTTGCCGCTGTAGCTTTGCTGGTTCACTTGCACCGTCACCGCGTCGCCGATTTTCAATTTTTCCACTTGCGCCAGACTAACCTTGGCGCGCGCGATCATTTCATTGGCTCGTGCAAGCACAAACAGCGTCTGTGGCTGAAATTGGCTGGCCACGGTTTGGCCCGGCTCGACTTGGCGCGCGAGTACCAGCGCATCGAACGGCGCGCGCAGTGTTGCGTCACCCAGCGATTTTTGAGTTCGCGTTAAACGCGCCTGGGCTTCATTCAATCCGGCCTTGGCACGCACGTGACGGGTTTGGGCTTGCTCCAATTCTGAGGTGGAAATCACGGTACGGTTGTACAACTCTTGTACCCGGTCCAGATTGCGCTTGGCGTCGAGTTCTTCTTCCTTCATGCGCGTCATCGCGGCTTGCGTTTCCAGTACGCTGGCTTGATACGCGGTGGCCTCGAGCGTGACCAACACCTGCCCTTTCTTCACCCGATCGCCCACGTTGACCTGTACCGTCTGCACCACGCCGGACACGGGGGTGGTTAATTCGACACGCTGCGACCATTGCA
>MEQN01000106.1:1796-4426 GCA_001770235.1 Betaproteobacteria bacterium RBG_16_58_11
GCCCAAGCCGGTATGGTCACGACGCTCATTAACAACAAAGCGCATATACCTCTCATGCTCTATCTCCTCATTTCTTCGCCAACTGCGGCAGGGGCTGCCCCAACAAGGCTTCGAGTTTGGCCAGGGCCAAGGCAAGCTGATATTCCACCGCGCGCTGGTGCAGTTTTGCCTCGGCCGTGGCGGCCATGGTATCGCCCAAGGTAGTTTTCAATTCCATCTCATACTGACCGCGCGCGCGCTCCAGCATCAAGTCGCGGTAATCCGCCTGGATTCTGGTTGCGTTACGCGTGGTCTTTTGCAACTGCTCGGCATCCATCCAGGCGCTCAACAACATTTGCTGCAAGTCGCGTTTTAATTTTTCCGCTTCCGCCTGCAACTTGTGAAACTGCGCTTGTTCGCGCGCGAGTTGGGCGGAGACGCGGCTGCCCTGATAAAACGGCCACGACAACACCACGCCGGCGCGCACCGCGTCGCGGCCGGGCAGCTTGCGATTACCGTAATCGTTGGCTTCGAGTTCCGCATCCAGGCTCGGATTGGTTTCGGCGCGATTGGCGTCCATTCGCTGGCGCGAGGCTTCGAGCGACTGCCGGCTCGCTTTGAGTTTCGGATTGTTTTCGAGCAGGGGCAGCAAGGCCTCGTAATCGGGCAGCGGCGGGTTATTGCCGGGTAGGCGGGGGTCTTCGAGTTCCGACACCAACTGCCCCGGCTGATTCATCGCCAGGGCCAGCAACGCGCGGGTGATGCGCTGCCGCTTCTGGCTGTCGTTGCGTTTGATCAGCCACGCTTGATAGCGGGCATCGAGTTCGGCCAGATCGACGCGCGAGATCAATTTTTGATTGAGGCGCTCGCGCGCATGGTCGAATGTCACATACGCCGCGGCCATGTATTCGTTATCGGCAATGAATTGGTGGTCAGCGATAAGCACATCGAAGTAGCGCGCCATGATATCGATGCGGCGCTGGTCGCGCGTGTCGATCAGGTTCAAGTCGCGCGCTTCGACCAGCGCGCGGGCGGCGCCTTCGGCATTGTAGGCGCGGCCGAAGTCGAACAGGTTTTTGCGCGCGGCCAGCCGCACGCTGTTGTCGGACACATAATCGGCGCCCGGATTCGCGGGCTTGACGCGCTGTAAGCGGCCTTCCGCCGTCACCGACAAATCGCGGCGCGCGCCCACGGCGGCTTGATCGGCCAAGGCCATTTCGCGTTCAGCTTCGGCGATTTGCACTTCGGGATGAGCCGCGTCGGCGGCTTGAAGCGCCTGCTCCAAGGTCAACACCTTGCCGCCTTGCGCGGCGAGATTGGGCGCGAGCAGCGAAAGAAGCAAACACCAAAAGCCGGGCGTCAGCCAATGCCGCGCGCCACGCCTCATCTTGCCCCTTGCTTGTAGACGCTGAAGCTTTGCGTTTTATAGGCGCCCTCGACCACATAGCGGCCGAGCAGCAAAAATTCATCGACGTCTTTGGTCACGCCGGTCAAGCGGTGAATCATATTGCCTTCGAGATCGATGAAACCGAATACCGGGGTGGCGCGTACGCGGTTCTCTTCGGAGAATTTTTTCTCGGTGGTCTCGCGGCCTTTGAAATCGATCATCGCGGTATCGCCCTTGGTATCGACACTGAACACCAGAAAATGTTTTTTGTAATAATCCTGCACTTCAGATTGATTCAGGATAGTCATTTTCATGCGATGGCACCATGGGCATTCATCCATCTCGAACATGAGCAGAATGCCTTTTTTACCCTCTTTCTTCGCATTCGCCAGCTCCGCCTTGAAATCGCCCAGCTTCTGATCGAAGAAAAATTGATGCACATCGCGCGTCTCGCCCTGAGCCAGACCGCTTAGCATCGCAAACCACAAAACAAGGATGAATCGGAACATGGGAAATCCTCTTGCTAATAGCGCTTATTTCGGGGCCGGCGCTTTCTTGGCCGCGACCTTGGAATCAATATAACGTTCGACCGCTTCGCGCGTCAACGCGCCGACGTTTTGGGCCGCGAGCCGGCCTTCAGGGTTATAAAGATAAGTGGTCGGCAGCCCGGGAACCTTGCCGATTTGCGCGGCGATCTTGCGGTCCCCCAGCACAATGGGAAAAGTTACCAACAAGTCGTCGGCGAATTGTTTCACATAGGCGGCATCCTGATACTCCATCGCGATGCCGATGACGACCAAATCCTTGCGGGTTTCATGCAACTGTTGCAGCGCGGGCATTTCCTCCAGGCAGGGCGGGCACCACGTGGCCCAGAAATTCACCAACACCCATTTGCCTTTATAGTCGTCCAGGCGATGCACTTTTCCCTTGGTATCCTTGAAATTGAAGCCTTCCGCCGCGGCGACCGACACCCATAACATCGCTATCAAAACCCAACTGATTCGCCGCAACAAGATTCCACTCCTATAAAATGCTCAATTTCGGCCCAAGCCAAATATCAAGCCCACCACTTAGAAAGACAGTTTATGTCACACCGCATTGAAAAAGACTCGCTCGGCGAGTTTAAAGTTCCCGCCGGCGCTTGGTATGGCATACAGACCGCCCGCGCCGTGGACAATTTTCCCATTTCCGGGCGCATGCCGGATAAGGATTTTATCAAGGCCCATGTCGCGATCAAACTCGCGGCGGCCAACGCCAATTGCCA
>MEQN01000106.1:4546-9773 GCA_001770235.1 Betaproteobacteria bacterium RBG_16_58_11
CACAACATGAATACCAACGAAGTCATCGCCAACCTCGCGAATGTGGCATTGGGCGGAGAAAAGGGCAAATACACGCCGATCCACCCCAACGATCACGTGAACATGGGGCAATCCACCAACGACACCATCCCCACCGCGATCCGCTTGGCGTGCCTGGCGAAAACCCCCCGGCTGATTGAGGCGATCTATGCCATGGCGGCGGAATTCGAGCGCATCGCCGAACGCGAACGCGATACGGTGAAGAGCGGGCGCACGCATCTGCAAGATGCCGTGCCCACCACCCTGGGCCGCGAATTTGCCGCTTATGCCTGGACCCTGCGCCGCGTCGCGCAGCAACTGGCCAATACCCATCCCCGCTTGGGCGAAATTGGCCTGGGCGGATCCGCGGCGGGCACCGGCCTCAATACCGCGCCGGATTATCCGGAACGCGTCGCGCAGGAACTGGCCGATCTCACCGGCGAGCCGATTGCCGCCTCGCACCTCACCGCGCAAATGCAATCCATGCTCGATCTGCAAATGCTCTCCAGCGTGATTCGCGGTTTGGCGCTGGAACTGACGCGCATCTCGAATGATCTGCGCCTGCTCGCCTCGGGCCCGCGCACCGGTTTGGGCGAGATCACGCTGCCGCCGGTGCAACCGGGCTCCAGCATCATGCCGGGCAAGGTGAATCCGGTGATGTTCGAAATGCTCAACCAAGTGTGCTACCAAGTGCTGGGGCAAGACGCGGCGGTAGCTTACATGACCCAAGCCGGACAATTGGAATTGAATGTGATGATGCCCGCGCTCGGCTCGGCGCTGTTCGACGCGATGGATTGGCTCACCAATGCGATGAATGCAGCGACGGAGAAGAATCTCAAGGGGCTGACGGTGAACCGCGAGCGCTGCAGCGCCTTCATCCACGCCAGCGTGGGCCTGGCCACGCTATTGAATCCGCAGATCGGTTACATGAAAGCGGCGGAGATCGCCAAGGAATCGGAACAATCCGGCAAGCCGGTGCGCGAGATCGTCGCGGCACACGGCATCATGAGCCTGGAAGCGTTTGATGCGCTGGTCTTAAAAGCAGCGCGCGACGGGAAGGTTTAAACCTGAAATCCGATTTTTCAAGGATAAAAAAACGCCCCGGATTCGGGGCGTTTTGTTTTGCTCGGGTTGATTCACTTCCCGTGCTTGCCGTGCTTCGATCCCTCATCGGAATGCCCCTGCCCCGCGCCGCTTGAACCGGCGCTGCTGGCGGTGACGATACCCGCTCCATGCTCCTGATGGTGCTGTGAATGCTTGGCGGCGACATAGCTGCCGCCCGCCGCGGTGACGATGCCCGCGCCGTAACGCTTGCCCTGCTCATGATGCCCCGATTCGGCCTTGCCACCAGCGGTTGTGATGGCGGCGCTGTGCTGCTTGCCCTGCTCCCGGCTATACACCCCGCCGCTGGCGCCGGCTGCGGTGGTGATGTGTTTATGGCTGTCGTGGGCCCGATGCTCCGCTTCCCCGCCCGCATGTTTGATGTGCTTGCTTTCCTTGTGCGCGCGATGCTCACCACGGCCGGCCGCGGTGGTGATGTGCTTGCCATGTTCCCGGCCTTCCACCTCATGCGCGGCGTGATGCCGGGACTTCGCGCCGCTGACCACGGAACCGAGCTTCACCCCCATGCCGTTGGCGATCTGGCCCCAGCCTTGGCCTGCCGCGCGCTGGGTGCGTACGCCTTGCAGTTGCACCGTCTTCGCGCTCGCGCCCGTGCCGGTGCTGATCGCACCGCCATTCAGCGCGGCATTCAGTTGCTCGGGGGTAGGTTGCGTGATGCCGTATTGCGCGAGCTGCGCCTTGGCCAAGCTCGTAGCAATATTGGTCTGGCCTTTGTTCATCGCCGTAGTCGTCGCGGGCGGCGTGGTGGCCACGCCTGCGCCCGTTCCTGTCGTAATGCTGGCAGTCGTGGTGGTGCTCGCCGCCGTGCTGGTGCTTGCTTGAACAGTGGCGGGCGGAGTAGTTACCTCAGCGAATGCCGGCGCGATCCCGGCAATCGCTAAAGCCATCGTGGCTACGGAGAATCGTGTTTGTGCTTTCATGTTTGCGCTCCTCGGTTAAAGATATTTTTCGGTTTGCAGAATAATTTCGGTTGCGGTGGCGTTGTCATAGACGAATAGATTCTTTTTCGCGGTCACACGCATGCGAGTAGTACTGGGGCTCACCGACTCCAATTCAATGTCGATGGCGCGATCGCCGGACATCGCTTTAATTCCCTCGCCGCCCTCGATCTTTTCGCTCGACGCGACCTTGATCTGCATCCGCTGCAAGGCGCGCATGCTCGCGCTTCTTACCCGTGGCAGCGGCTCGGTGAACGTGCGGTAGGTCATGCCGTTCAAACTATGGGAAACGCCGGTGGACGCGCCTATGCCCAGCGCCGTGAGCGCTATTGCCTCGCACCCTGCAAGTAGTCCACAGCCGATCAATATTGCGCCGATACTTCGCAGCTTCATGATGTTCACCTTTCTTGTTTCGTGGCGGGAAATAGGCCTGTCAACCGACGGCGGACCCGCACGCTGAAGACGCTAACACACTCGCTGTGTTGCCCTGGTTAAACTTTATTTAGAGAGGAAGCATCATGAATAAATTACTCGCCATCCTGATCGCCGGCGCTTTCAGCGCCGTCACCGCTTCCGCTTATGCCGCCGGCCGGGCTGCCCCGGCCACCCCGGCCGGCAAATAATCCGGTAAGCTTCTGGCATAACAGGGCTGAAACAGCCCTGTTATTTTGTCCAAACCACCAAGGAGAGAATTATGAAAAAGTTGTTAATTGCCCTGTCACTCGCGCTTGCCGCAACCGGCGCTTATGCCAAGGATGAAAAAGCCGCCACCCCGCAGCAATCCCGGATGGCGGACTGCAACAAGGAAGCCAAGGCCAAGGACATGAAAGGCGATGAGCGCAAAGCCTTCATGAAAAGCTGCTTGAGCGGCAAGCCGGCAGCCGAAGCGAAGACCGAAGCAAAAACCGAAGCAAAAACCGAAGCAAAGGCCGAAGCGAAGAAAGAACTGACCCCGCAACAGCAAAAAATGCAGGACTGCAACAAGGAAGCCAAAGCCAAGGATATGAAAGGTCCGGACCGCAAAAAATTCATGAGCGGGTGCTTGAAGGGCGATGCGAAACCAGCAGAAGCAAAACCGGCCGAAGCGACGAAGCCTGACGCCAAGAAGTAATCAGTCCTATTCAACGCCCCCGCCAATAGCGGGGGTTTTGTTTTCTATAGGCCTGAATATCGATCGCCCCTTCGCTTGGCAAAGTGACCTCGATCGCGCCGGTCGCGTCGCTCTGCAACAACAGCGCATTGAGCCCCTGATAGCGCGCCACCACGTCCGGCTTGGGATGGTGAAAACGATTGCGGTAGCCGACGGTGAAGATCGCCACTTCCGGCTTCACCGCCGTGACGAATTCCGGGGTGGAGGAAGTACGGCTGCCGTGATGCGGCACGATCAGCACGTTCGCGCGCAGCTTGCCGGCAGCGCGCGCCAGCAATTCGCGCTCGCTTTTCATTTCGATATCCGCCGGCAGCAGCAGCGCATGCTTGCCCGCCGCCACGCGCAGCACGCAGCCCCGGTCGTTATCCTTGCGCTTTCCGGCATAAGCCTCCGGCATCGGATGCAGCACCTCGAACACGACACCATCCCATTGCCAATGCTGCCCCGCTTCGCAACGGATAGCCGGCACGCCTCGATTCAGCGCCGGATGTTCCGCAGGCAAACTCGATAACAGCCATTGCGCCGGCACGCCATCCAACACCGATACCGCGCCGCCGCTGTGATCGTTGTCGTCGTGCGAGATGATCAGCCCATCGAGCGCACTGACCCCGGTCGCGCGCAAATACGGCAGCACGGTGCGCGCGCCGGCATCGGCATCAACAGAAAAGCGCGAACCGGTGTCGTATACCAAGGCATGCCGCGCGGTGCGCAATACCAGCGCCAAACCTTGGCCCACATCCAGCACCGTCAGTTGCAGCGTGCCCGGCGGCACGGGCATGGGTGCGAGCAAAAACATCGGCAGCAGCAAACACGCCCCGGCCAGCCGCGCCGGAAAGCCGCGCGGCGCGAGTAGCCAGGCCACGCCGGCCACGGCAACCAGAACCGTCCACCCCGGCGGCGCGTGCTGCTGCCACATCGCATCCGGCGCGGCGGCGAACCATTCGAGCGCCCGCATCAACCAGTCCATCAACCCATGCGCAAGATGCAAGGGAAAATCCACCGGCACCAGCGCACCGAGCAGGGTCAAGGGCACGATCAAATAACTCACCACCGGGATCGCCACGGCATTGGCGAGCGGCGACACCAGCGACACTTGCTGAAACAGCAGCAGCATGGCCGGCACCAGCCCTAAGGTCACCGCGCCCTGCACGCGCAATGCCTGAATCCATGGATTGAATTCGCCGATGCGCTGGCTGGTGATATAAAAAATCACCGCCACCGCGCCGAACGACAGCCAAAATCCCGGCGCCAACACCGCCCACGGATCCAGCAGCGCCACCACCCCCAAGGCCAGCGCCAGCACGCGCGATGCAGAGGATAAGCGATCAAACCACACCGCCGCCGCCACGATGCCCAGCATGTAAAAGGTGCGCTGCGCCGGCACCGCGAAGCCCGTCAGTAGCGCATAGGCGAACGCCGCCGCCACGCCGAACAACACGGCCGCCTTGCGCGCCGGCAAGCGCTGCGTCAGCCATGCACTCTGCCGCCACAGCCAATACACCAGCACGAACACCAGGCTCGAAAACAAGGTGACATGCAGCCCGGAGATGCTCATCAAATGATTTACGCCGGTACGGAAAAATACCCGCCACTGGCTTTGCGGAATCGTGTGTTGATCGCCGATGGCGAGCGCTACGAGCACGCCCGAATAGGTTTCGTCTTGCATCACGCGCTTCAAGCGCAGCGCAACGGCATCACGCAGGCGCTCCACCGCATAAGCGGGCCTCACCACAAATTGATTCAGGCGAAAATTATTCGGGTCTTTGCGAATGTAGCCGGTGGCGCGGACATTTTGCTCCAGCAGCCACGCCTCATAATCGAAACCATAGGGATTCGCCGCGCCGTGCGGACGCTTCAAGCGCACCACGAGTTGCCAGCGCTCACCGGCGTGCAGCCGCGCCGGATTCAAATGCGCATCGGTATCCGCGTCATTGGCGCGCGCGAACCAGAATAGTTGAATATGCGCCGGCACCCGTGCCTGTGGGGTGACCACCTCCTC
>MEQN01000107.1:0-3491 GCA_001770235.1 Betaproteobacteria bacterium RBG_16_58_11
TCCGAACGCAAGGATTTGGCGCCGACCTACAGCTTCAACGGCGCCCAGTTATGGGCGTCGAAGCTGCGCGGGAGCGGCCGTTTGAACGTCCGAACGCAAGGATTTGGCGCCGACCTACAGCTTCAACGGCGCCCAGTTATGGGCGTCGAAGCTGCGCGGGAGCGGCCGTTTGAACGAGCCGGCACCGGCGAATTTATGGAGCATGCTGCGCGCGCGCCTACCCGCCGACGAGCATGCGCCGCAAACCACGGGAGAAAAATAATATGGGACTCGCGCAACAACTCATCACCCTGCTTTCTCTGCTCTCGCTGCTGTTGATGTGCGCCTTCGGCGGCAGCTTCGTGCTCGGCGTCAGCCAGGCCAAGGATTATCTCAATCAACAGCTCGGCGTGCATGCGCAAGACACCGCCACCGCGCTGGCGGTGGCGCTCGCGCCTGCGGTGGCGAAAGCAGATCGCGCGGCGGCGGAGTCCATGCTGGAGGCGATCAGCGATGGCGGTTTCTTCAGCAGCGTGCGGGTCGAAGCGCGCGACGGCCAAATGCTGGCGGAACGCGTAACGCCGCTACGGGTGCAAGGTGTGCCATCCTGGTTCATGCAATGGATCGCGCTCGACATGCCGGTGAAGGAAGCGCCGGTGCAGGATGGCTGGCGCGTGAGTGGCCGAGTACGCGTGGCAAGCAACACCGGCTTTGCCTACCAACGGCTATGGCACGATACCTACACCACATTCTGGTGGTTCGCCGCTTCGTGGGCGGCGCTGTGCCTGGTCGCTTTCGGCGTGGTGCGGCGTGCGCTCAAGCCGCTCGATGAAATGCAAGCGCAAGCGCTGGCGATCAGCGATGGCAAGTTCCGGGTGCTGCAAGATATCCCCTATACGCGCGATTTGCGCCATATCGCGCAGGCCCTGAATACGATGAGCAAAAAAATCGAGGGCATGTTCAAAAGCAAGCTGGACCTGATCTGCAAGATCGAACAGGAAGCGCTACTCGACCCCTTGACCGGCGCGCTCAATCGCGCCCAATTCGAGTCGCGGGTGCATGCGTGGCTGCAACAGGAGGAAGCGTTTGCGCACGGCGGGTTTTTCATCGTGCGCTTGTCCGGGCTGGCCGAGTACAACAGCCAACACGGCTATGAAGCGGGCAGCGAATTGCTGCGCCAGTCGGCGGATTGCCTTGCCGGCATGGCCGAGCGGCTCGGCGAATGCCTGGTGGGCCGGCTGGGCGGGGCCGAGCTGGGTTTAGCCGTATCCGGCTTAGCACCCGACGAGGCCAAACTGCTGGGCATTGAAATATCCCAGCGCCTGTACAGCATCTGCATCGGTGGCGCGAGGATGCCGTTGGCGGGCGC
The DNA here is from genome assembly GCA_001770235.1 of Betaproteobacteria bacterium RBG_16_58_11. Taxonomy (GTDB): domain Bacteria; phylum Pseudomonadota; class Gammaproteobacteria; order Burkholderiales; family Thiobacteraceae; genus RBG-16-58-11. The sequence continues at coordinate 1,349 of MEQN01000107.1, forward strand.
GCATGTGGGTATCGGCTTTATGGATAGATCGACGCAAACGGTTTCAACCGTGTTCGCAGAAGCCGACATGGCCTTGCGCAAGGCTGAGTTGAAAAATAATTTCGGCTGGCATGCCTTTGATCGAAAACAATTGGAAGGCGGGCTTGTCATGGGCGCATCCGCCTGGCGCCGCCTGCTGACAGCCGCGATAGAACTGAATGGATTCCGTCTGTACAGTCAGCCGGTGTCCGCTTGCGCCGATCGCGCCGTGTTGCACCATGAAATCCTCGCGCGGCTGATTCAAGCCGACGGTGCGTTGATCCCGGCCGGCATTTTCATGCCGATGGCGCGGCGCTTGGGCCTGGCGCCGCAAATCGATTGGCTGCTGATCAGCATGGGGCTGGCCCGCATGGATGTGCTGGCTGGTACGCGCGGCGTCTATTCCTTCAACCTCTCGCTCGACACCATGCGCGAGCCGGTTTTTGTTCCGCGCTTGAGCGCGCGTTTGCATGACAAGGCCGCGCTGGCGCCCTATCTCTGCTTCGAAATTCCCGAACGCGCGCTCTTTGCCGTGCCGTTTGTCGTGCAAGAACTGATGGCGCGCCTGCGGCCGCTGGGCGTGCGCTTTGGCCTCGACCAAGTCGGCAGCGATAGCAGCACCTTGCATCACCTCAAGACCCTGCGCTTCGATTTCGTCAAGCTGGGCGGCGCGCTCCTGCCGGAGTTGGAAAAGCAGATGGAGCGCAAGTTCTACGTTCGCACGCTATGCGATTTGGCGCACGACGTCGAATGCCAAGTCATCGCCACCGGGGTGGAAAGCGATGCGCAGATGGCCTTGGCATGCGAATTGGGCGTGGACGCGGTACAGGGCAAAGCAATCGCCGAGCCAGCGCCGATGCGCGAGCTATGAGTTGTCACGCAACAGTCATATTGGCCCCCTAACATTTCGCGCTTTGTGGGAGAGAGAGCAATGAACATCAAACAAATCGGCTGCATCGTTTGCCTGGCCATTGGCGGCCAGTGGGCCTATGCGGCGGACAGCGGCGACGAAATCATCGCCAAGATGGGCGCATTCGAGCTCAAGCGCGGCGAAGTGAAAAAACTGGCCGAGGCGCAGGGCATCGTGCTCAAAGGCAACAAGCAAGCGGCGCTGGCGCTGGAGCAGCTCGCGCGCGCCGAGCTGATGCGGCACGCGGTGCTGGTCGAAGCCAAGAAAGCGCAATGGGAAAAGAAGCCTGAAGTGCAGCAGCAAATCGAGCGTGCCAAGGACCAAGTGGTCGTGGCGAGCTACATGAACCACACCGCGCGGCCCCCCGCGAATTACCCCACCGAACAGGAATTGAAGCAAGCCTACGAGGCCAACAAAGCCATGTTCACCGCACCGGCGCAATATCGCGTCGCCCAGATTTATTTAGCCACTGACAAAGACGCCGCCAAGGCTGAGCGCCAAGCCGAAGAGCTCACGCGCCGCGCGCGCGAAAAAGGCGCCGACTTCGCCGAATTGGCGCGCAAAAATTCCGCGCATCCGGAAAGCGCCGCCAAAGGCGGCGACATGGGCTGGCTGGCCGAAGACCAACTGCTGCCCGAACTGCGCCCCGCGCTGCGCAACCTGCTGGCGGGCGAGATAGCCAAACCGGTGAAATCCGCGAATGGCTGGCATGTGCTCAAACTGGCCGAACGCAAGGAAAGCGCGCAGCGTTCCTTCGCCGAGGTGAAGGACAGCCTGGCGCAACTCATGCGCCTGCGCCTGGCCGAACAAAACGAACGCGAATACATGAACAAGCTCATCGCGCAAAGCCCGGTATCGGTGAACGAAATCGCGCTGGCGAATATGATTGAGTGAGCGTTGGGCTTTGCAAGGTGAAGCCCAGCGGCTATTTCGTAGCGCCGGCATCCCTGCCGGCAAATCAGTTCCATACGCAGTAGCCCATTCGACCTACGCCGGCCCTATTTCCCCGCCCAGGATTGTCATGCGCCGCGCCTAAGATGTCGCGCTACGCTCGCACCCTTGCCGTGCTCGATCCGGAGATAAATCATGCAAGGCGTTCTATCCCGCATCCCCGGCACGCTGGGGATACTCGCGCTGCTTTTGTTTGCCGCGCCGGCCATTGCATTGCCGGCGGGCAAAATTCCCGACGCCACGCGCGACGCGATGATGCGCGGC
>MEQN01000107.1:3500-4542 GCA_001770235.1 Betaproteobacteria bacterium RBG_16_58_11
GGAAGTCTTGGTGCTGTTCGATGACCGAGCGATTCAGGCGCAGGCCGCCGCACTCAGAAAACAGTTCAAGGTCAAGACCGATACCGGCAAGATTCAGCAACAAAAGTCCGCAGCGTATTTCGCGCTCAAGCAGCGCGTGCTCGCGGCGTTCCCCGCCGGCGGGAATGATGTGATGCGCAATTACAGCCATCTTCCGCTGGCTTTGCTGCGCATCAAATCGCTCGCCGCGCTGGAGCAATTCGCCGCGCATCCTGAAGTGGCCGCGATTTATCCGAATCAGCGCAGATACCCCACGCTGGCGCAGAGCCTGCCGCTGATTGGCCAGCCGGCGGCCGCCGCCGCGGGCGACGATGGCGCGGGGGCCACGGTGCTGGTGATCGATAGCGGCGTGAATTACACCCGCGCGGAATTCGGTTCCTGCACCGCGCCGGGCGCGCCTGCGGGCTGTAAGGTGGTTTATTACGCGAACAATGCCGACACCTCCACCGCGCTGGACACCCTGGGCCACGGCACGAAGGTTTCCGGTGTGACGATAGGCGTGGCGCCGGGCGCCAAGCTGGCGGTATTCAACGTGTTTGGCGCGAGCGATTCCGCCACGGACGGGGACATCAACGATGCCGTCAACTGGGGCATCGCCAACCAGTCCCTATACAACATCGTTGCCATGAATCTGAGTCTGGGCGGCGGCCCTAAACAAACCAGCCCCTGCGGCAACGTCAATACCAACCCCTATGTGACGACATTCGCCGCGGCCAAGGCGTCCGGCATCATGCCGGTCGCCGCCTCCGGCAACAATGGCTACACCGACGGCATGCTCGAGCCGGGCTGCACACCGAGCGCGGTATCGGTGGGCGCGGTGTATGACGCCAACGTGGGCCAAGTGGGCTATGGCGCATGCACCGATACGACCACCGCTGAGAACAAAGTGGCGTGCTTTTCCAACAGCGCATATTTTCTGACGCTGCTCGCGCCCGGCAGCCTCATCACCGTGACCGGTACGACCTCCGCCGGCACCTCGCTTGCCACGCCGCACGTGGCGGGC
>MEQN01000107.1:4563-8110 GCA_001770235.1 Betaproteobacteria bacterium RBG_16_58_11
ACCGAAACGGTGGACGAGACGGTCGCGCGCATGACAACGTCTGGCCCGGCGGTTACCGACAGCCGCAACGGCATCGTCACGCCGCGCATTAATCTGTCCGCCGCGGCGCGCCCGGCCAACGATGCGTTCGCCAACCGCATCTTGCTCGGCGGCGCGAGCGGCACGGTCATCGGCTACAACGTGCTGGCGACCAAGGAAGCGGGCGAGCCCAATCACGCAGGCAACAGCGGCGGCGCGTCGGTGTGGTGGAAATGGATCGCGCCCTCCGCCGGGCAAGCGAGCTTCGATACGCATGGCAGCGTGGTGGATACGCTGCTTGCCGTGTATACCGGCGGCGCGGTGAGCGCGCTCACCCTGATCGCAGGCAACGACAACGACGGCACAGCGAATGGCGCGAGCGGCGTGTTGTTTCAAGCGCAAGCGGGCGTCGAATATCACATCGCGGTGGACGGCGCGAACGGTGCGGCGAATGATCTCGCGCTCAATTGGTCACTGACTAATTCCCAGGCAGATTTATTTCTTACTAGTAGCGCCGCGCCCGAACCGGTGACGATCAACACCGATTTGACCTACAGTCTCACCGTCAGCAACAACGGCCCGCAGACCGCGACCAATGTCGTGCTGACCGACACGCTGCCGGCGGGCGCGCTGTTCATCTCCGCGACCACCGGCTGCACCCACAGCGCCGGCATCGTCACCTGTGTGCTGGGCACGCTGGCCAATAGCGCATCGAGCCTGGTCAATATCGTCATCCGCTTGCCGAGTGCCGGCACGGCAATCAACCACGCAAGCGTCGTCTCCGATGTACCCGATCCGAATAGTGCGAACAACACCGATTCCGACACGACGACAGTGACCGCCGCCGTGGCTGTGGTGGACGAGGGCGATATCCCGACCTTGCCCGAATGGGGCGCGATCCTAATGGCGAGTCTCCTGCTTGGTGCGGCATATCGGCGGCGAGGCTAAGGCATATCTGCAAAAGCCCCTTTTTCGTCATCCCCGCGGAGGCGGGGATCCGGCGAATCGTTGATTCGTCGAGAAAATTTATTTCCTTGCCTTGCGGGGTTGATCTGCTTGTATAGCGTGTGTAGGTTGGGCTGACGAAGGAAGCCCAACGCAAGGCCGCGTCATTTGTTGGGCTTCCTTCGTCAGCCCACCCAGTTCTGCCAAATTGAATTGACCTTGGGCCGCTCGTATAGCCCGAATGACTCAGGTTTATGCGGTATGTTCGACACTTTACGGTCACATGGCTTCGATAGAGTTCAAGCTCACCTGACGTGATGACATTTGAGAATCGCGCGCGGTGATCTATCAACCTTTATGGGGCTTGCGATGAAATTCCTTCGGACGATGTTTCTCGCGCTGAGTTTGGTTTTATTCGCCGCACAACCTGTGGCTGCGCTTGTGATATCGGATGGCTCAAGTGGCGTGTTCCGTCCCATCTCTGATTTCACCCTGGATTTGTCCGGCCTCACTGTGCCGCAATACAGCAGCATCTATATCGATGCGGGCATCAAGCTGACCATCTTGACGCCCACCGGCGGCGCCTTCGGCGACTTGCTGGCGGCAAACGATATTTTCGTCAATGGCATCATCGATGCCGGCAGCGGCAGTTTGGGCTTGCTGGCCGGGAATCAAATCGTGCTGAGAGCGGGTTCGCAGATTATTGCGGGATCGCTGAACGTTTTTGCTCAAACGCTTTTGCTTGCAGGCACCATCTCGGCGGATGGCGGCACTATCAATATCGATACTACCTCTGGTTCCTCGACTCTGCCGGGCTCTAATACGGGCGGGTCTACAATTTCCGTTCCAGGCGCCGATCCGAATCGTAATAGTTTTCCTCCAGGTACTGTTGTTTTGGAGGGCGGCGGAGGCTCAATTGACCTTCGCTCGGGCAATGTGAGGTTATCCGCCGTTCCCGAGCCTTCCACTATTTTGTTGCTGCTGCCCGGCTTGGTCCTGTTGGCACGCGGGCCATGGCGCAAGGCCGCGCCATAGCTTGGGCTTCCTTCGTCAACCCAACGTCCCTCATTTGGTGTGACGTCATTCAAAAGCCACGCCGCATTCACTCTCCTGTAACAACGCCCTCAGACAATACCCGGTATTGCCCCTCTCATTCATAGCTTAGGAGATTTCCATGCAACGCAATTTCCCGCAGAAACGTCTTGGCCTGCTGCTCGCGAGCCTGTTATGCACGCTGCCGGTTCAAGCGGCGGTGACTTTCATCGGCGAAGGCAGCATTCCGGGCACCGCCACCGATCAATCGGGCCTCACCGGGTTGTTGGAAGATGGCGTCACCCCCCACAATCTCATCGGCGGTTTGGGCTCCGCGCTGGCTTACACCGGCAAAGGGCAGCGCTATATCGCTACACCCGATCGCGGCCCGGCGGACGGCGCCACGTCGTATATCGATCGCATCTATCAACTTGATATCAAGCTCAAACAGCAAAGCGCAAACCAGTATCTGGTTGAACCCACGGTGACCCGCACCACGCTCATGCGCCAAGCGCGCAAGTCCTATTTTACCGGCAGCGCGGCGGCCTTCGATGCAGTCAACTCGCCCGACTCGCTGCGCTTCGATCCCGAGGGCGTGCGTGTCAGCCGCTGCGGCCATAGCGCTTTTGTGTCGGATGAATACGGCCCGTTTGTTTATGAATTCGATTTGGAATCCGGCAAGCGCTTGCGCAGCGTGAATCTGCCGAATAAATTTCTGACTGATTTTCCGTCCGTCACGCCGAGCGTAGAGTTGGCCCAGAACGCGAGCGGCCGCCAATCCAATCGCGGCATGGAAGGCCTGGCCATCACGCCCGACGGCCGCAAGCTGCTCGGCATCATGCAGAGCCCCTTGTTGCAAGACGGCGGGCTGGACGCTGCCGCGAAACGCGTCGGCACCAATATTCGCATTGCCGAAATCGACGTGGAGAGCGGCGCGGTGCGCGAGTTTCTCTATGCGCTCGATAAAAAAGGCAATGGTGTGAGCGAAATCCTCGCCGTGAATGAGCACGAACTGCTGGTGCTGGAGCGCGACGGAAAACCTGGCGCCGAAGCTGCGGAAAAGAAGATTTTCAAAATCGACATCAGCGCCGCCACCGATATTCGCGGCATCAAGCAATTGCCGCAGACGGGCATGCCCGTGGGCGTCACGCCGGTGACCAAGAGCCTGTTTCTGAATCTGCTCGACCCGGCCCACGGCCTGGCCGGCGCCAGCTTCCCCGAGAAAATCGAAGGTCTGGCTTTCGGCCCCGATTTGGCCGATGGCCGGCATCTGCTGCTGGTGGTCAACGATAACGATTTCGTCGCCACGCAGCCGACGCGCGTGTTCGCCTTCGCGATCGATGGCTACGAGCTGCCGGGGTTCCAAGCACAGCAAGTGCATGCCGAACATTCGGGCGAGTGCCGCAAAGAGAAAGAGCGCGCTGACGATTGATTGTGCCGCATACTCCCTCCCCCTTGATGGGGGAGCAACCGTGTCTAAAGGCAAGCGTTTTCCGGGTTCCACGGGGTATTATTTTTTAACATAGAATTCATAATGGTTAACAACTTTCTC
>MEQN01000108.1:0-3915 GCA_001770235.1 Betaproteobacteria bacterium RBG_16_58_11
ATCCGCTTCTTGAATCTGCCCGCTGCCGTAGGCGATGGCTTGATCGGTGAGGCTTAGCGCGTCGCGCATGGAGCCTTGGGCCGCGCGCGCCAGTAAACGCAGCGCGGGCACATCAAACGGCACGCCCTCCTCTTTCAGCACATTTTCCAAGTGGCCGATGATGGCTTGCGCCGGCATCTGCCGCAGATTGAATTGCAGGCAACGCGACAGGACGGTGACCGGGATTTTTTGCGGGTCGGTGGTGGCGAGAATAAATTTCACATGCGCCGGGGGTTCTTCCAGCGTTTTAAGCATGGAGTTGAACGCCGCCTTGGACAGCATGTGCACTTCATCGATGAGATACACCTTGAAGCGGCCGCTGGTGGGTGCGTATTGGGCGTTGTCCAACACATCGCGCATATTATCGATGCCGGTGTTGGAAGCGGCGTCGAGCTCGATCATATCCACGTAGCGGCCGCGATCGATCTCGGTACAGGCCGCACACACGCCGCAAGGTTTGGAGGTGATGCCGGTCTCGCAGTTGAGGCACTTCGCGATGATGCGCCCCAGCGTGGTCTTGCCCACGCCGCGCGTGCCGGTGAGCAAATAAGCGTGGTGCAGGCGGTTTTGATCCAGCGCGTTGGACAGCGCGCGCACCACATGCTCTTGCCCCACCATGTCGGCGAAGTTTTTAGGGCGCCATTTGCGCGCGAGGACTTGATAGGTCATCCGGACATTTTACCAGCATCTACGCGCTGGGTTGCGCTGGACTGACGGTAAACCACCAACGGCGAAATGCTTACCGCAAAGGACGCGAAGGTACGCAAAGGAAATCATTAAAATGGATGACGCCAGGGTATTTGGCCTTACTTCGCGTACCTTCGCGTCCTTTGCGGTGAAAATAGCTTTTGAGAGAGAAAAAAAAGGGGGGGGTGGCGAGCCTAACCCCCGGCACTTGCAGTGAGCGGCTGTGGCTGCTTCCTTCCGGACCTGACCAGATTCACCACCTTGCAATGCGGGGAGGCCCGCCATGAAAACAACAGAAATGGGCCGCGATAATCGCCGATCCACCAGGAGAAATCAAGCTAAATCACAGCCGCTAAATCACAGCCGCGCATGCGGTCGTGATAGCGCGCCCGGTAGATCACGCGCTTATGCTGCGGGCTGTCGTCGAAGCCGGTACGGTCATGCAACACGTTATTGCAGATCAGGCCCATGCCCGGCGCCAGCCGGACATGGAAAATGTAGGGCGAATCGGCGGCGAGGATCGCTTCCAGCGCGGCGACGGCGGCTTTCACTTCGAGGGTATCTTTCCAGACGATGCTTTTGGTGCGCGCGGTGTAGCGCATGTGCAACGCGCCGATTGAAGGTAGCACCGAAAATACGGGACCGGTTTCCTCGGCACGGGCGATGCCGCTCTCGTCCAGGCGCGCCGGGATAGTCATCACATCCGGCTCAGAAAGCGCACGGATGTATTCGGGGTTCTGGTCGCGCAAGAGGATATAGGCGATCTCATGATCGAGCAGACGGTTGTCGCCGCCCTCTTCCGCACTTTGCACGCAATGCAGGATCATGCCGCAGATACGGCGATCGACCGTGTTGTAGTAGCCGTCGGTGTGCCAGCGGATCGGTTTGTTGGTGTAGGGGATGAATTCGCTGCGCGGGCCATGCGTTGCTTCCGCGACGGTGAGCGTGGAAATCGCATCTTCGTCGGCGAGCATGTTGTGGTCGAGGCTGCTCATGCCGAATTGCTCGCCCATGCGGCGCGGCAAATCCTTGTCCGCTTCGGTATGGGCGCTGGCGTAGATCGCCATATTGGCGCGGCGGCAGCGATCCAGTATCGCGGCATGTTCAATCGGGGTAAGCCGGCGCGGGTCGCCCACTTCGACGATCAGCTCCTCAACGCGCTGCGGATGGCGGGCCAGCTTGGCGTCGCGCCACAGCCGATAGGCCGCATCGTCCGCCAGATCGAAAGGGTTGCGCATCATGCCTGCTCCGCTTCCTGACGCGGAAAAAAACCATTGATCAGCTTGGCAACCGTCTCGATCGCTTCCGGCGCCTGGAATTCGATGACCTGATCAATGATCCAGGTTTGGTCGTGAGCCTCCATCCGCTCGCGCATCACATTCGCCAAGTAACGTTTGATGGCGTAATTCGGTTCGTCCGGCGGAAACTCGAAGGTCGAATAATCATCAGCACGACGGTTGAGAAAATCCAGAAACTCTTCCTGATAATCGCGCGTGTCATTGTCGTCGTTCAGCAGATCGTGAATATTGGTCGCGATAAATTCGCCCAGCTTGACGCCCGCCGCGCCGATCAATGCGCTGCGGCGCTCATCGTCCACGCGCTCGAACAACATGCGGTCGGCGATATGCAGCATGAAAGCGCCCATTTCGGCGATGATGCCAAAGCCCCGCGCAGGGCCGCCGATCTCGTAATCCGCCATGGAAATATCGTCCACGGATTTGGAGGCCATCTTCCAAAAATTAAGCGCGAGCACACTCGCGGTTTCGTCTTCCGCGCGTCCTGCGTCTTTGCGAAACCAGGTGGTTTTGATGCGTAGCTTGGCCATTAATATCCTTTAGCCACCGGATGGGCGGGGTCGGCGACCCATTCGCTCCATGAACCGGCGTAGAGCTTGGAGCCTGGGAATCCGGCGATTTCCATCGCCAAAATATTATGGCAAGCGGTGACGCCCGAGCCGCACATATGAATCACTTGCGCAGGCGGCTTGCCATCCAATAAATCACCATACAGTTCGCGCAACTCTTCAGCGGTCATCATGGTGCCCGCCATGCTGAGATTGTCGTCGAACGGCAAATTCACCGCATGCGGCACGTGGCCCGCGACGGGATCGAGCGGCTCTATCTCGCCGATGAAACGCATTTCGGCGCGCGCATCGATGATCAAGGCAGAATGCGTTTGAGATGCCTCAAGCACCTCTTCAGTGCCCACCAGCATGTCGCTGCGGACATTGGGTACAAAATGTTTTGGCGTTACATGCGGCACATCCGCCGTGAGCGCTCGTTGTTCGCGTTGCCATTTCGGCAGGCCGCCATCCAGCAAGGCCACGGCATCGTGGCCCAGCCAGCGCAGCATCCACCACAAGCGCACCGCCATCGCGCCAAAACTGTCGTCGTACACCACGACTTGGGTTTGATGATCGACGCCCCAGGCTCCAAGCGTGCGCGCGAACACCTGCGCATCAGGCAAGGGATGGCGGCCATTGCCGCCGTTTTTGGCACCGGACAAATCCGCATCCAAATGCGCATAGCGCGCACCGGGAATATGGCCTTGCGCATAGGCTTTGCGCCCCGCTTCGGTATCGGTCAGCGTGAAGCGGCAATCGATCACGGCCCAATTCGGGTCGGAGAGGTGAAGTGCGAGTTGTTCAGTGGAAACGAGGGTGGTGAAGGGCATATTTTGCGTAAAGCGTGCGGAGCAAAGTGTGAGGGATAAATGACTTCCCTCACACCTTCCCTGCTTAGTAGCCGCCCTTGCCGAACGGCTTAGGCAGCGCCGCTACGCGCACAGCTTGACGCGCCGGCTGCATCGGGAACAAGTCGTACAGTTTCTTTTTCCAATCCAAACCAGGATGATCCTCGTCCATTTCTTTTATAAAATTACGGAAATTGGGGGTCTGCCCATCTTCCTTGTATTTGCGGCGCAGAAACTCAATCACCATCCAGTGTTCGTCGGTCAAGTTGAGGCCCTCTTCCGCCGCGATCACTTTTGGCGCTTCTTCGTCATAATTCGGCTCGAGCAGGAACTTCTCGTCGTCGTACTCGAACTCTTCACCGTTAATCATATAACCCATAAGTGATCTCCTCTGATCCAAAAGTTAAGAAAATGCCAAAGAAAAAAATTAACTCACCGCCGTGATCGACTTGTGCGGAATGAATATTCCGCAGCCAAGCTTGCGATGGGTACCCAAAC
>MEQN01000108.1:3961-4394 GCA_001770235.1 Betaproteobacteria bacterium RBG_16_58_11
CATTAGGCTATAGCCGTATTCGATCCCCTGCGCCGTGGTCAAGGTTTGGCGTTTGCCGCAAATAAAGCGGCTGTCGATTTTATACGCATCCAGTTCACTCAGGATAGCTTGCGTAAATTCTCGCTCATCCGCATACCCGGTGGTGACGCAATGCGCATATAAGGGCGTGTGCCAAGACAAGGGCCGTAGCTTGCCCGCGCCAATGGCGAAGGCCTTGCCACCGAGCTGAAACGTGCGCCCGGTAAGTTGCAATAATTCTGGCGCGCGCGCGCGCGCGGCGCGAAAAACCAACTTGCCGCGCCGGTTAAGCATCAAATTACCATCCCCGAGATCCGCCCCTTGCACCGGGTGAATCCCCAGCAAGGGCTCATCCGCGATCCACGGCATGAGTTCCACCAGCGCCAAGTACAGCGGATAGCCGTGGTCCTTAGGC
>MEQN01000108.1:4440-9534 GCA_001770235.1 Betaproteobacteria bacterium RBG_16_58_11
TTGACGAAGCTCTCTTCTGCTAGCCAGCCGATGATGATGCTCCCGTTGCTGAACACCGCATGGTCAATTTACTAAGATTTTCCATCGCTGCGCCCGCTGTTGTAAGATACGAACCCCTAAAGATAATCAATCAGGTAGGGGCAAATCAAGCCTTCTCAAGCCAGACTCCCTAATTAGGGGGTAGATATACTCCCTTTGGGTAGCACGGAGCTAACTACTCAGAATGATAGTGCCGAGGATTAACACGGCAGTAATATTTTGCCCACTTCAAGCCGACAGTCCTACCTCGGCAAATCAAATTGGGCCCGCGTAGAAATCGTCAATTTTTAGCGGGAAAATGCAGGTTTAAACGATTTTTTAGTAAATGGAGAGACACGTCATGGCTAAGAAAATGCACGATACGCCTATGCTAGACCAGTTGGAAAGCGGTCCCTGGCCCAGTTTTGTAACCGGCTTGAAGCGTATGGCCAAAAACAACGATATGGCGGTCGATCTGCTCGGCCAACTCGAAGCCTCCTACCGCGACCTCAAGGGCTACTGGAAGGGCGGCACCGTCGGTGTTTTCGGTTACGGCGGCGGCGTGATCCCGCGCTTCACCGAACTGAAGAAAGATGACAAACCCGTATTCCCGGACGCCGCTGAATTTCACACCCTGCGTATTCAACCCCCTCCCGGTATGCACTATAGTTCGAAGCTGCTGCGCGACATGAGCACCCTGTGGGAAAAACATGGTTCCGGCTTGATCGCCTTCCACGGCCAATCGGGCGACATCATGTTCCAAGGCTGCACCACGGCTAACGTACAACCCGCTTTCGACGAGCTCAACGAAATGGGCTTCGACATGGGTGGCGCCGGTCCCGCACTGCGCACCTCCATGTCCTGCGTCGGCGCCGCACGCTGTGAAATGTCTTGCTTCGACGAAGCCCGCGCACTGCGCACCGTGATCAACAACAACCTGGACGATATGCACCGTCCGGCCTTGCCTTACAAATTCAAGTTTAAATTCTCAGGCTGCCCGAATGACTGCGTAAACTCCATTCAGCGTTCCGACATGGCCACCATCGGCACCTGGCGCGACAACATTCAAGTCAACGAAAAACTTGCAAAAGAATACTTCGCCACACATGGCATGGACAAGCTGATGACTGACGTGGTTGGCCTCTGCCCGACTAAAGCTTTGTCGGTCAAGAAAATCAGCGAAGCCTCTAAAGCCGAGGGTATCAGCAGCGTTGCCGTGAATGACACCCACGCCCTGCAAATCGAAAATCACAACTGCGTGCGTTGCATGCACTGCCTGAACGTCATGCCGGGCGCCTTGCTACCGGGAAAAGATCGCGGCGTCTCGATCCTGATCGGCGGCAAAAGTGTGCTTAAGATCGGCGCGACCATGGGTACCATGGTGATCCCATTCATGAAACTCGAATCCGACGAGGATTACGAAAAACTGAACGAACTCGCTCGTAATGTCATCGACTTCTTTGCCGAGAACGCCCTGGAACATGAGCGTACCGGCGAGATGATCGACCGCATCGGCCTGGTTAACTTCCTGGATGGCGTCGGCATCGAAGTGGATCCGAACATGATCCTCGAGCCACGCTCCAACCCGTATGCCCGTATGGACGGCTGGGACGAAGAAGTAGAAAAGTGGAACGAGCGCCAAGCTGGCTAACTTTCACCTCATCGCTAATACGTTCTAAAATGTTTATTAAAGAGGAATAATCATGGCAGAAATGCGTCAACCAATCGAATGCGGCGTGCCGGATGCTAAGCCGTACATGCACCCGACCATGCTCAAGAATTATGGCAAGTGGGTTTATCATAGCCACCCAAAGCCTGGCGTCTTGTATCACCGCGCCGAGAGTGGCGATGAAATTTGGACTGTCAAAGCCGGTACCCAGCGTCAAATGGATGGTTACACCATCCGCAAGCTGGCCGACATCGCCGACCAGTACGCTGAAGGTTTCGTGCGCTTTACCACGCGCTCCAACATCGAATACATGGTCACGGACGAAAAGAAAGTCGAACCGCTGATCAAAGCCCTATTCGATAGCGGCTTCCCGGTTGGCGGCACGGCTAACTCGGTGTCCATGATTTCGCACACCCAAGGGTTTTTACACTGCGACATTCCCGGCACCGACGCCTCAGGCGTGGTCAAGGCGCTGATGGACGATCTCTACGAAGAGTTCATCAAATGCGAAATGCCAAACCGGGTGAAGCTTTCCACTTCCTGCTGCGAAATTAACTGCGGCGGCCAAGCTGATATCGCGATCATCATGCAACACACCAAGCCGCCCAAGATCAATCACGATCTCGTGGCGAACGTGTGCGAGCGCCCCACCGTGGTCGCGCGCTGCCCGGTTGCCGCGATTCGCCCCGCCCTGGTAAACGGCAAGCCTTCGTTGGAAGTGGATGAGAAGAAGTGCATCTGCTGCGGCGCATGCTATCCACCCTGCCCGCCGATGCAGATCAACGATCCGGAGCACTCCAAGATCGCGATTTGGGTTGGCGGCAAGAACTCCAATGCGCGCTCGCGTCCAACCTTCCATAAGTTGGTCGCTTCAGGCCTGCCCAACAATGCACCACGCTGGCCGGAAGTAGGCGAAGTGGTCAAGAAAATCCTCAACGTCTATAAAGCCGATGCGCGCCCCTGGGAACGCATGACCGACTGGATCGAGCGGATTGGCTGGCCAAGGTTCTTCGAGAAAACCGGTCTTCCTTTCACCAAGTATCACATTGATGATTGGAAGGGCCACCGTCGCACGCTCAACGCTTCGGCGCATATCCGCTTTTAATTAGACTCATCATTCCCGGTTCTCTGTCGAGATCGGGAATGGTGTTATTAAAAAACCTTACTAAAATCAGGGGTTTTAATGAAACTTGCAATTATGATTAACGAAGGTGTTTATCAACACCAATCGACCGATAGTGCTTATCAATTCGTCAAAGCCGCAATTGAAAAAGGACATGAGGTTCCGCGTATATTTTTCTATCACGACGGGGTTTATAACGCGAGCAGTCTGACTGATCCACCGAAAGACGATCGCAATATCGTTATGCGCTGGGCCAAGCTGGCGCATGAGCACAACATCGATATGGTGGTGTGCGTCGCCGCTGCGCTCCGTCGCGGCATTAAAGACGAAAACCTGGCCGAGGGATTCCGCATCTCTGGTCTGGGTCAGTTGGTCGAAGCAGGTATCCAAGCCGACCGTTTGGTCGTGTTTGGTGATTAATGGGGGAAGAAATGACTGAATCAACTGGCGGCATCGATTTCGAAGATGAGGACGCATCCGGCGTCATCAAGAAGTTCATGTTTGTAAATCGCAAGGCGCCCTACGGCACGATTTACGCATTGGAATCCCTGGAGGTGGTGCTGATCAGCGCCGCTTTCGATCAAGACGTCAGCCTGATCTTCATGGATGATGGCGTGTATCAAATCGTCAAAGGGCAGCATACCAAGGCAATTGATGTGAAAAACTTCTCCCCCACCTATCGGGCGCTGGAAGGTTATGACATTGAAAAACTCTACGTCGAAAAAGAATCGCTCGATCAACGCGGCCTCACCGAGGACGACCTATTGGTTGACGTGCAAGTCATGAGCTCGGCAGAAATCGCCAAGATCATGGCCGAGCAAGACGTAGTCATCAGCTTCTAAGGAGATTGAGATGCTGCATATCGTGAACAAATCACCGTTTGAAAATCGCACGCTGGACAGTTGTCTGCGCGTTGCGATCAACGAACCCGGCGCCGCGCTGCTGCTCATCGAGGATGCGGTGTACGCGGCTTCAAAGAGCGGTACCTTTGAAAGTGCCATGAAAGACGCATTGGGCAAAGTGAAGGTTTATGCCCTGTGGCCAGATATCGAAGCACGCGGCATGCAAGATCGCGTGATTGAAGGAATCAAAATGGTCGACTACGGCGGTTTTGTGGATCTGGTTGCCGAACACAGCAACTGCCAATCCTGGCTGTAACACAATCTTTAAGTGAGAGGAGTAATGCAATGTCTTCAGTAGAGTTGAACGGTAAGTCTTACGAAACGGACGAGGAAGGCTATCTCGTGAATTTGGGCGAGTGGGATGAAGACATCGCCGCTTACCTGGCCGAGCAGGAAAAGGTTGACATGACCCCGAGTCACTGGGAAGTGGTGAACTTTCTGCGTGAATACTACAACGACTACCAAATCGCCCCGGCCATCCGCGTGCTGACCAAAGCGATCGGCAAGAAGCTCGGGGCTGAAAAAGGCAACAGCAAGTACCTGTACGAACTGTTCCCTTACGGCCCCGCAAAGCAGGCGTGCAAAATCGCCGGCCTGCCCAAGCCGACCGGCTGTATCTAACCCTATAGTCGCGCAGCGCGCCGCTTGATCGAATCAAGCGGCGCCCTTCACGCACAACCATATTGTCAAATGTGAGGTAGGTCATGCCCGTTCTGACCATTGTGTACGCTAGCTTGTTTTACGCCGCCACCGCCATTCTGGTGTTTGGGGTCGGCTATAAAGTCTATGGCTACGCGCGCACCCCTGCCCCGCTCAAGATTCCGACTACGCCCGCCCCGACCACCGCGTCCGGCGTGGCCTTTCGCATGGCCCGCGAGGTCGTGCTGTTTGAAAGCTTATTCAAAGCCAGCAAGTGGACTTGGATTTTCGGCTATTTATTCCACGGCGCCCTGGCGCTCGTGCTGTTGCGCCACTTCCGCTATTTTCAGGAACCGGTATGGCTGGTGATCGACTTGATCCAGCCGTTTGGCCTATATGCCGCATTCGGCATGGTGGCCGGCCTGGGTGGCCTGTGGGCGCGCCGCTTCCTGGTGGATCGCGTGCGGTATATTTCCACCTTGTCCGATCACTTAATGCTGGCCTTGCTCCTGGCTATCGCGCTGTCGGGACTGGGCATGAAATACGTCGCGCATACCGATATCATCGGCCTCAAAACCTTCATGCTCGGCTTGATGGCGTTTGAATTGCAGCCCTTGCCGGAAGACCCCTTCCTGCTGATTCATCTCGGGCTGGTGGCCATGTTGATGATCATCTTCCCGATCAGCAAGCTATTGCATGCGCCCGGCATATTTTTCAGTCCCTCGCGCAACCAAGTAGATAAC
>MEQN01000108.1:9563-9965 GCA_001770235.1 Betaproteobacteria bacterium RBG_16_58_11
GGCGGCTAAGCTCGACCAAAAATAGGACGCTCTAAAAATGGCAGCCCCGACATTCGAAGTCCCTAAGCTCAAAGAAGTTTCCGAGGTGCCGCGCATCCAACCAGGCGCGATGGCCCACACGAAGTCCTATGTCGCATCGGCAGCGATTCAACAAGCGATTGGCTTCCCCGGCGAATTGGTGGAAAACTGGGAAGAAAAAGCCATTGAAAAAATGGGCGATCTATTGGGTAAGTATCGCTCGTTCAAGGTTTACTTGGACGCCTGCGTCCACTGCGGCGCTTGCACCGACAAATGTCACTATTTCCTGGGCACCGGCGATCCGATCAACATGCCGGTCGCGCGCCAGGATTTAGTGCGTAATGTGTACCGCCGCCACTTCACCTTTGCCGGAAAATATTTCCC
>MEQN01000108.1:9971-10320 GCA_001770235.1 Betaproteobacteria bacterium RBG_16_58_11
GGTGGGCGCAAAGGATTTGACGCGCGAGGTGCTCGACCAGTGGTACACCTATTACAACCAATGCTCCGAATGCCGCCGCTGCTCGGTGTTCTGCCCCTATGGCATCGACACCGCCGAAATCACCATGGGCGCGAAGGAAATCCTTGACTCGATCGGCTACGGCCAGAAATACACCAACGAGATCATCGGTAAAGTCCAGCGCATCGGCAACAATCTGGGCTTGCCTGGCCCGGCTTTGGAAGACACGCTGGAAGGCTTGGAAGAAGATATCGAAGCCGACACCGGTGTGGCGGTGCGCATGCCGCTCAACCAGAAAGGCGCTGAAGTGCTGCTGGTGACGCCTTCCGCC
>MEQN01000108.1:10340-10611 GCA_001770235.1 Betaproteobacteria bacterium RBG_16_58_11
TGTGGAATCGCTCATCGGTTACGCCAAAGTATTCCACGCTGCGGGGGTTAGCTGGACACTTTCCTCGCACGCATCAGAAGCCGGCAACTTCGGGCTGTTCATCGGCAACTACGAAACCATGCGCAATATTGCGCTGCGCATTCGTGAAGCGGCGCTGGAGCTGGGTGTTAAACGCATCATCGTCGGCGAATGCGGCCACGCCTGGCGCGTCGCCTATAGCTTCTGGAACACGCTGGCCGGCATCGGCGCCGGCGGCAACGATTCGTTCTCG
>MEQN01000108.1:10623-10940 GCA_001770235.1 Betaproteobacteria bacterium RBG_16_58_11
CAGCAACTCGATCCACGCTATCCCGCACCGCAGCATATTTGCGAATTCACCCACGATCTGCTGAAGCGCGGCGTGATTACCGTGGACAAATCAGCCAACGATCATCGCGTCATTACCTATCACGACTCTTGCAACGTGGCGCGCGCCTCGCGCATGGGCGATATGCCCGGCGGGCAATTCGTGATTCCGCGCGAAATCATCAAAATGGTCGCGAACCATTATCACGACATGGCGGCAGACACTATTCACGAAAGCACCTTCTGCTGCGGCGGCGGCGGCGGCTTGTTGACCGACGATCTAATGGAACTGCGCGTCAA
>MEQN01000108.1:10973-16818 GCA_001770235.1 Betaproteobacteria bacterium RBG_16_58_11
CGTTGTTCAAGATCACCAGGTCAACTTCATGGCCACGATCTGCGCAATCTGCAAAGCCCAGTTCAGCAAGGTTCTACCCTACTACGGTTTTGAAATGGGTATGGTAGGTGGCATACATCAGCTGGTCAGCACCGCGATCCAGCTGGGCCCCAAACAATAACGTTTTAAGCTAAACAAGTACGACTGTTTAAGGAGAATTCAGATGGCAGCCCCAAATCAACCAAAAACCGAAGGCCTGAGCTACCGCCGTTATAAAGATGGCGACAGCGAATCCAGAACGATGTCCAACTGGCTGTTCGAGGGTGACGAAACGTATAAATGCCCTGAATATGTACTGACCACCCCACCGTGCCAAGGCAGCTGCCCTTCCGGTGAAGACATCCGCGGCTGGCTCAACATCGTGCGCGGCATCGAAAAACCGCCCGCAGGAATTGTCTGGCAAGAATACGCATTCCGCCGCATAACTTCCGCCAACCCCTTCCCCTCGGTCATGGGCCGCGTGTGCCCCGCCCCCTGCGAAAGCGGTTGCAACCGCAACATGGTCGAAGACAAAGTCGGCATCAATTCGATCGAGCACTTTGTCGGCGAATGGGCCATCGAAAACAACATCGCCTTCACGGCGCCTGAAACCAAAACCGGCAAAAAAATCGCCATCATCGGTGGCGGCCCCGCTGGTTTATCGGTCGCGTATCAACTGTCATTGAAAGGCCATTCCTGCACGATTTTCGACGAGCACAAGGAACTGGGCGGCATGATGCGCTACGGCATTCCCGGCTTCCGTACGCCGCGCGAGATTCTGGATGCGGAAATCAAGCGTATTACCGATCTGGGCGTTGAAGTGCACACCAATACGCGCATCGGCACCGACATCACACTGGCCCAGCTGGAAAAGGACTACGACGCGATCTTCATGGGCATGGGCGCACAAAGCGGCCGCCCCTTGCCGGTTCCCGGCGCGGATGCGCCGAACTGCGTCACCGCAATGGCCTTCCTGCGCGCCTTCAACGACGGACGTTTGCAGCACGTCGGCCAGCGGGTAGTCGTGATCGGCGGCGGCGATACTTCCATCGACGTAGCCACCGTGGCGCGCCGCCTCGGCAACATCACCAAGATCAACGAAAGCGACCGTCCCGAGTACGTGATCCAAGGTCATATAGCGCATGACGTAGCTTCCGTCTCCGCGCGTCAAGGCGCGGAAGTGGTGCTCATTACGCGCGCTACGATCGACAAGATGAATGCGGCCAAGGCAGAAGTCGAGCACGCACTGTCCGAAGGCATCATCATCAAAGGCGGCCTCACGCCGATCGCCGTGGTGATAGGCGCGGATGGCCGCGCCACCGCACTGCGCGTCGCCGAGTTCGAGGTGATCAAAAACGAAACAAAGATCAAGGAAGGCACGGAATTCGATATCCCCGCCGACCTGATCGTGTCCGCAATCGGCCAAGCAGTCGACTTCACCGGCATGGAGGATTTCGATAACGGCAAGGGGCTGATGAGCGCCGATAAAAACTACCGCGTGCCAGGCAAGGAAAAATACTTCGTGGGCGGCGACGTGTTGCGCCCGCACCTGCTCACCACCGCCATCGGCCACGGCTCCATCGCCGCCGACAGTATCGAACGCTTCCTGGCAGCGGAAGAGCTGGAAAAGCGGCCCAAGGTGGATGTGCACTTCTTCGACGTATATCGCAAGATGGTCGAAAAAGGCCTGAAACTTGAGGAGTATGACCACAAGCCTGAATGGGGCACCTCGGAAAAGAACTTCGCGATGCACAACTTCGAGGATCGTTCCTCGAAATATGTGATCCCCTCGAACGAACTGTTCCTGGGTCACTTCCCGCAGACAGCGCGTCATGTTCGTGATGAGATCAACCTCACCGCCGAGCAAGCGCTGGGTAATTTTGAAGAGCGTTTGATGACGCTGTCCGAGAAGGATGTGGTCGCGGAAGCCAAGCGTTGCATGAGTTGCGGCCTGTGCTTCGAGTGCGACAACTGCGTGATCTATTGCCCGCAGACTGCCGTATTCAAGGTCAAGCGTGATCAGCAAACGACTGGCCGCTATGTGGACACCGACTACTCCAAGTGCATCGGTTGCCATATTTGCGCCGACGTGTGCCCGTCCGGCTACATCAAGATGGGTATGGGTGATTAATGATGCTTCGGCTGTCTAATCGGATGTGGAAATGGGCGGCGGGCATCCTCGCGGTGCTGCTGCTCTCGGTTGGCGCGTACGCTGCCTCCAGCACGACGGACAAGGTCAGCCGCACCGCCAAGCCCGAGATCGTGATCGACCGAAGCAAAAGCGGCGACAAGTGCGTGGAAGAAACCAGCTTCATGCGCAAAAACCACATGAAGCTGCTGATGCACCAGCGCGATGAAACGATGCACAAGGGTATCCGCACCGAAAAGCACAGCCTGAAAAAATGCATCAGCTGCCACGCCAGCAGCAAGGACGACAGCGTGCTCGGCAGCAATGAGCATTTCTGCCAGGGCTGCCACACCTATGCGGCGGTCAAATTGGATTGCTGGGAATGTCACGCCAGCAAGCCGAAGCAAGCAGCGCCGGGCGCCGCCCCCGCTGTCGCCGCCACCGTGCCGGCGCCGGCTGCCAAAGTTGGAGCGGAATTAAAATGAACGATAGCCAAGCTTCTCACCATTCCACCAGCGAAGTCGACGAACACCGCCGCAACTTTATCGGTGCGTCGGCCGCGCTGGCGGGTCTAACGGTCGCGCCCGGCGTCGTCGTTTACGGCCTCGCCCACGCCAAGCCCGACAGCGAGCCGGTCACCAACAAGGTACGCTGGGGCCTGCTGGTCGACGCCACGAAGTGCGCCGAGGGTTGCACCGATTGCGTCACCGCTTGCCATACCGAAAATGCGATACAAACCGGCGCACTTGAAACCGATCCGCATTGGATCCGCAAAGTTGAGTTGAAAGATATGCGCACCGGCCGCAGCCAATCACTGCCCGTGATGTGCCAACATTGCGAAGATGCACCGTGCGTGGATGTGTGCCCCACCGGCGCATCTTTCAAACGTGCCGATGGGATTGTCTTGGTTGATCGGCACATTTGTATTGGTTGCCGCTATTGCGTCATGGCTTGCCCCTACAAAGCGCGCTCCTTCATCCACGAAACGCTGACTGACCAGAACCCCGATGTACCGCGTGGTAAAGGCTGCGTCGAGTCCTGCACGATGTGCGTCCATCGCGTGGATCGCGGCCAGCAACCCGCTTGCGTCGAAGCTTGCTCCAAAGCGGGCCATAACGCGATTATCTTCGGCGATTTAAACGATCCCAATAGCGACATCGCGCAACGCGTCGCGGGACATCCTACATCGCAATTGCGCGCTGATCTGGCGCTCAATCCTGGCGTGCGTTACGAAGGGCTTTAATCCATGGCATCCATCACTTTCCGTGAAATCGAAGGCAGCAGCCCGCGCTATTGGTTCTTGCTCGGATTTATTGCACTGTTTGCCGCACTCGGCCTCGGCGCCGCCTATTACATGGAGCACCACGGCCATATCGTCACCGGCATGAATAACTCGATCGTATGGGGCACGCCGCATGTGTTCGCGGTTTTCCTGATCGTCGCCGCTTCCGGCGCGCTCAACGTCGCCTCCATTGCCTCGGTCTTCGGCAAGGTCATGTACAAGCCGCTGGCGCCGTTATCGGCCCTGTTGGCGTTTGCCCTGCTCATGGGCGGGTTGACGGTGCTGATGCTGGACCTCGGGCGAGCGGATCGCCTGATTGTCGCCATGACCTACTACAACCTGAAATCGGTATTCGCCTGGAACGTGGTGCTGTACACCGGCTTCTTCTCGATCGTTGCGGTCTACATCTGGACCATGATGGAAAAGAAGATGAACACTTACTCGAAAGCGGCCGGCATGGCGGCCTTCATCTGGCGCCTCATCCTCACCACCGGTACCGGCTCGATCTTCGGCTTCCTCGTCGCGCGTGATGCCTACAGCTCGGCCTTGTTGGCCCCGATGTTCATCATTCTCTCGTTTGCCTATGGCCTGGCGGTGTACCTGCTGGTGTTGATGGCGGCTTATACCTGGAGCGGCCGCCCCCTGGGCGATGCCGTATTGAAGCGGCTGGGCAAGCTGCTCGCCGTGTTCGTCGCGGCCGCGCTGTATTTCGTCTTTGTTTACCATCTCACCAATCTTTACTTCACCAAGCAGCATGCGGTCGAGCATTTCATCTTGGTCAGCGGCGGCATTTACACTACCCTGTTCTGGGTGGGCCAAATTCTCATCGGCGGCATCGTCCCGCTGATTATTTTATTGAATCCAGCCCTGCGCGCCTCGCGCGGCTTACTGGTTGCCGCGTGCCTGATGATCGTGTTCGGCGGCTTGGCGCAGATGTACGTCACCATCATCGGCGCGCAAGCTTTCCCGCTCGACATCTTCCCGGGCTGGGAAGAGAAAAGCGCATTCTTCGACGGCGTGGTGCACCACTACGCACCCAGCCTGCCGGAAGTGCTGTTGGGGCTGGGCGGGGTAGCGATCGCGCTGGCCATGGTGACCTTCGGCATCAAAATTTTGCGCTTCATGCCGGATAGCCTCGCGGATGCGGAAGTTGATCCGCATGCCAAAGCATAAATTCCTCGAAGGAGGAAGCATGTCCCCCAAACGCAATCTTCTTGGGCGGTTTCCGGCTTAACCGCCCTCCTGCGGGGAAAATCCCATGCCCGCCGAGCGCCCCATGAGCCGCTTCCTCATCTCCGCCGCCCATAAATCCTCGGGCAAAACCACCATCAGCATCGGGCTGTCCGCCGCCTTGAGCGCGCGCGGCCTCAAAGTTCAGCCGTTTAAGAAGGGCCCGGACTATATCGATCCGATGTGGCTGTCCGCTGCGACCGGACGTGCCTGCCGTAATCTGGATTTTTACTTGATGCGGCACGAAGAAATTCAAACCCTGTTTGCGCGCCATACCCAGGATGCCGACATCGCCTTGGTGGAAGGCAACAAAGGCTTGTATGACGGCTTGGAGCTGGATGGCAGCAACAGCAACGCGGCCTTGGCCAAACTCTTGCACCTGCCGGTTATCCTGGTCATCGACACACGCGGCATAATCCGCGGCATCGCCCCGCTCCTGCTCGGCTATCAAGCTTTCGACCGCGAGGTGAATATCGCCGGCGTGATTTTGAATCACGTGGGGGGCAGCCGCCACGAATCGAAATTGCGCGCGGTCGTCGAACATTACACCGATGTCCCGGTGCTCGGCTGCGTGCAGCATGACAAAGCCTTGGGCATCGTCGAGCGTCATCTCGGGCTGATGCCTTCGAACGAAGCACAGACAGGCTCACAGCAAATCGCGGAAATCGGCCGCCTCATCGGCGCCCAAGTGGATATGGAGCGCTTGATCAAGATTGCCGAGAACGCACCGCCCCTCGCCCTTCCACGCCTGCCACAGCCCATGCCAAGCGTTGCGCCGACCCTACGCATCGGCATCGCCCAAGACGCGGCCTTCGGCTTCTACTACGCCGACGATCTGGATGGGCTGCGCGCCGCGGGCGCGGAGTTGGTTCCATTCAGCCCGATCCACGACACGCAACTGCCGAGGGTGGATGCGCTATTCCTTGGCGGCGGCTTTCCTGAAGTGTTCGCGCGCGAATTGGAGGCGAATCGCACCCTGCGCGCCGAAATTCACGCAGCGATCGAGGCCGGCATGCCCGCTTATGCCGAATGCGGCGGCCTGATGTACTTGGCGCGCTCGATCACTTGGCAGGGAGAAAAGCACGAAATGGCCGGCGTCGTTCCCGGCGATGTGGTAATGCATGAAAAACCCGTGGGCCGCGGCTATGTGCGGCTGAAAGAAACCGCGAACTTCCCCTGGCCGAGCG
>MEQN01000108.1:16908-17030 GCA_001770235.1 Betaproteobacteria bacterium RBG_16_58_11
TATGGCATCGACGGCAAGCGCGACGGGTTGGTATATAAGAATTTACTCGCTGCCTATACCCATTTGCGCAGCCTGGAAGGCTATAACTGGGCGGCACGGTTCGTGGAATCGGTGCGGCGGCA
>MEQN01000108.1:17212-18335 GCA_001770235.1 Betaproteobacteria bacterium RBG_16_58_11
GCGGCATCGATTACGGCATGGGATTCGATGAACAGCGCGAATTCGATCTGGAACTGGTTACGCAAGGCGTGAATATTCTCATCGGCCCGGCCAGCCGTTCCCTATTGGAAGGCGTCACACTCGATTTTGTGGAGCTGGAACCGGGACAGCTTCATTTCATCTTCATCCCGCCCCAAGCTAAGCCGGATGAAGCGCGCCGCGACGGCGCGGGTGAGGGCTGCGCTTAGCAGTTATTCGGGATCAAACGGAGGCAGCCATGCAAACATTCGACATGATCGTGATCGGCAGCGGGCCGGGCGGCTACAAAGCGGCGTTGTCCGCCGCGCAGCGCGGGCTCAAGGTCGCGCTCGTCGAAAAATCGCTGCCCGGCGGCGCCTGCTTGAACCAAGGCTGCATCCCGAAAAAAACCTTGTTGCATTTGGCTTCCTTGATCGAGGACATTCAACTCCTGCAAGGGCGAGGCCTGGTCGGACAAGTCAAAGGCGACTTCCGCGCCGCAATGCGGCACAAAAATGACGTCGTCGCCGGCATGCGCAATAATTTCCCCGTCTGGCTGCGGCGCTTGGGGGTAAAGATTTTTCACGGCAACGGCCGCTTCGCCGCCCCCTATCAAATCGAAGTGGAACCCGATGACCCGCTTGCAACACAAGATCAGGCGCAACATCACCATCAGCATTTGACCGCGCCAAAAATCATCATCGCCACCGGCGCCGCCCCGCGCACCCTGGCCGAATGCCCGATTGACGGCAAGATCGTCATATCCTCGCGCGAATTCATGTTCGATCTGGTGGACCGGCCTGAATCCATGCTATTCGTGGGCGGCGGCGCCATCGGGGTCGAATTGGCGTATCTCATGCACCAGTACGATACCCAAGTGCGGATTGTGGAAAAGACGGATCGGCTGCTGCCCTATGCGCGCATCCCCGATCATGCCTGCGCCACGCTGGAGCAGAAATTCAAACGTATCAATCTCGACTTCCGGGTTAACACCACCGTTACCCATTGCGACACATCGAGCGGCCGGGCCCTGGTCAATTTCAGCGATGGCAGTCAGGCCAGTTTCGACAAGGTGTTGGTCGCGGTCGGCCGCAGCCCCGTGGTGGCCGGACTGGCGCTCGACAAA
>MEQN01000108.1:18348-19856 GCA_001770235.1 Betaproteobacteria bacterium RBG_16_58_11
TAAACGGGGAGGGGTTCATTCTCACCTCGGAATATCTGGAAACCAATATACCCGGCATCTATGCCATCGGCGACGTCAAACCGGGGCCGATGACCGCGAATGCCGCGTTGCACGACGCCAAGATCGCGGCGGCGAATGCAGTGGAAGGCAATCAATACACCTTCAACTATTTCAAAGTCCCGATGGTGATTCACTCCGCCGTGGAAATAGCGGCGGTGGGCCTCACCGAAGAACAAGCAGAAGCCGCTGGTTTCGAAGCGGAGACAGCCCGCACCAGTTTCGGTGGCTCAGGCAAAGCGCGCGCCTACCACGATACCGAAGGCTTCGTCGAAGTCGTGCACGATGCCGAGACGGGGCAATTACTCGGCGGCTGCGTCGTCGGGCCGGAGGCCGGCGAGCAAATCCAGATGATGACCGCCGCCTGCCAATCCGATCGCGGCTTGTGGTTCTTCAAAGAATTGTCTTACAGTCATCCTTCGTGGGCAGAGGAATTCGAAACGGCGATCGAGCCCTGCACCTCGGCGCTTTCGAAATCGAAAGGTGAAATTTTTCGCCCCGGCATTTACGCGACACATGAATAATTGTGTTTTTCTAATTTTTGCATAGCATTTTGAGTTTATAAACCTATGGAATTCCTTCCCATTTTCATGAATCTGCGCGGCGCGTGCTGCCTCGTCGTCGGCGGCAATGAAATAGCCGCGCGTAAAGCCGCTTTACTGTTGCAAGCGGGCGCCAAGGTGACGGTAGCCGCTCCAGCACTCGCAACCGCTTTCGATGAGTTGGCCAACCGTGACCGCCTGCAACACCACCGAGGGGAATTCGAAACCTCGCTACTCGACGGCATGACGCTGGTGATATGCGCTCATGAAAATGATGAGGTAAGCCGCGCGGTGTCCGAAGCCGCCAAGGCAAGGCAATTGCCGGTGAACGTCGTGGATACGCCCGCGCTGTGCTCCTTCGTCCTGCCCTCCATCATCGACCGCTCGCCGATTCTGGTCGCGGTATCCAGCGGCGGCGCTTCACCCGTGCTGGCGCGCCTGCTGCGCGCGCGTTTAGAGACCCTCATCCCTTCCGCCTATGGACGCCTCTCCTCGCTTGCGGGGCAATTTCGCGACAAAGTAAAGCAGCGCTTCACGCGCTCTGAGAACCGGCGAATTTTCTGGGAAAAGGTATTTCAGGGACCCATCGCGGAAATGGTATTCGCCGGGCAAGATCAAGCCGCACAACATGCGCTGGAAGAAATGCTCGCGCAAGAAACCGAGACCGAACACCCCATGGGCGAAGTGTATTTGGTGGGCGGCGGGCCGGGCAATCCCGATCTGCTCACCTTCCGCGCACTGCGCTTGATGCAGCAAGCAGACGTGGTGGTGCATGATAATCTGGTGACCCCCGCAGTACTCGATATGGCGCGACGCGACGCCGAGCGCATCTATGTCGGCAAACAGCGCAACAACCACGCCCTGCCGCAAGAAGGCATCAACGAGCTCCTGGTGCGTCTGGCAAAAGAA
>MEQN01000108.1:20021-21469 GCA_001770235.1 Betaproteobacteria bacterium RBG_16_58_11
TGTATTTTTGTCACCGGCCATCTGAAAGATGGCAGCATGGATCTGGATTGGGAAATGCTCGCCCGCCCGCATCAAACGATTGTGATTTACATGGGCTTGCACGGTCTGCCATCACTGTGCCAACAACTCATCACGCATGGCCTGCCCGCAGAGACCCCTGCCGCCATCGTGCAGCAGGGCACGACCTCAAAGCAACGCGTCATCACCGGCACGCTGGAATCCCTGCCCGCGATCGCCGCCAGCGCTGAACTGCAACCGCCCACGCTCATCATCGTCGGCAGCGTCGTCTCGCTGCATCACAAATTGAAGTGGTTTAATCCGAAAGATTCGAAAGACAAGCTGGAAGCAGCGCCGCTGCAGGAAGAAAAAACGCGCTGAGCTAGTAGTCCGGCAGACATCTTGGCACCGGACTTCTTTTTGTAGCGCCGGCTTCCAGCCGGCATGCAAGCAGGATGCTTGCGCTACACTTTATTGATGCCCCGTATCACGAAGTCGCGGACTAAGCAGAATCGAAAAGAATCAATTCCCGCCCGGACTGCGGGTAGCATATTTATGCTCCACGGCAAACACGGCCGCCTCCACGCGTGATGAAAGATTCAGCTTGGCGAGAATGTGGCGTACATGAAGTTTCACTGTGTCATGACTGATGTTCAACACGCGGGCAATCGCCTTATTGGATTGACCTCGACTTAAGTAGGAAAGAACCTCGCGCTCGCGCTGGGTGAGTTGAGACAGCAGCGAATCCGGCGTGCCTTGCTTCTGATCCAATAAGTTGACCAGCTTGCCGGTCATCTCCGGCGCCACCACGGTTTCCCCGCGCGCGGCGCGCAAAATCGCATCCTCTACATCGTCCGGCTCCATGTTTTTCAGCAAATAACCACGCGCGCCGGCGCGCAATGCCGCCGCCAAGTCCTCTTGCGAATCGCTTACCGTCAGCAGCAAGATCGGCAAGGTGTATCCCGTTTCACGCAATTGGGTCAGCAAGGTGATGCCATCGGTGCCCGGCATATTGAGATCGAGCACCGCCACATCAGGCCGATGCTCGTCCAACAAAGCAGCGGCTTCGCTCGGTTTGCCGGACATGGCGACCACACTGACTTTGCCATGGCGTTCCAAGAGCTCAGCCAGCCCCATGCGGAATAGCGTGTGGTCATCAAAAAGAACAATCCGAATTGCTTCAGTCATGCAGCGCTTACCTTACGTTGGGTGGCAGGGAATTCAAGGTACACACGCATCCCTTGTCCTATTTTACTTTCAAAAATAATCTCCCCACCCAATCGCTGTGCGCGTTCGCGCATGATGTTCAAGCCCAGATGCATGCCGGGGCCGGCGTCATGGGCATTCAATCCAATCCCATCATCTTGCACTGTGACAGCATATTTTCCCTCAACCAATTCGATGTTGATCCGTACATTTCGTGCATGCGAATGTTTGGCAATATTCGCCAG
>MEQN01000109.1:0-7165 GCA_001770235.1 Betaproteobacteria bacterium RBG_16_58_11
CCAAGGGCGACGTCACCCAAAGCGAGGTGAAGTTCATCGAGGGCTGGACCTTCCGGCAGATGCGCCAGGCCTTGGATCGCGCGCCGGGCTTGCAGCATGATACGCAAGGTCTCACCCCGGACGAGATCATGGCGCGGCTCGGTTTCACCGATCAGCATCCGGAAGGGCGTTTCTTTCCGGACACTTATTTTTTTAGCAGCGGCATGAGCGATTTCGCGCTCCTGGCCCGCGCCCACAAGCTGATGCAAACGCAATTGGAGAGCGCATGGCGCGAGCGCGCCCCGAATCTGCCCTATGCCACGCAGGATGAGGCCTTGATCATGGCGTCGATCGTGGAAAAAGAAACCGGCCAGGCCGCTGAACGGCCGATGATCGCCGGGGTGTTCATCAACCGGCTGCGCATCGGCATGCTGCTGCAAACCGACCCCACGGTAATCTACGGCTTGGGAGAAACCTTCGACGGCAATCTGCGCCGCCGCGACTTGCTCGCCGATACACCCTACAATACTTATACGCGCGCCGGCTTGCCGCCGACCCCGATTGCGATGCCGGGCTTAGGGGCGCTGCAAGCGGCGCTGCACCCGGCAGATACGCAGGCCTTATACTTTGTTGCGCGCGGAAATGGATTGCATCAATTTTCCACTACGCTGGCGCAACACAACCAAGCGGTTAATCGCTACCAACGACGGCAACAATAAATGTCCCAAGGAAAATTCATCACCCTGGAAGGGATCGACGGCGCGGGCAAAAGCACGCACTTGTCTTTTATCGCCGAGCGCTTGCGGGCCAAGGGCCGGCAAGTGGTGGTCACGCGCGAACCGGGCGGCACGCCGCTGGGTGAAATGCTGCGCGACCTCGTGCTATCGCAAAAGATGCACGTCGAGACCGAGACGCTGATCATGTTCGCCTCGCGCCGCGAGCATATCGACAAGGTCATTGTGCCCGCGCTGGAAAAGGGCATCTGGGTGCTCTCAGATCGATTCACCGATGCCACCTTCGCGTATCAGGGCGGAGGCCGCGGCATCGCGCCGGATCGCTTGCAGGCGTTGGAAAACTGGGTGCAAAGCGGGCTGCAGCCGGATCTCACGCTGCTCTTCGATGTACCGCTGGAAATCAGCCGCGAGCGTTTGTCGCACAATATGTCGCTCGACCGCTTCGAGCAGGAAAAGCAGGATTTTTTCGCGCGCGTGCGCGCGGCCTATCTCGATCGCGCGACGGTACATCCGCAGCGCATCCGGGTGATCAACGGCAGCCGTTCCATCGCCGAGATTCAAGCCGAGCTGGCGCCGCTATTGGAAAAACTGGCATGACTTATCCCTGGCTGGTCCCTTTATGGCAACGCCTCAGCGCGCAACCGGAGCGCTTGCCCCACGCCTTGCTGCTCGAAGGCCCGCGCGGTATCGGCAAGCGTGATTTCGCGCTGGCATTTGCCCACGCCTTGCTGTGCGAAACCCCGGTCCAGGATGGCCATGCCTGCGGCCAGTGCGTTGCTTGCCATTGGCTGGCCCAGGACAGCCATCCGGATTTTCGTTTGCTGGAGCCGCTTACGGCAGAAGAAAAGGGCGAAGAGGAGGGCGCAACGGCGGAAGAGGGCCCGCCCAAGCGCAAGAAATACGAGATCACCATCGCCCAAGTGCGCGCCCTGGCCGACTTCGTCAATCTATCCAGCCATCGTGCGGGGAGCAGGGTGGTGATCATTCACCCGGCCGAGGCGCTCAATCCCGCCGCCTCTAATGCGCTGCTAAAAACTTTAGAAGAGCCCAGCCCCAATACGCATTTCCTGCTGGTATCGCACCAGCCGCACTTCCTGCTGCCGACCATCAAAAGCCGCAGCTTTTCGCTCAGCATGCCGCAGCCCAGCCCGAGTCAGGCCGCCGCCTGGCTCAAAGATCAGGGTATCCACGAGGCCGAATTGTGCTTGGCCCTGGCGGGTGGTGCGCCGCTGCTGGCGCGCGAATTTGCCGATGCCGACTACCTCAAGGAACGTCGTCTTTTTTTAAGCGCACTGCAAGCGCCGAAGCAGCTCAATTGGCTGGCCTTGGCAGAGCAAGGCGCGCGCGCTGATTTGGCGGCGCGCATCGATTGGCTGCAAAAATGGCTGTACGACCTGGTCAGCAGCCGGCTCGCACGACAAGTACGCTATAACGTGGACTTCGCTTCCGGCTTGCAGGATTTGGCGGCGCGGGTTAACTTATCCCGCGTGCAACAATTCGCGCGCGAGTTGGCGCAGATCAAGCGTCGCTTGCAGCACCCCCTTAACCCGCAGTTGCTCTTGGAGAGCGTGCTGCTCAGTTATCTAACAGCGGTGAATTAGAATGGCGGAAGCCCCCAAACCTGGCCCTACCGGCGTTGCGCGCCCCGGCGTGCTGTCGCTCAGCATTAAGGAAAAGTCCGCGCTGTATGCCGCCTATATGCCCTATCTCAAATATGGCGGCATTTTTATTCCGACCAATAAAGTCTACCGCCTCGGCGATGAAGTATTCATGCTGCTCACGCTCATGACCGACCCGAACAAACTGCCGGTGGCGGGTCGCGTGGTGTGGATCACCCCGGCCGGCGCGCAGGGCGGCAAGACCCAAGGCATCGGCGTGGAATTCGCCGCCAACGAAAGCGGCAACGCCGCACGCAACAAGATCGAAGGCCTGCTGGGCGGCTCCATGAAATCGACCCGGCCTACGCACACAATGTAGCCGGTGATGTAATTAGGCGTTCGCCCGATATAATGGCGTTTCCACCCAACGCCATTTCCCATGTTCATCGATTCCCATTGCCACCTGGATTTTCCCGAACTGGCGGAAAATCTCCCCCATATCCTCGCCAACATGGCGGCGAACCAGGTGACCCACGCCTTGTGCGTATCGGTCGATTTACCGGATTTTCCCAAGGTGCGGGCCTTAGCCGAGGCGCATTCCAATCTATTCGCCTCGGTCGGGGTGCACCCCGATTATCAAGACACCCCCGAGCCTACCGTGGCTGAACTGGTGAAGTTGGCGGATCACCCGCGCATCGTGGCGATCGGCGAAACCGGCCTCGACTATTTCCGCCTCAAGGGCGATCTGGAATGGCAACGCGAGCGCTTTCGCACCCACATCCGCGCCGCGCGCGAAACCGGCAAGCCGCTCATAATCCATACGCGCGAGGCGGCGGCGGACACGCTCCGCATCATGCAAGAAGAGGACGCGGGCGAAGCGGGCGGGGTGATGCACTGCTTCACCGAAAGCTGGGAGGTGGCGGCGCAGGCGATGGAGTTGGGCTTCTATATTTCATTTTCGGGCATCGTCACCTTCAAAAAGGCACTGGCATTGAAGGAAGTCGCTAAACGGATTCCGTTAGAAAGAATGCTGATCGAAACCGACTCGCCCTATCTGGCTCCGGCACCGTTCCGAGGCAAGACTAACGAGCCAGCCTGGGTAAAGCACGTGGCAGAGGAAATTGCCCGCCTGCGTGAAATTCCGGTGGAAGAAATCGGCAAAACCACATCAATAAACTACTTTAAGTTATTTAAGCATACCTTTGAATAATATATTAATTAGATCGCTTATTCTGTTTCTGCTCGGGGTCGGCTTGGCGCACGCCGGCGAGATTGTGGACGACACCCTGCAAGCCATTAAATTGGACGATGCGGCTGGCGTCATGGAGGGTCTGCAACGCGGATTGGACGTCAATTTTGTGGATGAGGACGGCAACAGCCTGCTGATGCTCGCGGCGCGGGACGGCAGCACTCAGTCAACCGCCATGCTGATCAATGCTGGCGCCAAGACGTATTTGAACAATGCCTATGGAGACGATGCCTTATTGCTAGCCACGTTTGGCGGCCACGAGGCAATTGTGGACATGCTGCTCGCCAAGCGCGCGAGCTTGGGCGCGAATCCACGCGGCTGGACGCCGTTGCATTACGCTGCCTTTGCCGGCCATGCGCACCTGGCGAGCAAATTCCTTGCACTTGGTATCCAAATAAATAGCGTAACCGATAACGGCTTGACGGCATTGATGCTCGCCAGCATGAACGGGCACATTGATGTGGTGCGTATCTTACTCATGCATAAAGTTGATATGGAAGTTCGCGATGCCAACAATCTATCCGCTGCCGATCACGCTCTGGCAGGCGGGAATAGTGATATCGCGGCTTTATTGCAGCCTCCTAAAAAATAGGTACTTACGATAACCTGACGTTACTTCGCATAATGTATATTATGTCAAATCAAGTATTCTGTTCAGAGCGTCATACGCTGTTGTCACTCCCGCTACCGCGCTAAGGCCATCATGTCCTTGATATGCGGAGCCAAGCCGGCCTGACGGGAGCACTCTGCCTCCACCACTTCGGCAATTTGGCTTACCACATCCCGAACAGCGCCATCTTGGAGCACCGCGTCCGATACTCGCGGGAGATGGGTCCGAATGGTTTTGACCCCCCGCTCCAGCTCTTTGCGAACCAGGCTTGGGTTAGTTCCAGTTGCGATACAGAACTGGGCCCACTCGTAGGCCGACAGTTCCTCGGTGCCGAAGGCATCCCCGATAGCCATCGCATAGGTCTGACTCACGTTGTCTGTCTTGTATAGCGCGCCACAGACCAAGTCATAGGCCGGGGCCTGAACCGGTCCTGCGGCGGTCATATAGAACGAAATGTTCTTCGCGTGGGCATCGGTGTTGCCGAGAAGCACCTGGAACACCAGCCAGCGCAGCATCTGCAACCGGGCCTTCGCGGGCTGTGGGCTGACCTCGATGGCCGTGAAGAAACGAGTAAGCGAAGCACCGTCCCGAATATCTCGGACGTCCAGATGGTCGCCGTAGGGTCGCTCGTACTTGTAGCCGCTTTGCAACCCCAGCAACTGGCAGCCGTCAATGATGTGGCGGCGGCGCACTGCGGCGCCATCCCGGTAACGGTCGAAGCGGGTGACGCTGAGAACGGGCTCGGGGACATGCGCGAGCGCAACGGGCGCCGTGTCCAGATCGCAGGCGGCGGCAAGCTTCATGCAAAAGAATTCATTGGAAGTAAGGCCGGCCAGCAGCGGATTGACCGGGTCGGGTTTCAGGATGTGGGTTGAGGCAAGGTCCGGTCCCTCCGCCAAATACCAGTTCCCACCCTCCTCCAGGACAGCCAGCTTGTCCTGAAAGCCGGCGATGGACAGCCGCACCTTGCCGTCCCAGACTGTAAAAGACATTTGAGGGCGGGCGCGAATCCGCTCCGAGAGTTCATCAAGGGTGAGTAGCCGCCGTTCGTCGCTGTCCCGCCCAATCGCCCCGGGCATCACCAGGCGCACCGCCCCAGCGGTTTCCCGCCCGAGCGCGACGAGGAGCGCGGTAAGATTGGCCTTTGAAATCCGATAGGCATGTGCAGCGTCATCCAAAGCCTGGCCTTCCGGCAGCAAGTTTTCGAAGAACTGGCGCACCCTCGCGCTATGCTCGTCAGGCGTCGTTGGCCCTGCCGAGAGCGGCAGCGTCGGGCCAAGCGGGTAAGCGTCGGCACTGCCGGACCAGGAAGGGTCGTAGGCAAATGCAAACCGGTTGCTGCCTGGATCGTAGGACAGCAGGCCCGCCAAGTCCCGGTCTAGCCAAACCTCAAGATGCATTCGAGACACCCTTGCCAGGCGCGGTGATGGCTGCGGCAGGCGTTTGCCAGCGCAGGCGGATGCCCAGTCCAGTTAACACCTTGAAGGCCAAAGCTAGAGATACCGTACCCGTGCCATTTTCCAGGTTTTGCAGGGTTTGCTTAGCGACCCGAACAGCCAGAGCGGTCTCCTCCAGCGTCATGCCGGCTGCGGTACGAACCGCCCGGACAAGTTTGCCTATGCCCTCGGCGCTGTCGATGGTCGTGTGTTCTGGGAACGGGGTTGGGGTAAGTTTACGCATAGTAGAATCCTATTTTGGTAGGATTATGGCCTGGATGGCCGGCATAGTCAATATTAATCCTACTATCGCAGGATATAAACAGATGAACGTAGGCGGGCAAGACATAAATCCTATTATTGTAGGATTTTTACACACACAAAGATGACGCCCTTCCGATGGGCTCAGACTTTAAATTTCTCGACAGCGCCTTGTAGGCTCATTGCCAACTCTTCCAAATTCAGGGCTGTCTTTGCATTGTCCTGAGTCGCAGCATGGTTTTCATCCGACATTTGCGCTACGTGTTCCACGTTGCGCGCAATTTCGGCGCTGGCGATGCTTTGCTCCTTGATGGCGGAAGAAATATCGGTGACAGCAACGCCGACCCGCTGCGCACCTGTCTGAATTTGGCGAATGGCGTCACCGGCCTGGCCGGCCAGAGATACACCCTGGTTAACACGTTCCACCCCCACGCCCATGCTGGCTACCGCCTGTTTGGTGCCGCCCTGGATCTTTTGGATCATGGTGGCGATTTCCTCGGTGGAGCGCGTGGTGCGCTCCGCCAGCTTCCGCACTTCGTCCGCCACCACGGCAAAACCGCGCCCTTGTTCGCCGGCACGCGCCGCCTCGATGGCGGCATTCAGAGCCAGCAGGTTGGTCTGATCGGCAATTTCCTTGATCGCCTGGACAATCGAATAGATATGGTCAGACTGCTGCCCCAGCCCCTCGATAATCGCCGAGGATTCGTGAACCGTCTCGGCGATGCCGCGCATGTCTTCTACCACTTTCAGGATCACATCGCTGCCTCGGGTCGAAAGCTCGCTGCTCGATTGGGAAATATTCTGCGCATCCCGTGCGTGTTCAGCGACCTGATCGATGCTCACCGTCATTTCTTCAACCGCAGCCGCCATGGAAGAAGCTGACTCGCTCTGCTGCTCTGAACTGCTCGCCACCTGTGACGAGGTGGCAGCGAGTTTCTGGGAAAGGCGCAGTACCTCTACCGCATTTGCATTTACTTGACGAATGATGCTCTGCAGGCTGCCGATAAGATGATTAAACGCCTCCGCCATCTGACCAACTTCGTCCTTGCCGCTGATATCCAGCCTGCGGGTAAGATCATTGTCGCTCTGAATTTGGCCAATGCCGGCCTTCAGTGAATTGATCGGGCGCGTGATGCCACGTGCAATCGCGTAACCCAATGCCATCATCGCCAGCAGCAACGCAATATCAATACCGGTATGCAGCGTCAATGCGGTGCGGGCCTGGCGTGCATGCTCCGCGGCCAAGGACTTGATCTGTCCGGCAAAATGCGCTTCGACTTCATGCATGGCATTGATTT
>MEQN01000109.1:7244-11309 GCA_001770235.1 Betaproteobacteria bacterium RBG_16_58_11
CATGGCTTCAATTTCTTTCATGAAGTCACCGGCCATTTTCTGCCGATACAACTCGCGCATCTCGCCGGAGGCATGGTTGCTGAAGCCGACGAGATAAGCCTGCTGGGCGGCAACATGGCCTAGAAAGGCACGATACTGCGCGGGCTCAATCTTGTTGGCCGTGAACACCCCGGTCAACAGCGCGCGCTCCTGGCCGTTGCGCTCCTTGGCATGAAGCAAGGCCAGATAGGCCGGCATGCGCTTGGCGGCGGTGAGATCGCTGCCCTGTTCGGAAATGGCGGGTATTGCCTCAAGGATGGCGGCAATGGTTTGGGTGTAGTAGCCGGCGGCTTCAGCGGCCGGAACACGCAATTGGGATGCCGCGGTACGGGTATCACCCAGCTTGTCCAAGGCTGCCAACGTCGAATCGAGCGCACGCTTAATGGCTGGAGGCAATTCCGCCGCATTGGGTTTGGCGTATTGGGCTTTCAGTTCCACCAGAATCTTGTCGGTTTCGGCCCGGTATCCGGGCAAATCCTGGGCAAACTTCTCTCCCTTCGATTGCACGAAACCCACTGTCACCCCGCGCTCGATTTGCAGGCGGTGGGTCAGTTTGCCGAGGTTGATGGCCAGTTCCATCAGCGCTTCTGTCGTGGATGAACTGCGCCATTCTTGGTAATTTTCCTGCGCATTCTTCCCCGTGTAGAAGATGACGCTAAGGAGCGGGATCAGGAGCAATAATGCAACTTTGGAGGAAATGCTTAAATTTTTCAAAGTGCTGGACACCATGATCTCAGGCTTCATACGCTGTTTCTCCCGGAAAACTTATTCTGAACGATGCGTTTGGATTTCGCTGAGAAAGGCAGTCAGCAATGCCTCGCTGGACTGGGCGCGGTGGCCAAAACTCTGCGCCGGCTTCCCGGCGCGGGCCGACTCAAAGGCCACGTTCAAGGCGGCCAGGCGGGCGAAAAACGCCCGTTCTTCATGAGACGTGAAAATCGCCGCAGGGGCGTGACGGGTGCGCATTTTTGTTCTCTCCCTCGGAAACGCTGAGCTAAGCCTGTTTATCGGCCGGTTTAGGGAGAAATTTAGGGGAAGGATTAGAAAAAATTGGTGCCCGGAGCCGGAATCGAACCGGCACGCCGATTTCTCAGCGAGGGATTTTAAGTCCCTTGTGTCTACCTATTCCACCATCCGGGCGGAGCGTTAATTCAGTAGCGTCTCCCCCCTTTCGGGTAAATAAAAAAGGGGGAACAAGGGCTAAATGTAGGGTGGGTTAGCGTTTTTTGCGTAACCCACCAAGCGTTGCGTCGCAACACAACGTATTTTTTATTGAGTGCCTGACGGCACATCTGGTGGGTTACGGCACAAACTGCGTGCCAAACCCACCCTACATCTGGTTTTACCGGCGCCTTTGAGGCGCTCACCCAATAAGCCTCCGGCTTTGCCGGAGTTAGCCGCCGCGAATTATACCGTTCATAGCTTTGCCAACATAGCCTTAGCATCATCAGCGCCTGGGTATTTTGCTTCACCCGCGAGCGATTTTTGGAGGTGCTCTTTTGCCGATTTCATGTCGCCTTTTTTATACAAAGCAGCGCCGAGATGATACTGCAGAACATGCGCTTGGGGCGCTTTTCCCACGGATTTTTGGAGGAATGGCAAGGCAAGGTCATATTGGCCAAGCTTGTAATATGCCCAGCCCAAGGTATCCAGAAAAGCGGGGTTTTCAGATGACTCGAAACGCTTTGCGAGGGTTAAGGCTTTATCAAGATTTGGCTTATCGCCCTTGTAGTCGATCAAAAGCGAAGCCAGGTTATTAGCCGCCACATCAAGCTTAGGCTGCTTGGTTAAAATGGCATCGTAAGTGGCGATGGCCTTTTCAAAGTCTCCCATTCGCTGATAAGTCTCAGCCAGCGACATCGTCAGCCGGCCATCATCCGGCACTGCGGCCAATCCCTGCTGAAGCGTAGCGATGGCGCCCTTGGCATCGCCAAGAGAATTCTGGATGATGCTCAAGCCGATGTAGGCCGCCTGGACCCGCGGGTTAATCCCGATCACCTTGCGGAATTCAGCCTGCGCTTCGGCCATTTTCTTCTGATTAGCATAAATCTCGCCTAACATGAGGCGGGCCGCCACATTGTTCGGATCCGCCGCCAATGCTTGGTTAATGCGCGCAATCGCTTTTTCGTGCTGCCCTTGCGATACGAGGAGCGCTACTACAGCATTCAGCGGTTCAAGCGATTTGGGCGATTTGGCAATGGCCAGATCAAACTCGGCAACCGCTTTGTCAAATTTCTTCTGCGCCTGATAAATCAAACCGAGCCGGTAATAACCCACCGGTTGATCCGGCAATAATTCTTTTACCTTAGTCATTGCCGCCTCGGCCCCCGCCCAGTCTTGTTTGACGGACAAAATCTCCGCCTTCGCCTGGGTTGCACGGGCATTCTTGGGATCGGCGGCGACCACGGCATTCACCTCTTTCAACGCGCCATCAATATCCTTGG
Organism: Betaproteobacteria bacterium RBG_16_58_11; assembly: GCA_001770235.1. GTDB lineage: Bacteria > Pseudomonadota > Gammaproteobacteria > Burkholderiales > Thiobacteraceae > RBG-16-58-11. The sequence continues at coordinate 9,728 of MEQN01000109.1, forward strand.
TCGCCATCAGAAAGTCCGCCATGGCGAGCCGCACATTAGGATTATTCGGCTGTCTGGATAAGAGATTCGCGAGCGCCTCCTTTGCCAGTTGCGGCTCTTTATTCATCATATGCGCTTGTGACAATAGCCCCACCATGTCCAGAGAATCAGGCTGGTCCTTGAGCACCGCACGAATATCGACGATCGCGTTTTTAGCATCGCCTTTGGATAAAGCAATTTTGCTGCGCATCACCAACGCTTCGCTGTCACGTGGATTTTCTTTCAAGACCTCTGCAATCAACTTCCCTGCATCGGTGGTATTGCCCTTCATCATATTCAAGCGGGCCAGTTGATTTCGCGCATTCAAGCCATCCGGCCCCACCTTGTCGGCCGCCACTACCGCCTGATAAACCTCCGTCGCCTTACCCGGCTGATTCATTGCCTCATACAACTTAGCCAAACCAAAGCGCAGTTTGTACAACTTGGGGTTGGCTTGAATCATGGAGAGCAGTTCTTTCTCTGCCGCATCCCCGCTGCGACGAGACGCAAGAAAATCGGCCAACAATAAGTAACGCTGCTGATCATCCGGGTCTGCCTGGATCGACTCGCGCAGAGCCTGCTCGCCTTTGTCGAGCTGATTCGTGCGCGAGTAGAAAGACGCCAAAACCAATCGATGTTGCAGCCGCTTGGGTTCCAACGCAACAACCTCGCGGTACAAAGCCTCTGCCGCCGCCAAATCATTGCGTTTGACCGCAAGCGCGGCCAACTCAAACCGCAACGCGATTTCCTTCGGGTTCGACTTGAGCCCCTTTTCCAGCACCGCCTTCGCTTGCGCCGCATCCCCCTTCTTGTTATAAAGCGTCGCCAGTAAGCTGACAGCCTCGACTTGTGTTGGATCACTCTCTACCACTTGACTTGCCTCACGGATACCCGCTTCCATATCGCCGTTGCGTACCAAAAGCGCGGCTTTTAATGTCCGCCCACCGGGATGATCTGGCTGCTTGGCTAAAACTTCCTTGATCAATTGCTCCGTCTTTGCCGTATCGCCGGAGAGCAGATAAAGGCGACCCAGTTTCACCTTGGCAGGCAGATGATTAGGATCCAGTTCACTGGCTTTGAGATAATTGCCGAATGCCTTCGGCCAAGCCTGCACCTTCTCTTCGATCTGCCCGGCGACAAAATAGGCTTCGGCATACTTTGGATCGATTTGCAGCACATTCTTGATTTCTACGCGCGCCTTGTCATAGTCCTCGTTTGCCAAATAGGTTTTGCCCTTCTCCATATATTTGGCCATGCGCTGCTCTTTGCCACCGCAGCCGGACAACGCAAGCAACCCGACCAATACCACGGTGGCCGTTCGGCCTGAGAAAAAATGCCAACTCGTTTTCATCTTTTACACTCCTCGAATCAAATTTCTTATGAATAGTAAATCCAGCAAAAGCTTGCCTGATTAACCACGAAGTTCAGCAGTTCCCTCGCCCACTTGTGGGACTGCGGAAGGGTCGCTGCGCAGCAGCGGGGCACCCACCGGCGTACCTCTTGCGGGTGAAGGGTTAGGGAGAGGGCAAACCGTTTAGAAAAGCTCATTTCCCTGCGTACCCCC
>MEQN01000109.1:11330-13101 GCA_001770235.1 Betaproteobacteria bacterium RBG_16_58_11
CTCTCCCACAAGTGGGCGAGGGGAGCAAAACGGCGGTCTGCAACCTGTTGAGCTTTGTGGCTAATCAAGAAAGCTTGTACCTGCTTACAAGCCACGAAATCCCAGCACAGCCAGTGTCGCCATTAAAGAGAATCGCATGATTCCCCAGCGCCGCCACATATTGGCCAACACCAACTCGACCCCGTAAAATAAAATAATGACTTTGATAATCGCCGGCCCCCAGATCGCGTTCGCCATGAAGGTCCCCGGCAGGTTCGGTATGGTAATCACGACAAAAATCACTAAAAAATCCAGGGTTGATACTCTAAACTTTTCTTCACCGGAAAAGCGCATCCCGATCGCAACGGCTATTGCCAACAGAGCGAAATAAAAGTTCCGATAAACTTTGTATTCCGACAACACGCCAGGCTCGACTTGAAGCAGATATACCACGAAAACAATGGCCACATACAAGCAGGCCCGTTCAATAATATGGAACGGTGCATTACCCCGCTTTAAATAAATCCCTATCAACAGCGCCAGCAAGGCCCAAGAAACGAATGAAATACTCGAATCCTTAGGCACCCTATCCGCTAACACAGACATCATAAAAAGATAAGCCGGGATGCTTATCAGCGCAAAATAATACGCCCACTTCAATGGCCGCTGCTCGTTCCTGAGCCAGCGGATTTTCCTCATGAAAAATCCATTAGCGGATGATTGCTGCCCTGGAACCCGCACGGCCCGCTGCTTTGCAAAGTGGAAATACAGCAGCACCATCAAACAGAGTGCCAGGTACACCAGCAACACCAACAGATCAGATTGATAGCGCAGAAAATAGGCACTGGAAACAAGCATTGCCTGCGCGGCATAAATCAGAAATACCGCTTCGTAATGGTCATATCCCAAAGCCAGTAGCTTGTGATGAATATGATTCATATCAGGAGAAAAAGGCGAACGCCGCTCATAAATACGTTGCCCCATCACCATCAGCGTATCCAGAATCGGAAGCCCCAGAAATAACAATGGCAGCGCAGGGCTGATGGACCGGCTGGTTTCCTGCGTCAGCACAATCGCCAACACCCCCGCCGAAAACCCCAAGAACTGGCTACCGCCATCACCCATAAAAACCGACGCCGGATAACTGTTAAAGCGTAAAAACCCCAAAATTCCGCCCATGATGGCCACGGTAATCAGAACCAGATTCGCGCCATCCGCCAAATAGGCGAGCAACGCGATCAAACCCAGGCTGAGCAAGGTCGTGCCGCCCGCCAAACCATCCAAGCCATCCGCCAGATTAATGGCATTGGTAATGCCAAGCAGGGCAAAAATAGTGAGCGGCAAGGCAATATAAAAAGGCAACTCATCCCAGAAGGGGATAGCCGTAATTAACACATCGCCATATAACACCACCACGAGAACAGCGACTAGCTGCCCAAGAAACTTAACGCGATAACCCAGGTTTTTTCGGTCATCCCACACGCCAAAAAACAGAATGATGATCGCCCCGAGGATATAGGCAATCACCATAGGCGACGGCGGCAACCACAGAATAAGCGGAAGCAACGTTCCCACGACCATGGCGATACCCCCGATACGCGGGATAACACTTTTGTGCACCTTGCGCTCATCGGGAATATCCACGATGTGCAGAACCACCGCCCAGCGCATGAGCGGGGGGATGAGCGCCATGGTTACAAAAACGGCGATAATGAAGCCAAAAAATGGGGTCACGGATTCAAATCAGTACGAGTTATCAACCATTACTCCAATTCCGTATTAAAAGTGCATG
>MEQN01000110.1:0-2478 GCA_001770235.1 Betaproteobacteria bacterium RBG_16_58_11
TGATCGCCGCACTTGCCGTCATCAGTTTTTTTGTCGCGGATACCTTAGCGGAATACTACGCATTCGGATTCTCGGCGCAGCTCAGCGCTGAAATCTTGTTCCATGCCTTATTTGGCTTGCTTGTCGCCTTGGCGCTGTACGGGCATTTGCGCTTCGCGACCCTGCTTTCGCCCAAGCGCATCGGCGTTTTTTCCGGCATGATCGCCGTGGGGGTCGTGGCGCTTTCCGGCTTCACCACTTATGTGCAGGGCTTGGATTTCAACGACACCCTGCCTTATCCGCCGGAGCTAAAACCGGCGCAGTTTCGCATGGTGCAGGAACAGTCGCTCGACGCCTTCATCCGCACCGCGGAGCAGTTGCCGCAGCAGATCGATCCGCGCAACTAGTATCGCAAATCGTAAATTACGAAACATTTTGTTTGGAGTCAGCGGGCTCATGTAGGTTGGGTTAGCGGCTTTATCGCGTAACCCAACAAAACCTAATCTTCCTTCTAAACGCCGGGGTTGATGTGTTTTGCCTACCCGTCGCGGCTGCCTGGAGGCGCCTACTTTTGTGAAGATTAGGTTTGTTGGGTTACGGCGCAAAGAACCGCGCCTAACCCAACCTACATCGGCGGAATATGTTTCGTAATTTATAGGTCCAGGTACTAGCTTTTTCAGTACTTATCCCACAACTCAGGGCGTGCCCAATATTTGCTATTGAGCCACTCCGGCGTGGTTTTGTAGGTGCGCAAGTCGAATTTGAGCAGCGCGAGCGGCAGGCCGTTTTGGGCATAGACATTCACCCGCTCCATACCTAGGGCGAGCAGATCGTTGTATTCCCAAAAACTGGTGTGTTTGAGCCACGCCTTGCCGATCGGCGCCAGGACATACAACTGCTTGGCGTGAACATCGCGCAGGCAGGCGAGCAGCGTGACGGCGCTGCGTTTAGGCAAATATTCCAGCACGCCGGAGATGTAAACAAAATCGAAGCGGCCCGTTGATTCTACTTGAGCAAGCCAATCGCCCTCCGCCAGATGCGTCAAGGCAGAACCGGGAGTTTCTCGAACATAGTCCGCAAAGACCCCGTCCGCATGCCGCCCGATCGCAAGCAGTGTGCGTGGCGCGGCATCGCTCAACGCCATGGCGATATCCGCGCTATATCCTTGACCCTTACTGTTCCCCATCCCGGTTTACCAGATTTTTTGTTTAGCCCAATGCACGATCAATGCATGACAAATAAATAATTAAATCTAGACAATGGCTACTGGCTTGTAAAGCATGTTTTAGCTTGCTTCACCAATTACTCTATCACATTAACTTTCTATTCTAAATAGCCGGTTTTATTGCTGTTTTGTAATAATGACGCTATGCTTGGCTCATACATTGGGAGGTGAGCGATATGGCTGTCATTACCGTGTTCAACCAAAAAGGCGGGGTGGGCAAAACCACGACGAGTTTAAATCTGGGCGCAGCCCTCGCGCGCGCCGGATGCCCGCCGCTGCTGATCGACCTTGATCCGCAAGCGCATCTCACGCTGATCACCGGCAGCGCGGTCGATTCGGGCGAGGAGAGCATGTTCAGCTTCTACCTCAAGACGCGCCCGCTGACCGAGTTGATACGCCCGGCCGGCAATATCGGGCGCATCATCCCGTCACATCTCGATCTGGCGAAAGCGGACACCCTCTTCGGCAAGAGCTATAACGTGGTAACGCGTTTGGCGACCGGGCTCAGTGCGGAGGCCATGCAACAAGACCGCGCGCCGATCGTGATCGATTGCTGCCCGATGCTGGGAGTGTTGTCGCTGAACGCCTTATTCGCATGCGATCTGGTGCTCATCCCGATTTCCACCGATTTTTTGGCGCTGAATGGCGCGGCGCAAGTGGAAAAAACCTTGAAGGCCCTGGAACAGGTATTGAAAAAGCGCCTGCCGCGACGTTACCTGCTGACCCGCTTCGACAAGCGGCGCAAGATGACGCGCCAAATCCTGGCGCAGGCGCAAGAAAAATTCGGCGATGATTTATGCACCACCACCATCGCGGAGAATGTCAGCGTGGCCGAGAGCCCGGCTTTGAATAAAACGATTTTTGAACATGCGCCGAATAGCCGGGGGGCGCAGGATTACGAAGCGTTGCTGGAAGAATTAGTTGGCAGCGGCTTTTTTGCCGGCGCGGAAATAACCCTGCCACACAACAAACGAACCGACTACGGGCGTGGCCCGCGCTTGGTGTATCAAGCGGGTATTTGAGCTTTCCATTACTGAAGTTAATGCGCAAACCGTTGAAGCTTCACTGGTGTTGACTTGGTTTTGTGGGGCCCCTGTGCACCGCCGAGTAGCGCAGCCATGCCGGGGGAAGTCGGCGAGGACTGTCTGAGCGCGTAGCGCGAGTTCCGCAGCCGCCCGGCATGGCGAGCAACGCAGGGAACCCCCAGCGTTTTTTGCTGGGGGCGGTAAGCGGGGTGTCTTTCTTTTTGGTTACTTTTGCTTGGACAAGCAAGA
>MEQN01000110.1:2529-3125 GCA_001770235.1 Betaproteobacteria bacterium RBG_16_58_11
GCCTACCTGGAAATATCCTCAGCACCACAATATAAGCATTTTGATGGCACGTCAGGCCAACCACGTTGACCAATACTTACGCCATACAAGTTATTACAGTTAGCACATCGTATGCCCGTAACTTTATGAATCCAATAAAGCATTGCGATGAGTAATGCTAGTGGACCAAAAATAAATAATAGCACTACGATATCGAAGTATGCAGCTGCACGAAAAAGACTTAATTCAACGACCAATAAGGTAACAATTGTTACTACTGTATACAGCGATGCCTTGGTATGCACGCTCATCGTCTGAACGTCCAACATTATTTCGTAATCAAGTTGATCATGCCTTCCACGTCAAGATTTTCCTGACGCGTCTCTGCCGGGCGCTCGGCGCAGTCTAATATTTCGCAGCTCATATACATTTGACGCAGCCGCTTTTCCGCGGTGTCGCGATCCGCAGCTTGAATCGTGATTTTGTCCACCCGCTGTCCGTTGCGGGTACGGATGTTGAATTCGTATTTATTCATGGCGCCCCTCGCTTCAAAATAGCTTATCTACGATTCTCTGGAGTACTCCGGTTTCGGCTCGCGCGCCAACAGGTCTTCCAAG
>MEQN01000110.1:3225-6036 GCA_001770235.1 Betaproteobacteria bacterium RBG_16_58_11
AGGTATGCACGCCTTCGGCGGTGTGCCCGAGTTGTTCGAGTATCGTCTGCAGCGCTTGACCCTGCGCGAGGCGCAAGCCCACGCTGCGGTTGCGCGACAGGTCGCCGGTGCAAGTGAGGATCAGATCGCCCACGCCGGTCAAGCCCATGAAGGTTTCCAGCCGGCCGCCCAGGGCGAGGCCCAAGCGGGTGATCTCGGCCAGGCCGCGCGTGATCAGCGCCGCGCGCGCATTGAGGCCGAAGCCCATGCCGTCGGAGATGCCGGCGGCAATCGCCATCACGTTTTTCACCGCGCCGCCCAATTCCACGCCCACCACATCCGTGCTGGAATAGACGCGCAGATGATGATTGTTGAAGCGCGCAGCCATTTCCTGCGCGAACGCGGCGTCAGCAGATGCCAGCGTCAGCGCGCACGGCAAGCCCTGCGCCACTTCCTGCGCGAAGCTGGGGCCGGACAAGACGCCGCGCGGCACATCGGCGTGCAATGTCTCTGCCGCGACTTGATGCAACAGCTTGGCGCCGCCCGGTTCGAAGCCCTTGCACGCCCATACGATGGGCGCCGTGTTCCCCGCCTGGGTCAGCGCGGTCAACAGCGCGCGGAACCCGCTGGTCGGCACGACCGCGAGAATGAATTCGGCGCCATCGATCGCCTGCGCCAAGCCGGCGCTTAAGGCAATCGAATCGGACAGGGGAAAACCGGGAAGGTAACGCACATTTTCGCGTGCGGCGGCGATCGCCTCGATTTGCCCGCGATCGCGCGCCCACAGCGTGATGGGATGGTGCTCGGAAAGGCTGATGGCCAGCGCGGTGCCCCACGCCCCCGCGCCGAGGACGGCGATTTTCAAATTCCCCACACTTCCTTCATCGGTACGAAGCCGCTTTGCCCGTCGCGATGTTTGACTTTGACCCAACCGCCGCTGGCGATTTCGACCAACTCCAAGGCCACGTCGCGCTCGGCCTTGAATGCCAGGGGGGCAGCGGCATCGGGCTGGCTGCGAATCTCGGCGATGGCGGCGGTGATTAATACGGTGCGCTTAGCGGCGAGTTTGGCCGACTCCATCCACGCCAGCGCGCCGCTCGCATCGCGCACTTTCACCCACTTGTCCAAGGCGACGATGATTTCCACCGGATAGTGGCGGGAGAGGATAAACAGCTTCTTAGACTGCACGGAGGGGGCGTCGTATAACACCGCAGCCTCGGCGGCGACGGAGCGGAATTCGAGCGCCTGCGCGGCCAGACTGGCCACGCACCACAGCGCGCCGATCAGCCAGCGGATATTCAGGTGCCACTCGCGCAGCGAGCCTGAGTCCCTCTCTCCCGCTTGCGGGAGAGAGTTAGGAGAGAGGGAAACAATCTTGGCGAATTTCATTTTCTGAGGAGGCCAATGCCAAGATTGTCAGCTCGCGGTCACCTGTTCGCCGGCCGGTTCGCCGGCTTGGGCTTGCTGTGCGCGCTGCTGCTGATACAGCATTTCGAAGTTCACCGGCGCCAAATAGACCGGCATGAATCCGGCGCGACCCACCATATCGGAAATCACTTCACGGATATAGGGGAAAAGCATATTCGGGCAAGTGATGTGCATGACCAGCTCCATCGTCTCGTCCGGCACGTTGGCCACGCGGAAAATCCCGGCCTGCGCCGCTTCCACCAGATAGGCGGTGCGCTCGCCGATCTTGGCCGTCACCGTTGCGGTGAGCGTCACCTCATATAAGTCCTCGCCCACCTTTTTGCCTTCATTGAAAATTTTCACCTCGATCTGCGGCGCTTCGCGCTCCAGAAAAATCTCGGGGGAATTGGGGCATTCGAGCGAGGCATCCTTGACGTACAGCTTTTCGATGCCAAATTGCGGTTGCGGCTGGTCAGACATAATCACTCCTAAGGGGTACACGGATCGCGGCACAGCGCCACGTTCAAAGCCGCTATTTTACACACTTAGGATGACAAACATGCGAAGGGAATGGTTGGGTTACAGACCACCTATTATTTGTCTTTCAATTTCATAATGCCGAGCGCATTCATCATCAACTTCTCGAATACCGGCTCGGTAATGCCTTTCTTCATCTTGCGCATGAAGTATTTCTCAAATGCAATCTTGGCCAGATGCACCCACTTACCCTCCGAGAACCAGTTCACATTGCGTGGCGGAATTTGCGGCAGCGCCACGAAGGCGGCACCGGTGTCACCGAAATCCGCCAAACACACCGCGTTCCAGGTAGCCTTATGGCTCGGCTCTTTTCCTTCCAGCGCTTCCCGAATATTATGCGCAGCAGCGGTTACCATCGATTCGATCATATAGCCGGTTTTAGGCGCGCCGGTCGGCACCGGTGTCGCTTCAACGGGGGGGATGGCGACACAGACGCCCACCGCGTAGAGGTTGTTGAACTTGGGGTTGCGCTGGAACGCATCAATTAATATGAAGCCGCGCGGATTCGTCAGGCCCTCAATACCGAACACTGCGTCGATGCCCTTAAAGGCCGGCAACATCATCGAGTATTTGAAATCGAGGACGTGCTCTTTTTTAGGTTGACCGTTCTCATCGTGCTCTGTCACATACATCTTGCCTGCCTCGACTTTGGTGGTCTTGGCGTTGCAAATCCACTTGATGTGGCGATCACGCATCTCTGATTCCAGCATCCCTTTGGAATCCCCCACCCCGCCCAAGCCCAGATGGCCAATGTAAGGCTCAGCGGTAATAAAAGTCATCGGCACCTTGTCGCGAATCTTGCGCTTGCGCAGGTCCGTATCCATGATCATTGCAAATTCATACGCCGGGCCATAGCAGGAGGCGCCTTGCACCGCGCCGACCACGACA
>MEQN01000111.1:0-5321 GCA_001770235.1 Betaproteobacteria bacterium RBG_16_58_11
CGGGCCGTGGTTAGGTTTGATCCCGGTTGGGTTTGCGCTGATGTTGTTAGGTACAGCGATCACGCAACTGGGTAAGAAGTAGGTCAGTCCGACTAAGCAATTAAGCAATCGAGTTTAGTCCCCATCGTCTAGAGGCCTAGGACATCGCCCTTTCACGGCGGTAACACGAGTTCGAATCTCGTTGGGGACGCCAAATAAACAAGCCACCTTCGGGTGGCTTTTTTCTTGGCGTCTCCAGGCGGTGCTCCGAGGTAATTTCGCTAGCCGTTGTATAATGCATCATATTGATATTAAACGATAAATGCATATAAAATTGCTATCGTCACCACTCATCTATGAAAATTCCCCATTCGTCGGCTTGGTGCAAAATTTGCGCGATCAAAAGAGTAATTTCCATAAAGGTTTTGACGACCTTGCCGATATTTCATCTCAACAGCCCGTTGTTTGCGGGGGTAATCTCAGGGGAGATGATCATGTTGAACAATGAACGTAGAAGCAGCGACGATCGGCGTAAGGCGGATGGATTTAATACTCACTCGCCGTTTTTAACCAAGGACGGGTTGGTGTTCACGAATCGGCGGAAAAATGCTGATCGGCGCGATTTGAAGATGGAAGAAATTTTCGAGTTAGGCGAAGTGGAAGAAATTGAGCTGAAACCGGTGCGTTGCACTTAATTCGCACCGGGCGAAGCGAGAGCAGTTTGGCCGCGCATTGCGCGGCCTTTTTTTCGGCCGATGTTTTAGCCAACATCGTGATCCCACAAAACCGTAGCGCAAGCAAGGCCTTAAATTCCTGGCCCCATACTCAAACTCCAGCCACAATCCTTCCTCACACACCTTTATGCCAAGACCGGTACCAATAGCATGGAACGCGATTTTCCACCCCTTAAAACATTAGAAACGTTGAGTTTCGACAATAGCTATGCGCGCTTGCCGGATCTATTCCACGCCAAGCTCAAGCCGACGCCACTGTCCAATCCGCACTTGGTGAGCTTTAATCCCGACGCGGCGGCATTGCTTGATCTAGATCCAGCGGAAGCCGGGCGCAGTGAATTTGCGGAATATTTTTCAGGGCAGCGCATGCTGCCCGGCGCCGAGCCCTTGGCGATGCTGTATGCCGGGCATCAATTTGGCCATTTTGTACCGCAACTCGGTGATGGTCGCGCGATTCTGTTGGGCGAGGTGGTCAACAGCCGCGGCGAACGATGGGATTTGCATTTGAAGGGGGCGGGGGAGACGCCGTTCTCGCGAAATGGTGACGGGCGCGCGGTGTTGCGTTCGTCGATTCGCGAATACCTCGGCTGCGAGGCGATGCACGGCTTGGGCATTCCTACGACGCGCGCTTTATGCATTGTTAGCAGCGACGTGGAAGTGTATCGCGAGCAGGTCGAGCGCGGTACGACGCTGCTGCGCTTAGCACCCTCACACGTGCGCTTCGGTTCATTCGAAGTGTTTTTCTATCGTGGACAAGCCGAGCCGATACGCACTTTGGCCGATTATGTGATTGCGCAACATTATCCTGATTTGGTCGGACTAGATGATCAATATCCACGCTTCTTGCGCGAAGTCGTGCGGCGCACGGCGCGTTTGATGGCGCAATGGCAAGCGGTGGGGTTCGCGCATGGCGTGATGAATACCGACAATATGTCGATTCTCGGTATCACCCTCGACTACGGCCCGTATGGCTTCATCGATCAATTTGATGCGGGCTTTATCTGTAACCACTCCGATCACCAAGGGCGCTATGCTTTCGATCAGCAACCAAATATCGGCGCATGGAACGTAACGTGTCTGGCGCAGGCGCTGTCGCCCTTGATGCCGGTCGAGGCGGCGACCGAGGCGCTGTCGGTGTATCAAGTGGAGTTCGTGACCTATTACATCGAATTGATGTGCGCCAAGCTGGGCATCCAGCCGTGCGCTGAAGCCGCGACACTGATCACGGATTTACTCGACCGGCTACAAGTCAACCGCGTCGATTACACGATTTTCTTTCGCCGTTTAAATCGGTTTCAGACTGATCCCAGCGCATCCAATGCCGCGCTGCGCGATCTGCTTCCCGAGCGCGCGGCGTTTGATTCCTGGGCGCAAGACTACCGGGCGCAGCTTTTGCGTCAGGGCAGCCAAGATGCGGAACGCGCAGCGCGGATGGACCGCATCAACCCGAAATACATCTTGCGCAATTACATGGCGCAGATCGCGATCGATAAAGCCGAGGCGGGTGACTTTAGCGAGGTCGATCGTATATTGCATCTGTTGCACACGCCATTCGATGCGCATCCGGAGATGGAACACTACGCCGGCTTCCCTCCGGACTGGGCGCAGCGGATCGAGGTGAGCTGCTCATCCTGACGGTCATGGCAATGGTCAACCAGTAATTATTTATGCGCCATGACCGTTCCCCTCTCTCCTAGCTCTCTCCCCAGAGGGGCGAGAGGGACACAGGTTCGCTTCGCGAGTTTCATTTGTTTGAAAACCGCGTACACTTCTTGCCGTCAATGAAATGGTTTCTCATCCCCGCTTTAGCGCTTCTCCTCGCCGCATGCGCCGCCAATCCCAAAGGCCCCGGCAAAGGCCCGGCCTCCCCCGATTTTAAGTTTGCTTCGCTCGCCAAGACCGAGGTGGATCAAGTCGCCGATTTGCACATGCTGGAGTCCTTGAGCCATCTGCGCACGCTGATGGAAAAGCTCTACCGGCGCAATCCGCGCGAATGGAAGAAGAGCGGCCAAGCGAGTCTGGAAGCCGCGGTGGCGCGCGTGTTCGACGGCGATTTTCAGCAAACCTTTCCTGAGCTCAACGACAAGCGCGGCATCGACGCGATCTATCTGTGCTTCCAGGAAGATTTCAGCGGCGATCGCGTGCTGGCCTTAGTGTGGGGCATGACCACCATGACGCTGGCGGCTTATAACGACAAGACCGATTTTTATGCCTGGGACGATCTCGATCAGCAGAAGCTCTACAACGCCGCGCGCAATTACGAAATCGCGGCATGGAAGCTGGCCACCAATCGCGATAGCCAGGGCCAGCCGTTTTTGCTTTCGAATGAGATGAACGGCGAGGTGCGCAATCTGAGCTTCGAGCGCGAGTTCGGCAAGCTGATTGCCGAGCACGATATGCTGGCCAAGATCGTCGCCGGCCGCACCAATCGAACCGTGGTGCGCGTGGTGCAGAATCTGGCCACGGCGATTTTTCTGCCGCTCTCCGCGCTGCCGCGATGAATCCTCCTTCTATTCTCATCACCGGCTGTTCCAGCGGCATTGGCTTATGCGCCGCCGAAGGGTTGGCGGCACGCGGCTATCGCGTGTTTGCCACAGCGCGCAAGACGCAAGACGTGGCCATGCTGCAAGCGAAAGGGCTGGAAGCGCTGCGCCTCGATCTGGACGACTCGGCCTCGATTCAAGCGGCGGTGGACGAAGTGCTCGCGCGCACCGGCGGACGGCTGGATGCGCTGTTCAATAACGCCGGCTACGGCCAGCCGGGCGCGGTCGAGGATTTGTCGCGCAGCGCTTTGCGCGCGCAGTTTGAAACCAACCTGTTCGGTATGATCGAGCTCACCAATCGCGTGCTGCCGGTGATGCGGCGACAGGCGGCGGGCCGCATCATCATCAATAGCTCGCTGCTGGGCTATGTGGCCTTGGCGTATCGCGGCGCTTACAACGCGAGCAAGTTCGCGATCGAGGGCATCACCGACACCCTGCGCCTGGAGTTGCGCGGCAGCGGAGTGCATGTCGCGCTGGTCGAGCCGGGGCCGGTCAAGAGCCGCTTTCGCGCCAACGCGTTCGGCATGTATCAGCGCAACATCGATGCCGGGCAGAGCTTTCATCGCGACACCTATCATGCGTTGGAGCAGCGGCTCACCAAAGCCGGCCCGGTTGCGCCGTTCACGCTGGGGCCGGAAGCGGTGCTGGAAAAAGTCATCCACGCGCTGGAAAGCCCGCGTCCGAAGCGGCGCTACTACGTGACCAAGCCGGCGTATTTTTTCGCCTACTGCAAACGGCTTTTGCCGCAGGCGGTATTGGATCGGATCTTGGGCGCCATTTCTGATAACGAGGTGAAATGAAACGCGCTTGCATGTTGGTTTTATTGTTAGTGCTATGCACGCCGGCACTGGCCAAGCGCGTCAAAGCACAAGAGCAGGGCGAGCCGATCGCGCATTTGCCCGAGGTCGCCGCCTTCATGGAGGAAATGGCGCTGCGCCATCAATTCGACCGCGCGGACTTGGCGCGCTTGTTCGGCGAGGCGCGCATGAAGCCAAGCATTTTGAATGCCATGGCGCGCCCGGCCGAGATCAAGCCGTGGCGCGAATACCGGCCATTATTTGTCGAAGCCAGCCGCATTGAGCGGGGCGTGCGCTTCTGGGCTGAACATGAGGCGACGCTGCAGCGCGCCGAGGCGCAATTCGGCGTGCCGGCCTCGGTGATCGTCGCCATCATCGGCGTCGAAACTTTTTATGGCCGTAATACCGGCGCCTATCGCGTGGTCGATGCACTGGCCACGCTGGCGTTCGGCTATCCCAAGCGTGCCGCGTATTTTCGCGATGAGCTGGAGCAGTATTTGCTGCTGGCGCGCGAGGCGGCCATCCCGCCGCTGTCGATCAAAGGCTCTTACGCCGGGGCGATGGGCATTCCGCAATTCATGCCTTCGAGCTATCGCAACTATGGCGTGGATTTCGATGGCGACAACCAGCGCGATTTGTGGCGCAATCCGGCGGATGCGATCGGCAGCGTCGCCCGTTATTTCCAGGGCAAAGGTTGGCAGCCCGGCGCCCCGGTGCTGACCCCGGCCACGCAAGCGGCCGAACCGGGCAAGGGGCTCGCGAATCGCGGTTGGGGCTACCGCATGCCGCTCGATGCCTGGGCGCAGGCCGGCGTGACAGCCCGGAACGAGAAAGCGGGCGAAGCGATGTTGCTGATTTTAGATGGCGCGAACGGCCCCGAGCATTGGCTCGCGTTCGAGAATTTTTATGTGATAACGCGTTACAACCACAGCTTCCACTATGCGATGGCGGTGTGGGAGTTGAGCCGGGCGCTGGAAGCGGCGCGGGACGCGCCCAAGGATTTAAGATAAACCGCCTTGCTTGAGAACGGCGTAGGCGGTGAGACGGGAATGCGCCGGTCTCATGTAGCGCCGGCTTCCAGCCGGCATGCAAGCAAGGATGCTTGCGCTACAAGAATGGCAATCCAGGATTACTCCACACCCTGACTGGCCAGATAATCCTCGTAATTCCCGGTGAAGTGCTGGTAGCCACCCTTACCATCGAGCTCGATGATTTGCGTCGCGAGCGATGACACGAACTGGCGGTCGTGGCTGACGAAAATCAGCGTG
>MEQN01000111.1:5348-5475 GCA_001770235.1 Betaproteobacteria bacterium RBG_16_58_11
AGCGCTTCGATGGTTTCCATATCCATGTGATTGGTGGGTTCGTCCATGATCATCACATTGGGGTATTCCAGCATCAGCTTGCCGTAAAGCATGCGGCCTTTCTCGCCGCCGGAGAGGACGCGCACGG
>MEQN01000111.1:5482-6025 GCA_001770235.1 Betaproteobacteria bacterium RBG_16_58_11
TACATCGTCGCCGGAAAACAGCAATCGACCCAAAATGCTGCGAATTGACTGATCATCTTCGCTTTTTTGCCGCCACTGCTTCATCCAGTCGAAGACATTCAGATCGTTGTCGAAGTCGTGCGCGTGGTCCTGGGCGAAATAGCCGATGCGGGCTTTTTCCGCCCATTTCACCGTGCCTTGGTCGGGTTCGATTTCGCCCATCAGCGCTTTGAGCAAGGTGGTTTTGCCCGCGCCGTTGGGGCCGATTACGCCTAAGCGCTCCCCCGCATCCAGCATGATATTCATGCCGTGAAACAGCACGTGGTCGTAGCCTTTGGCGATATCGAGCAACTCCACCGCCTGGCGATGCAGCTTATCTTTGTCGTCCATTTCGAAGCGGATATACGGCGCTTGGCGGCTGGAGGGTTTGACCACCACCACTTCAGACTTGATCTTCTCGATCTGCTTCAAGCGCGAGGTGGCTTGGCGCGCTTTGGATTTGTTGGCGGAGAAGCGTGAGACGAAATCCTGCAAATCGCTGACGCGCTCTTTGGCCTTGGTATT
>MEQN01000112.1:0-3755 GCA_001770235.1 Betaproteobacteria bacterium RBG_16_58_11
ACCCAGGCATTGAAGCAGGCGCTGGCCTTAGTGGATGTGCGGGTGCTGGATCACTTCATCGTCGCGGCGGGCGGCGGGGGATCGTTGGCGGGACGAGGTTTGATTTAGAAAAACATATCAGCCGCGAATTAACGCCAATTTCCGCTAATAAAAACCGCAAATTAAAATTCGCAAAAATTAGCGTTAATTCGCGGCCAAAAAGTTTTTTCTTTATGGATGCCACTAGCGGCGCCCTTTATTCAATCTTGCGCGAAATTTCGATCACGATATTTTTCGCGCCCAACTTCACCGGCGCGCTGACGCCTTCCAGATCGCCCGGCTGCGGCACGGCGCCGCCGCTTTTCGAAATGCGCGCGACGATCACGACTTCGGGGAAATTGGATAGCTTCATTTGCGGCGACATCGCCGTACTGTCGTCGAGGGTGAAATTCAGCGGCAGGTCCTTGACTTGGGCGCGCAGCATGGCGAGCGGCATTTTGGGGCCTTCCACCGCGCGCGCGAAAACGAACACGGTGTCTTGCGGCGCGGGTTTGCCTTGCAGCGTGGCCGCCAAGCGCACTTGCCCCGACACGCTGGCGTCGGCCTGAGCACCGGCCTGGCCAGCCGTTTGTTGTTTCAATTCGGCGAGGTTTTGCCGCAGCACGGCTGCGCCTTCCGACTCGGGCGGCAGTTGCGCGAGGAGCTTTCCCCAGTGCGCCATGGCTGCTTTCCGGTTTCCCGCTTCCTGTGCCGCGTAGCCGGCGAGATAGAGCGCTTTTTCGTTGGCGGGGTCGAGCTTTAAGGCTTGGGCAATGAGTTCGCTGGGTTTGCCCGTCAGGGTTTGCCCTTGCGCCATGGCTTGGGCATCGGCGTAGTCGGCAAAGACCTGCGCCTCGCGCGGCTGGAGTTCGGCGAGCTTTGCATAAGCTTTCGCCGCCTCGGGGTAACGCTCCAGCGCCATGTAGGATTTGCCCAGCATGTCCCAGCCGGTGGGGTCGTTCGGTTGCGCTTGCAGGCGTTGTTCCAGCTTGGGCAGCAGGGTTTCCACCTGCTGTAATTGCGTGATCATGGGGTCCGCCGCTGGTGGGTTGAGCGCGGCCGGATCGAGTGCATTGGGATTGCCGATCTTGAGATAGAGCCCGATGGCCAGGAGCGGAACCATCAAGGCGGCAACGATGCCGGGCCAGCGCGCGGGCTTAACGGTTGTTGCGGACTCGGCTGGCGGGCTCACATCTTGCAGCAGACGCCGCTCCAATTCGTGTTTGGCTAAATCAAATTGCGCTTGGGAGAGGACGCCTTGCGCCAAGTCGGTTTCGAGCTCGGCCTGCTGGTCGGTGTAAATCGCGACATTCGCCGCGTCTTGCGCGGGGGCGGAAGCTTGGCGGACGCGCAGCAGGGGCAGCGCGATGATGAAAGCGGCGCAAAGCGCCATGAGGGCGCTCAGTGCGATGAAGGTAGTCATGCTTGTTCGTTCTCGGAATGGAGTAGGGATTTAAGCCGTGCGGCTTCCTCGGCGCTGAGCGGAATTTCCTCCAGCACACGGCGCCGGCGTTTAAGGAAATAGGCGAGGCCCGCGATCGCCGCGATCAGCAGCAGGAAGGGGCCGAACCAAAGCAGCCACGTGGTGGATTTGACGGGCGGCCGGTACAGCACGAAGTCGCCATAGCGCTGCGTGAGATATTCTTTAATCTGCGCATCACTCAAGCCCTGGCGCATTTTGTCGCGAATCTCGCGCCGCAAATCGAGCGCCAGCTCGGCGTGTGAATCGGCCAGGGTCTCGTTCTGGCACACCAGGCAGCGCAGCTCTTTGGCCAAGTTGTTCAGGCGCGCTTCCAGCACCGGGTCTTGTGCGGTGGGCGGTGCTTCAACTGCCTGGGCGAAGGCTGTGAGCGACAGGAAAAACATTCCCAGCAAGATGCGCGTCATTTCGACAGCTCCCGCACTTTGGGCAGTATCTTGTCCTGCAATACTTGCGGGGTGACCGGGCCGATGTGTTTCATGCGGATGACGCCTTGCTTGTCGATGACATAGGTTTCCGGCACGCCATACACGCCGTAGTCGATGCCGATGCGGCCATCGAAGTCGGTCACGCTCAGCACATAGGGGTTGCCGAATTGCGCTAGCCATTGCAGCGCGTCGGGGCGCTGGTCTTTGTAATTCAGGCCCACGATGGGAACGAGATTGCGTTTTGCCAGATCGACCAATACCGGATGCTCATCGCGGCACGATACGCACCAGGACGCCCAGACGTTGAGCAGCCATACTTGTCCGCGCATGTCGGCGGGAGAAAATTGCTTGGCCGGCGCTTGCAGTTGTTGCAGCGTGAATGCGGGTGCGGCCTGGTTGATGAGGGGCGAGGGGATTTCGCGCGGGTCGCGATTGAGCCCAATG
This sequence comes from Betaproteobacteria bacterium RBG_16_58_11, assembly GCA_001770235.1. GTDB lineage: Bacteria > Pseudomonadota > Gammaproteobacteria > Burkholderiales > Thiobacteraceae > RBG-16-58-11. The sequence continues at coordinate 2,371 of MEQN01000112.1, forward strand.
GCGAAGAAGATGATGAGCGCAACGAAAAGCGCAAAGGGAACCAGAAAGCGCAGCATCAGGCTTGGCTCCCCACTGGCAACGCGGCTGAAGCTTTCGCGCTGCGTTGATGCAGGCGATAGCGCCGGTCAGATACCGCCAGCAGCCCGCCCAGCGCCATCAGCACGCACCCGCCCCAGATCCAATCCACGAAAGGCTTGTGATACACGCGCACCGACCAGGCCCCGTTTTCCAGCGGCTCGCCCAGCGCGACATACAGATCGCGCGTGAGGCTGGCGTCGATCGCAGCTTCGGTCATGGCCATGCCGGTGGCGAGATAGTTGCGTTTTTCCGGATGCATGGTGGTGACCAACTTACCGTTTTTGGAAACCTCAACGTCGCCAACCCACGCCTGGTAGTTAGGCCCGGCTTGCCGTGTGGCGCCACGGAAAGTGAAGACATAATTATTCATGGTGACGGTGCTGCCGATAGTCATGCGTACGTCGTTTTCGGTTTCATAACCTTTGACCAAGGTCACGCCGATAATGAAGATCGCCACGCCAAGATGCGCGAGCTGCATGCCCCACCAACTGGGGGTTTGCTTGGCGATGCGGCTCAGCATGTCGCCTGGGGTTTGCGCGAGACGACTCCAAACCCCATAAACACCGGTCGCTATCACCCAGAATGCGAGCAATAAACCAAAACTGATCAGCGGCGTCCACTTGCCGATTATCAGCGGCATCAGCAGCGCGCTGATGAGCGCGACGCCGAATGCCCACTTCAAGCGTTTTGCCAGTTCCGGCAGAGATTGTTCTTTCCAGCGCGCGAACGGCCCGATACCCATGAGAAAAATCGCCGGCGCCATCAAGGGCATGAATACCGCGTCGAAGTAGGGTGGGCCGACGGAAATTTTGCCCAAACCCAGCGCGTCGATGAACAGGGGATACAGCGTGCCGAGCAACACCGCGCCGGTCGCCACCAGCAGCAGCACATTGTTGGCCAGCAGAAAGGTTTCGCGCGAGATGAGCGCGAATTTCCCGCCGATGCCGACCTTGGGCGCACGCCAGGCGAATAACAAAAGTGACGCGCCAATCACGATGGTGAGGAAGATCAAAATAAACACGCCGCGCTTGGGGTCGGTGGCGAAGGCATGCACCGAGGTGAGCACACCGGAGCGCACGAGGAAGGTGCCGAGCAAGCTCAGCGAAAACGCGGCGATCGCGAGCAGCACGGTCCAGCTTTTGAAGGTGCCGCGCTTCTCGGTAACCGCGAGCGAGTGAATCAAGGCAGTGCCGACCAGCCAGGGCAGGAAGGAAGCGTTTTCCACCGGATCCCAGAACCACCAGCCGCCCCAGCCCAGTTCGTAATACGCCCACCAACTGCCGAGCGCGATGCCCAGGGTGAGAAAC
>MEQN01000112.1:3773-4083 GCA_001770235.1 Betaproteobacteria bacterium RBG_16_58_11
GCAGTCGTCCATGGCCGCGACCAGCGCGCCCACGCCGCATCAAGCCGCCCGCCCATGAGCGCGGCGAGCGCGAAAGCAAAGGCAACGGAAAAGCCGACATAGCCGATATAGAGGATCGGTGGATGGAGCACCATGCCCGGATCTTGCAGCAGCGGATTCAGGTCGCGGCCCTCCATCGCGGCGGGCAGCAGGCGATCGAAGGGGTGGGATACCAGCAGCATGAACAGCAGAAAACCGACGCTGATCAGGCCCATCACACCCAGCACACGCGCCGCCATCACTTGCGGCAGATGGCGCGAGAACAGCGTGA
>MEQN01000112.1:4165-6041 GCA_001770235.1 Betaproteobacteria bacterium RBG_16_58_11
CTCCGTGGGCAAGCGCGAGTTGGAATTGGTGGCGACATATTGCACCGAGAAATCGTTGACCAGGAAGGCGTAGGCCAGGCAAGCGAAGGCGATGGCGACGAAGACGAATTGTCCCTGCGCCGCCGGGCGCGCCACCGCCATGAAGTTGGCTTGGTTTTTCGCCGCGCCGATCAGCGGCAGGATGCCTTGCGCCAGCGCCAAGGTGAGCGCGAGGATGAGTGCAAAGTGGCCGAGTTCTGGAATCATGGTTTGGGGGCTTTCCCTGCGTTGAGTTTTTTCGCGTCTTCCAGCGCCTGGGCGGCTTCCGGCGGCATGTAGTTTTCGTCGTGCTTGGCCAGCACTTGATCGGCATTGAAGCGGCCGTCGGCGTCGAGCTTGCCTTGCGCCACCACGCTTTTACCTTCTTTGAATAAATCGGGCAGGATGCCTTTATAACGCACCGGAATATTGTTTGCGGTATCGGTGACGACGAACTCCACCGTCAGGCCATCGGTTTGGCGCTTGAGACTGCCGTCCACCACCAGGCCGCCGAGGCGAAAGCTGCGGTTGCTGGGCGCCTCATGGTTCGACACTTGGGTCGGGGAGTAGAAATAATTCAGATTGCTCTTGAGCGCATTCAACACCAGCCCGGTTGCAACGCCCAGCAGCGACAAGCCGCCGAGCACCCACAATAATTTTTTATGTCTTGGTTTCATGTTCAACCTTGTTTGTTCAGTTTCATGATTTGCGTCAGGCGTTGCCACAGCGTGCGCTTATGGCGCGCCAGCAGGCCCAGTTCCAGGACGATGCAAACCAGCGTGATGAGATACGAACCCCAGACGTAAAATCCGCGTCCGCCCATATCGATAAAATTCGACCAACTCCCCCAGTTCATGATTTTTGCTCCAGGACTTCCTGTGCCCATGCGGTGGATTTTTCACGCTCCAGCATCAGGAGCCGTGCGCGCGACAAGGCCACGGCGATGGAATACATCCAGGCGGCCAAGGCCATGATCAGCATGCCCAGCAACATGGTTTTTGCCATGCTCGGCGCATGCGTGATGCTGACGGATGCGCCTTGATGCAAGGTATTCCACCATTTTACCGAAAAATAAATAATCGGAACGTTGACCGCGCCGACCAAGGCGAGAATTGCGCCGGCTTTATCGGCGCGGCGCACGTCGTCGATGGCGGCGGTGAGCGACATATAGCCGATGTAGAGGAACAACAGGATCAGCTCGCTCGTCATGCGCGCATCCCACTCCCACCAAGTGCCCCAGGTGGGCTTGCCCCAAAATGCGCCGGTGATCAGCGCAACGAAAGTAAACATCGCGCCGGTCGGCGCCAGTGCTTGCGCCATGATGCTGGACAAGCGGGTGTTCATCACCAGGCCGAGTCCGGCCCACATGGCCATGACGAGATAGATGAACATCGACATCCAGGCGGCGGGGACGTGGATGAAAATAATGCGGTAGGCCTCGCCTTGGGTGGCGTCGGTGGGCGCGACAAAGAAGCTGATGTACAGGCCAATGACGGTCAGAATCGCCGCCAGGGCATAAAACAGCGGAATCATTTTGCCTGCCAGCGGATAGAAAGTGGCGGGAGAAGAATATTTAAACCAATTTATCGTCATGCACTATTCCATCGCAATTCGTAACGCGACCGCGGTGACCCACGGCGCGGTCAGTCCAGTCAAAATCAGCAAAGCACCCAGCAGGGATAAATGGCCTTCCGGGCTGACGCCGGCGATATACGCTTCGACCGCGCCGGCGCCAAAAATTAGCGCGGGGATGTACAGCGGCAGCACCAGCAATGACAGCAGCACACCGCCGCCGCGCAGCCCCAGGGTCAGCGCCGCGCCGATCGCGCCGATCAGGCTCAATATCGGCGTGCCGAGC
>MEQN01000112.1:6054-8894 GCA_001770235.1 Betaproteobacteria bacterium RBG_16_58_11
ACAAAATAGCCAGCGCCTCGGGCGGCAAATCGAACTGCATGCCCAGCACCGGCGCCATCAAAGCCAAGGGCAGACCCGACACCAGCCAATGCGCGGCAATCTTGCCCAGCACGATCAGCGCCAAGGGCTGGGGTGCCAACAGCATTTGTTCCAGTGTGCCGTCTTGATGGTCGGCCGCGAACAGCCGGTTCAAGGACAACATCGAAGCCAGCAGCGCCGCGACCCACACCACGCCAGGCGCAATCAGGCGCAGCGTTTTCATTTCCGGCCCCACGCCCAAGGGAAACAAACTCACCACGATCACGAAAAAGAACAGCGTGGTCAGCACATCCGAGCGGCGCCGGTAGGCGAGCAGTAAATCGCGCCGGATGATGGTAATGAGCACCGTATGCTATTCCAGATCGATGCGGCGCGGGGTGACGCCGGGTACATGAAGTGCTTGGTGGGTGGTCAACACCACCATGCCCTGGTGCGCCAGATGTTCGGCGAGGCGCGATTGAATCAGGTCAACCGCTGCGACATCCAGCGCGGTCAAGGGTTCATCCAGAATCCACAAGGGCGCCTTGGACACCAAGAGCCGCGCCAAAGCGACACGCCGCTTCTGGCCTTGAGACAATATCCTTGCCGGTAAGTGCTCGCGTCCAGCGAGCCCCATCCGGCCCAGCGCATCCAAGGCTTGTGCATCGGTCAGCGGTTCACCCGCCAGATCGGTCGAAATATGCAGGTTTTCCAAAGCGCTCAATTCTTCTTTGACGGCATGCTGGTGGCCCAGATAAAACAGATGGCGCCGAAAATCTTCGCCGTGGGCGGGTTTGCCTTGCCAACGGATTTCGCCTGCCACGGGGTGGCTCAAGCCGCATAACAGTTTGAGCAGACTGGTTTTACCGCTGCCATTGGGGCCGGCGACCTGCAATAGCTCGCCCGCGCCGAGGGTAAAGCTCAAGTTTGTGAACAGGGTGCGCTCGCCGCGCTGGCAGGTAAGATGGGCCGCTTCCAGCATCGTATTGGGTCGATCGGCGGGGTTGTTTCGAATCAAAGCCGGGGACGATACCGCCTCTTGAGCCATTTTGCAAACTGCTGTATAGTTGCGCGTTTTTCACCGAAGCAGGGGATTTATCATGGCGCGAGTATGTATCGTCACCGGTAAGGCGCCGATGTCCGGGAACAATGTTTCCCACGCTAATAACCGAACCAAGCGTCGTTTTTTACCGAATCTGCAGTATCGCCGGTTCTGGGTGGAAAGCGAAAACCGCTGGGTGCGTATGCGTTTATCCAACGCGGGGCTGCGGACTATCGACAAAAATGGCATCGATGTGGTGCTGGCTGAACTGCGCGCCAAAGGCGAGCGGATTTAAGGATTAGATCATGGCAAAAGGCGGACGCGAAAAAATCAAGCTGGAGTCGACTGCCGGCACCGGTCACTTTTACACCACTGACAAGAACAAGCGCACCACTCCGGAAAAATTGGAGATGAGCAAGTACGATCCCGTTGCGCGCAAGCATGTGATGTACAAGGAAATCAAACTGAAATAAATGTTCGGGTTCCGAAAACAAAAAACCCCGCCTTGGCGGGGTTTTTTGTTTGGGTGGCATTATGTGCATTCGGCCCTTCAAAGCCGTGGCGCGGCGGCGTAAACGCTGTACCGATTGCGCCCGCTGTGCTTGGATTCATAGCAGGCGGCGTCGGCGGCGCTGAGCAATGTGGAGAGGCTGACGCTGTCTTGATTGATCGCCACCATGCCGATGCTCAGCCCCACCTTGTGCGGTATGCCTGACCAATCGAGGACGAAAGCATTGATGTGGTGGAGCAGTTCTTTCGCGATTGATTCCGCCTGCTGCATCGTGCAGCGCTCCAACAACAAGCCGAATTCATCGCCGCCCAAGCGCGCCAGCGTGTCGCGCTGCCGGATAGCGTGCTTGAAGAGCACGGCGATTCGGCGCAGCAACTCGTCCCCCGCGGCATGGCCGCTGGTGTCGTTGACTTGCTTGAAGTGATCGAGATCGAGAAACATCAACGCGTGTTCGGTGTGATCCTCCTTGGCGGATTGCAGCACGCGGACTAAACGCCGCTCGAATTCCTGGCGGTTGATCAGGCCGGTCAAGGCGTCGTGCGTTGCTTGATAGGAGAGCTGCTGCGTGAGCTGGCGTTCCGTGGCGACGTCATGGAATACCATCACCGCACCGATGATGTTGCGTTCGCGGTCGCGGATCGGCGCGGTGGAATCGGAGATGGGGATTTCACGGCCATCCGGCCGGAGCAGCAGACTGGCGTTGTTCGCCACGGCATGAGCGTTTTCCCGCAAGCAGGACAGCACGGGGTTTTCGATCGGCTCGCGCGTGGTTTCGTTGAGCAGGTGCATCATCTCGGCAATGGGCCGGCCCTTTGCTTCCGCGTTCGTCCAGCCGATGAGTTCTTCCGCGACAGGATTGAGATAGACCACCTGGCCTTTGGCGTCGATGGTGACAACGGCGTCGCCGATCGATGCCAGCGTTACTTGCGCGCGTTCCTTTTGCACGAACAGTTGGCGCTCTGCTTTCTTGCGTTGCGCGATTTCATCCAGCAAATGCAGGTTGGCCTTCTCCAGCATTTCAGTGCGCTGCGCCACGATTTCTTCCAAGTGCTCCCGGTAGCGCAAGAGTTCGGTTTCCATCGCGCGCCGTTCGATGACTTCCATTTTTAGCGTGATGTTGGCGACTTGCAACGCCATGGCGCGTTCGTCGCCTTTTTGCGCCAGCAATTGATTGAGGTGCTCGATTTCGCGTTGTGCTTGCTTGAATGACTGATTCAGGCGGTAGTGGGAATGCCCGCCCCAAGCCGCAAGCGCGATGAATACGAGCAT
>MEQN01000112.1:8940-20141 GCA_001770235.1 Betaproteobacteria bacterium RBG_16_58_11
AAACGAAACCCGCCAACACGCGCGCCATCGCGCGCGGAGTCGTGAACCGGGTCAGAGGTATTCGCTGCATGCCCCACCTCGCCAGAAAGGAAAGCCTGAACTTGCCCTTAGTTCATGCTAGTCAGGAAGGGGGAGGCTGTCCATGAAAAAGGGGCGCCGCACGATAAGCGGGCGCCCCTGCGGGTTGGATGGTGAATTAAGCGTAGCAGCGCAGGCGTTGCGAGAACTGCTGCAGCGCCTCGATGCCGCTCGATTCGGCGCGCTTGCACCAGTCTTCAAGTTGCTTGATGAGTTGTTCCTGGGTCAGCGTGGAGCGTTCCCACACCATCGCCAGCTCTTGGCGCATGGAGTAGATGGTGGCGAGCACGCTGCTCGAGTTCAGCGCTTGTTTCAGCTCGGCTTGCTCCGGCGCTTTCAGTTCGGTTTCGCCCAGATGCAGCCAGCGGCGGAATGTTTTGACGTCGAAATGCACGCCTTGCGGGTGCAGGCGCTGGATTTCATCCCCCATGGTTTGCTTGAGCAATTTCACATATTTCGCCATCACCTCGTAGCGGTGCGTGATCACCGCTTGCACCGTCTCCGCATCGCAGCCCGTCTTGGCGAAGTCGAGCTTCACTTTCGGCGCCACGCGTTTGACGGTGGCGAGTCCGAGGATTTCAAACGTGCGAATATAGAACCAGCCGATATCGAACTCATACCACTTGCTGGAGAGCTTGGCCGACGTGGCGTAAGCGTGGTGATTGTTGTGCAGTTCTTCGCCGCCGATCAGGATGCCCCAAGGCGAGATATTGGTGCTGGCGTCGTCGGCGGAGAAATTGCGGTAACCCCAGTAGTGGCCGATGCCGTTGATGATGCCCGCCGCGGTGACGGGGATCCAGATCATTTGCACCGCCCAAATCGTTAGGCCGAGCGGGCCAAACAGCAGAATGTCGATCACGGCCATGAGCGCGATGCCGTGCGCGGAGTAGGGGGTATAGACATGGCGCTCGATCCAGTCGTCCGGCGTGCCCTTGCCGTATTTCTCCAGCGTATCCAGGTTTTTTGATTCCTTGCGATAGAGTTCTGCGCCTTCCCAAAACACCTTTTTGATGCCGAGAATTTGCGGGCTGTGCGGGTCGTCAACGGTTTCACAGGCGGCGTGGTGCTTGCGATGGATCGCGGCCCACTCTTTGGTCACCATGCCGGTGCTGAGCCAAAGCCAGAAACGGAAGAAATGGCTGACGATCGGGTGCAGATCCAGGGCGCGGTGCGCCTGGCAACGGTGCAGGAAAATGGTCACGGCGGCGATGGTGATGTGGGTAAAAACCAGGGCTACTACGATGTATCCCCACCCAGGGAGATCAATTAAGCCATTGAGCATGAAGGGAATATCCTTTTGAAATGAAACTATGCCGAAGGCCGGATTTTACTCCGTTAGGGACTCGGGAAGGGAGGATTTACCGGGCCTGTGCTCCGCTCACGGCAGGGCCATCGGCGGTTAAAACTCGGACATCCCGCCGCGGGTAGGGAATTTCAATTCCCGCAGCCTGAAACCGGCGCCAAATTTCCAGATTCAAAGCCGAGCGCAGGCTGATCTGGCCCTCCTCCGGGTCACTGATCCAGATGACCAATTCGAGCATCAAACCGTTGTCGGAGAATTCCCGCAGAAACGCCTCGGGGCCGGGATCGCGCAGCACGCGCGGGTTGGCGGCCGCGACCTCGCACAGGATGCCCATCGCCTGTTCCAATGGGCTGTCATAGCTGATTTGCAGCGGCAGGTTGACGCGCACCTGGCGCGTGGTGAAGGAATGATTGACCACTATGGAGGTAATCAGCGTTTCATTTGGGATAAGCGCCTCGGTGCCGTCGAGTCCCTTCAATACCGTGTAGCGGTTGTTGATCTGGGTGATTTCGCCGAATTTGTTGTCCACCGCGATGATGTCGCCGATGCGCACCGAACGGTCGAGCAGAATGATGAATCCGCTGATGTAATTGCTGGCGATCTTCTGCAGGCCGAAGCCCAAGCCGACACCGAGCGCGCCGCCGAAGAACGAGAGAAAGGTGATATCGATGCCGGCCAAGGGCAGGGCGATCAACACGCCGACCAGGATGAGCAGCGCGCGCGTCACTTTTGAGAGCACGATGCGCGAGTTGATATCGAACGTATCGGCATGCATCACACGCGACTCGATCAGCCGGCTGATCCATAGCGCGATCACCACGGAGACGATCATCGACGCCACGCCTTCCAGCACCAGCAAGAGTGAGATGCGCTGCTTGCCGATGTTGATGCCCAATTCGTCCAGCGCGTTGAGCACCTCGTGATGCACGCCGGAGAGGTGCAGCGCCAGCCCGATCAGCACGATCCAAGTGACGGTTTTTTCGACCAGGTTAATCAATCCGCTGGGCGTAAACGCATAGCGCAGTATCTCGCTCGCGCCGCGGATCAAGAGCAGCGCCAAGGCGAGCGGAATGACCAGATTGATCAGGGCCACCGGCAGCCAACGCGCGAAGACCGATTTGCCGATCAACAGCAAGATCAAGACGAACAGCGGGAACAGGACGCGCCGTAGCGCGATGGATTTTTCGCCCACCGCTTCTTTGCGCGGGAAGTGTTTGCCCAGGGTGTGGGCGATCAGCCAGGCGATCAGCAGGCAAGCGCCGATGGCAGCGAGCTGCCACCACCAGCGGACGTCGCCGAGTTCGGCAAAGGCTTCGAGCAGTAAATTGTGCGCAGTCATGGGCGATAAGGGGTGGCGTGGTTGTGGTGGCGTTGCCAATTCGCGCTATAGGCGTCGGCGAGCGGTTTGTTGCCGCGCAGAATCAGCACGTTCTCCGCATTCTTGAATTGGCCGGAGTAAGTGAAATTCATCGAGCCGGTGACAATCGTCGGACTTGCACTGTCGCCGTCGATCACCATCACCTTGTTGTGCGCGCTCTGATGCTGCTCGTCGAGCCAGACGCGTACCCCGGCTTGATGCATCAGGCCGACCTTGTTGTACTCCAGCCGGCGGATTTGCTCGGCATCGGCGATCACTTGCACGTCGAGGCCGCGCCGCTTCGCCTCGATCAAGGCAAAGGAAATCTCGTTGCTGGTAAAGCTATAGGCCAAGACGCGCACCGTCTTGTTTGCATCGCGCAGCGCTTTTACGATCAAGCCGGTCGCATCCTCCTCCGGAGTGAAGGCGACTTGCACCGTGCCGGTGGCGGGCAGGGGCTTGGCGCCGGCGTCGAGCGCGCTTGCGCTGCTGGCAATGGCGCACAGGACGAAGACGAGGAAGTGCTTTTTTTTCATGGATGCCGCCAGTCTAAGTTAGAAGCACGAAAATCTGAATCTGCTGCTCAAGCCCGCGTGAACACCGCAGCAAAAAAACCATCCGTGTGATGATCGGCAGGATTGAGTTTGAAAAACTCGCCGGTAACCAAGGGGATGCCGTGGCGCTGCAATAATTCGCCCGCATTCAGCAGTGAAAAATCCGGATGCTGTTCCAGAAAGGCGCGCACGATTACTTCGTTTTCCGCTTCCAGCAGGCTGCAAGTGGCGTACACCAGCCGCCCGCCGGCTTTCACCAGGCGCGCGGCGGAAGCGAGAATCGCCGCTTGCTTGGCCGTCAATTCCACGATGGACTGCGGCGACTGCCGCCACTTCAAATCTGGATTGCGGCGCAGCGTGCCCAGTCCGCTGCACGGCGCATCCACCAGCACGCGGTCAATCTTGCCCGCGAGGCGTTTGATGTGGGTGTCGTTTTCACTTTTGATTAATTGCGGGTGGATATTGGAGAGCCCCGAGCGTTTCAAGCGCGGTTTCATTTTTTGTAGTCGCTTCTCCGACACATCAAAGGCATACAGCCGCCCTTGCGAGTTCATCATGGCACCCAAGTGCAGCGTTTTGCCACCGGCGCCCGCGCAGAAATCCACCACGGTTTCGTGACGCGTCGGCGCCACCAGCAAGCCCAGCAATTGACTGCCTTCGTCTTGCACCTCGATTTTGCCTGCGATGAATAAGCGGTTCTTCGATAGCGCAGGTTTCTCGTTCAGGCGTACGCCGATCGGTGAGTAGGGCGTGGCTTGCGCCGCAATGCCGTCGGCCTTGAGTTTGGCCAGCACTTCCTCGCGCGTGGCGAGCAGCGTGTTCACGCGTAAATCCAAGGGTGCGGGTTGTTGCAGTGCGCGGCACAAGCGCACCAGCTCCGCTTGCGGCATTTGTGCGCTGAGCATATCGAATAGCCAATCCGGAAGATCAAGCTGGATCGCGAGCGGAATCTGGCTCATATCGGCGGCCTTGACCGTCGTCAGCCATTCAAGCTCGTCGCGCTTGAGCAGCGGCCCGATTTGACGCAGGCTGACACCGCCCAGCCGCACCAGAAAGCTCAGCGCCAAGGCGCGCCCGGTATGGTGTTGCGAAAGCGTTTCCAACAAGCGCTTATGCCGCAACACGCCAAACGCCGTTTCGGCAATGAAGGCGCGATCACGTGCGCCGAGTTGCGCGTTCTCACGGAAAAAGCGCGACAACACAACATCGGCGGGTTCCACACCAGGCAGCATCACATTCAGTGCCTCGCTCACCGCTTTGAGCGTTGCGGCGTTGAGTTCCATCAGGATTGCACCGGGGTGTCGGCGGCGGGATTCAGCGTCCACTCGCGCGCCAAGCTATAGCCCACCGCGAGCAAGGTGGGGCCAAGAAACACCCCGACGAAACCAAATGCCACCAAGCCACCCAATACCCCGAGCAGCACCAAGATGAAGGGCATCGAAGCACCCTGACTGATCAGATAGGGCTTCAAGAAATTATCCACGCTGGAGACCACGGCTGCGCCCCAAACCAACATAAAAATCGCCCAGCCGACTTCGCCTTGGTAATACAGCCAGATACTCGCCGGTATCCACAGCAGCGGCGGCCCCATCGGCACCACCGATAAGAAGAAAGTGATGAGCCCCAGCAACAGCGCGCCCGGCACGCCCGCGATCAAAAATCCGATGCCGGCGAGAATGCCCTGCGCGATCGCAGTGCCGAGGATGCCGTTCACCACGCCTTTGACCGTACTGCCGGCGAGTTGCAACAAAGTGCGTGCGCGTTCGCCGCCGATGCGCTGCATCGCGGTATCCATGCGCTGCGCCAGCGCCTCACCATCGCGATACAAGAAAAATAAAATGAACACTGAGAGCGCAAGTTGCAGCACGCCATTGCCGAGCGCGATGCTGTGACTCAGCAGCCATTTACTCATCTCCGGCAGGGCGCGTTTAAGCGGCTCGATCAGCAGGCTGGTGTCGGTTGCCGCCGCCAGCCAGAACGCATGCAGCTTTTCTCCCGCAAATGGAATGCCGGTGAGCCAGGTCGGCGGCGCGGGCAAGCCTTGCGCTAGAAAGGTTTGCACCATCTCGTTCAGCCGGCCTACATTGTCGGCCAGCGACGCCACGACAATCACAAACGGCGCCACCACCACCGTGGCGATCGCCAGGCACAATAAAGCCGCCGCCCAGCCGCGTCGTTGTTTCAACCAAGCATTGACGCGCAGCAATATCGGCCAAGTTGCGTAGCACAACAAGCCCGCCCAGAGCAGCGCCGTGATGAAAGGTTGCAAGACGAGATATGTGCCCATGATCAAGAGCACGAGCACGGCAAGGGCGAGGAGTTGTTCGATGTTTTTGGATGCGTTCATGGCGCGGCCATTCTAGCCTGATTGCGCTATGGCGTCTAAAACAGCGTTTTGCCGCCCAAGCGCTAGCTATGCTAATCTCGGCGCCTCTGCATACTCCGAGTAAAACACCATGGAAAACGTCGGCGCAAAAGTCATCAAAACGCTGGCCGCGATTGCGGTGCTCGCGATCCTGTTGCTCGTTGCCTACACTTGGCTGGTATTGAGTTGGAGCTATTCCAGCGGTGAGCGCGCGGGCTATGTGCAAAAATTCTCGCATAAAGGCTGGCTGTGCAAGACCTGGGAGGGCGAGATGGCGCTGGTGTCAATGCCGGGAACGGTGGCGGAAAAGTTTTATTTCACCGTGCGCGACGATGCGCTTGCCCAGCGCATCAATCAATCCATCGGCCAGCGCGTGGCGTTGTCCTACGAGCAGCACATCGGCGTGCCCACTTCCTGCTTCGGCGAAACGCAGTATTTCATCAGCGATATTAAAACCGTGGATGAGCCGGGTTTTATGCCCAAGCCGGCGGCCCCTGTCTTGCCTAAGCCATAGCGACGCTTCATCCGCGTTCTGTAGCGCCGGCTTCCAGCCGGCATGCCGGCAGGGATGCCGGCGCTACAACTTCGCCATTGCGCGCTCCCGGTCGTTATTCAGGCACACGCCATTCCGCAATGACGTGATCGAGTATTTCCCCGCCTTTCGGGGCAAATTTAATGCGCACCGGGAGGTAGTGATGATCGAGCGCGAGCCAAACATCTGACTTGCTGCCCGCTTCTTGCGCCACCCTGGCCAGATGCTGGGTCTTAAGCTGGCCTAGGGGCGTTTCGATGGTTTCCTCGCCTATCACTTGATACTCGTATTGATTGAATTTGCGCCCGGTGGTGAGCGCCAGCTTAAAGCGCCCGCTGTGCGGCGCGGTCAGCGCCAGTTGGTAGAACACCGAGAGTTGATCTTGTGTACCCGCGTCGAGCATTGCATTGCGGATATCACCCTGCTTGCCATATTGCAGCGATTTCGCTTCCCAATCGAATTCCGCAAACTCGGTGCGCTCACCGCTTTGACCGCGCTGTATCCAAAATGAAATCGGTTTGAGGCCGTTCGCGCTCAGCTCGCCGCGGCTGGTGAGAATGTAGCGCCCGCCAAAAAAGAGCGAGAACAGCCCCGTCGCTTCGGTGCTGCTCGTGAGCAGATATTGATTATTGGCCACGCGCCACTTGTGGGTGGTCTTGCCGACCGACATGCCTTGATCGCCGCGATAGACGGTGTACACCAATTCGAATTGGCTGGGGAAGGCGGGCCGGTTATCGATTGGTGCGGCGAGCGGCGCCGGTGTTTCAGGTGTTTGCGCGAGCGGCGCGGGCTCGGATGACACGGCGGGTGGGGGCGCCGGCGATTGGGCTGCGGTAACTACTGGCGGGGCTTGTGCGAGGGGGGGTGTTTTCGGCGCGGGCCTGATCGGGCGCCGAACCGGTTGCGGCAAACTAACGGGAGGTGACGGGGGTGCTTGGATTTCTACCGTGAGCGGAGGGGGTGCGGCCCAATCCGGCAGTTCAATCTGGGGGCCGAGCAGTAGACTGATATGCAATAACAGCGAGAGTGCGATAGCCCAAATAAATGGCCGCCTGACTTGCATCATCGTCCATCGAGCTTTGCGCGCTTCAACACCTGTTCGGTTTGGCCACCTTTTTTACGGGTCACCACAATTTTGACGGGCGCGGCCCATTGATCGTTGATCCAGACGGCGATGCCGTCATCGTCCGGCGTGCGCTCGCGCACATATCGTATCGCTTTGATTTTGCCGATGGGGAGCGTCAGCGTTTCTTCGCCGCCGTATTTGAAGAGTTGATTCTCGATCTTCTTGCCATTGCTGACGGGAAGCGTCTGCGTTTTGGGTGGTTTAATAAAGCGGAATTGGTACAACGCGCTCAATCGATCCTGCAGCAGCTCGGGCAGGGCTTGCGACTCGGTCTTGCCCTCGTAGGAGAATTCGGCCGTCTTGCCGGACCAATCGAAGCGCGCGGTCGCATCTTTTTTCGGTTTGGTGCTGCGATGATATTCAAAACGCTCGGGCTGAAATCCGCTGGCGCTATACACGCCTTCGCTGCGCATGAGGATGGTGTCTTTCACGAATATCGCCGCCACGCCGAGCGGAATGGTTTTGCTCTCCAATTTATAGCGTTGCGCGTCGAGGGTCAGCGTTTCCTGAATCTCGCCGATTACTTCTTTGCCTTGGCTCACGCTGTAAGTGAAAGTGGATTGCACGGGCGCCGCCAGGGCGGGTGCGCAGGCGAGCGCAATCAAGCCGCCGAATATATTCAGTCTTAAGGTTTGCATCATGAATCGCTCAACGTTTCCACGCCGCGCACGTTGACGCGCCCGTCGGGCGTGATCGTGAGCCGGTCTTCAGCGAACCAGCGGATCGCCTGCGGATAAATCCGGTGCTCTTGCGCCAGCACGCGCGCCGCCAAGCTCGCCGGCGTATCGTCCGCTTTCACCGGCACCGCGGCTTGCGCCACGATCGGGCCGTGATCCACTTGCGGGGTGACGAAATGCACGGTGCAGCCGTGAATCTTCACCCCCGCTTTGAGGGCTTGCGCATGCGTGGCCAGGCCGGGAAAAGCCGGCAGCAGCGAGGGGTGGATGTTGATCAAGCGCCCCTGGTAGTGATTGACGAAGCCCTCGGTCAGGATGCGCATGAAACCGGCGAGGACGACCAGGTCGGGTTGAAGCGCATCGATGGTTTGCATCAGCGCGGCATCGAATGCCTCGCGCGAGGCATGGTTGCGGTGATCGACGACGCGGGTCGCGATGCCTTTGGACTGGGCATATTCCAAGCCGCCGGCATCGGCTTGATTGCTGATCACGGCGGCGATGTGCAGCGGCAGATTGGACTCGACGATCGCCTGCATATTGCTGCCGCGGCCGGAGATGAGGATGACGATGGTTTTCACAGCACAATTGTTTGCGCTTGGCCGTCCATGCGCGTTTCGATTTGGCCGATGCGGTACACCGTCTCGCCCGCTGCGGTGAGGCGTTGCATGGCGCGCTCGGCATCGCTCGCGGCCACCACCACCGCCATGCCGATGCCGCAGTTGAAGGTGCGGTGCAGCTCGCGCGGCTCGATGTTGCCCATCTCTTGCAGCCACTGGAAGAGCGGCGGCAAGGGCCAGCTCGATGCATCGAGCTTGGCCGTGAGTTCGGGTTGCAGGATGCGTGGAATGTTTTCCAGCAGCCCGCCGCCGGTGATATGGGCCATACCCTTCACCGGCAATGCCTGCATCAGCGCCAGCAGCGGCTTCACGTAAATGCGCGTAGGTTCGATGAGGGTCTCGCCCAGGGTGCGGCCGTGGAACGCGGTATTGAGATCGGCGCCGGTCACTTGCAGCACCTTGCGGATGAGCGAGTAGCCGTTGGAGTGCGCGCCGCTGGAGGCGAGCCCCAGCACCGCATCGCCCGGCTGGATGGTCTTGCCGTTGATGATCTGGCTTTTTTCCACCGCGCCCACCGCGAAGCCGGCGAGATCGTATTCACCCGCGGGGTACATGCCCGGCATCTCCGCCGTCTCGCCGCCGATCAGCGCGCAGCCGGCGAGTTCGCAGCCGTGCGCGATGCCCTTGACCACATCGGTCGCCGTGGCGACATCGAGCTTGCCGCACGCGAAATAGTCGAGGAAGAACAGCGGCTCCGCGCCTTGCACCAGAATGTCGTTCACGCTCATCGCCACCAAATCGATGCCGACCGTGTCGTGCTTATTCATTTCGAATGCGAGTTTCAATTTGGTGCCGACGCCGTCGGTGCCGGAGACCAAGACCGGCTCGCGGTATTTTTTCGAAATCTCGAATAGCGCGCCGAAGCCGCCGATGCCGCCCATCACTTCGGGGCGCATCGTGCGCCGGGCCAGCGGTTTAATGTTTTCCACCAGGGCGTCACCGGCGTCGATATCCACGCCTGCATCGCGGTAGCTCAAGGAATTGGGGGGTAGCGCCGTAGTCAAGATGAGGTTCTCACTGATTGAGTTATGAAGCGTTGCTGGTTAAAGTAGCCGTCTTTGCGTATTTTACCTCAAACCCCGGTTTTGACCGGTTGCCTGAAAATGAAACAACTCGTTTTCGATATTGCCCCCCCGCCGCTGCCAAGTTTGCAGAATTTCGTCATTGGCTTGAATGGCGAGGTGCTGGCGACCTTGCGCGCCATGCTGGAAGGTTCTATCCACGAACGCGTCGTCTATCTTTGGGGTGGCGCGGGATGCGGCAAAAGCCATCTCCTGCACGGCTTTGCCGCCGCCGCCAGCGCGCATCACCTGCGCTCGTGCTTGGCCCGTGACGCGAAAATGTGCAGCGAGGATGACGCCGCGCTGTGCGACGTGCTGTTGGTGGACGATGTGCTGGCGCTCGACGCGCAGAACCAAAATCGCCTGTTCAATATCATGAACCGCCTGCGCGATGGCAGCGGCCTCTTGCTCGCCAGCGGGCCGTATGCGCCCATGCATCTCAATATCCGGCAAGACCTGGCCAGCCGCTTGGCGCAAGGCTTGGTGTTCCAGGTGAAATGCCTGTCGGACGAGGACAAGGCCCAAGCGCTGATGACCCATGCCCAGGGGCGCGGCTTCACCCTGCCGCGCGACGTGGTGGCGTATTTGTTGAGTAAGTGGAAGCGGGATTTGCCGTCCTTGATGGCGGTGCTGGAAGCGCTGGACCGCTATTCGCTCGAAGTGAAGCGCCCCATCACCGTGCCGCTGGCGCGCGAGGTATTGGCGTTGCTGCTTAAAAGTTCATGAACCACGGGGTACACGGAGTACACGGGGAAACCCAGATATGAATAGCGAAATGATTGCGCTTAACTAGGGATCGCAATTTCCATATAACACGCTCTCCCCGTGCCCCCCGTGTGCCCCGTGGTTAAGCTTGGTTCTTTTCTTCCGCCGCGATTTCCGCGCGAATCTGGTCCATATCCAGGGTTTTTGCTTTAGTGATGATTTCTTCCAGCGCCGAGCCGGGCAGCGCGCCGGGTTGGGAGAAAATGATGATCTTTTCGCGGAACACCATCAGCGTGGGGATCGAACGAATCTGAAAATAACCCGCGAGTTCCTGCTCTTCCTCGGTATTCACTTTCGCGAACACCACATCCGCATACTTTTCCGAAATCTCCTCATACACCGGCGCGAAGCCTTGGCACGGGCCGCACCACGGCGCCCAGAAATCGAGGATCACGAGATCATTGTTGAGAACAGTCTGTTCGAAATTGTCTTTGGTGAGGTCGAGCGTGGCCATGCGAGAGCTCCGTGAATGGGGGAAGGTGGATCGGGGGGAGAACAATAGCAAAGTTGGCAGGGACCGGCTAGTGCCGAGTATCTATTCAATGACCTGCCGCGCCCTCGCCACGTTTTGCCGCAGCCGCGCATACAATTCAGATTGATGTTGTTGCAGGTAATGCAAGATTGGCATGTCATCGCCGCGGGAGAATAAGGACTCCATTTGCTCCTTGCGCGCGCGCAGCATAGATTTCGGCTCGCCATCCGGCATCATGCCTTCTGCTCATACGCCACCAATGTCCAGATCGTCTCCACCTCATTCGATTCCTGC
>MEQN01000113.1:0-876 GCA_001770235.1 Betaproteobacteria bacterium RBG_16_58_11
GGCGCCTGGCCAGCGCCACGAAGCGCTCCATCGGCACCGCTTCCGGTCGCGCCTGCGGATCGACGCCCGCATCGACCAGTTCGCTTTCCGTGAGCAGGCCGGACAGGCAATTGCGGATCACCTTGCGCCGCTGCGAAAACGCCGTTTGCACCACCTGCTGCAGCAAGCCCTGGTCGCAAGCCAGCGGCTGCGCGATCGGGATCATCCGCACGATCGCCGACTCCACCCGCGGCGGCGGCTCGAAGGCAGTCGGCGGCACCACGAACAGCAGCTCCATGTGGTAGCGCCATTGCAGCATCACCGACAGCCGGCCGAATTCCTTGCCCCCCGGCGCCGCCACCATCCGTTCCACCACTTCCTTTTGCAGCATGAAATGCTGGTCGCGCACCTGCGGCGCGATGGCCGCCAGATGGAACAGCA
Source organism: Betaproteobacteria bacterium RBG_16_58_11 (assembly GCA_001770235.1). Classification (GTDB taxonomy): domain Bacteria; phylum Pseudomonadota; class Gammaproteobacteria; order Burkholderiales; family Thiobacteraceae; genus RBG-16-58-11. The sequence goes on from MEQN01000113.1 coordinate 421, forward strand.
GCGGACTGGAAATGTTGTACGGCAGGTTGCCGACCACCCGCAGCTTGCGCCCCGCCGGCCGCGCAATTGTCGGGAAATCGAATTGCAGCGCGTCACCGGCGTGCACCGTCAGTTGCGCCGGACTGAAGCTCTGGTGCAGGCGTGCCACCAAGTCGCGGTCCAGCTCGACCACGTGCAGGTGGTGCAGCGATTCCAGCAGCAGGCGCGTCATTGCGCCCAGGCCGGGACCGATCTCGACCATCAGGTCGTCCGGCTGCGGATCGATGGCGCGGATGATGTCGTGCAGCACCACCTGATCGGTCAGGAAGTTCTGGCCGAAGCGTTTGCGCGGAATGTGTTTCATCAATTCGGGAAGCGGTTCAAGCCGCGGGCTTCATTGGATTGGCGCTGGCAGCCGCCATCCGTGCCGCCAGCGCGATCGCCGCCAGCATGCTGCCATGGTCGGCGGCGCCGACG
>MEQN01000113.1:897-1522 GCA_001770235.1 Betaproteobacteria bacterium RBG_16_58_11
GCGGTGCCGTGATCGACCGAGGTGCGGATGAAGGGCAGCCCGAGCGTGATATTCACGCCGGCGCCGAAGCTGGCGTATTTCAGCACCGGCAAGCCTTGGTCGTGGTACATCGCCAGCACGCAATCGGCTTGCTTCAGACGATCGGGGTTGAATAGCGTATCGGCCGGCAAGGGGCCGATCAAATGCATGCCCGTAGCACGCAGCTTGTTTAAAACCGGTTCGATGATCTCGATTTCTTCCCGGCCCAGATGCCCCGATTCGCCGGCATGCGGATTCAAGCCGGCAACCAGGATGCGCGGGCGGGCAATGCCGAAGCGCTGGCGCAAATCATGATCGATGATGCGCAACGTAGTCTCCAAACCATCGGGCGTGATCTGGGCCGGAATGTCTTTCAGCGCATAGTGGGTGGTGGCGAGCGCCACGCGCATGCCGCCGCCGGCAAGCATCATCACCACCTGCGGCGCGTTGGCGCGGGCTTGGAGGTATTCGGTATGGCCCTGGAAATTGACGCCCGCGTCGTTGATCACGCCCTTGTGCACCGGTGCGGTCACCATGGCGGAGAACTCGCCCGCCAGGCAGCCGCCGGCTGCACGGTCGAGCAAGTCCAGCACATAGCGGCTATTGG
>MEQN01000113.1:1553-2668 GCA_001770235.1 Betaproteobacteria bacterium RBG_16_58_11
CGCGGCGAGCGGGAGATGCAGCACGCTGAGCTTGCCCGCCGCACGCGCCACCATCCGGCCCGGCGCATAGTTATCCAACTCAAGGGCAAGGCCTAATTGCGCTGCGCGTTGTTGCAGCAGCGATTTATCGGCCAGCACCACCAGATCAAACGCGCGTGCTTCCTGCGCCAACAAGACACAGAGATCAGGGCCGATGCCGGCGGGTTCGCCGCTGGTGAGTGCAATCGGAAGAGGAGAGAGGGTAGGAGTCGGCATGAGGATAAAACTTTTGCCGCGAATTCACGCTAATTAACGCGAATTAAAAAGCGTGTGAGCGGGGTTAAAAATTAGCGAAAATTTGCGTGAATTCGCGGCCAAGTTTTTAACAGTGATTATCGATCATCAGACCGATATTCAACATATGCCCGATCACGCAATTGGCGCACGAATTCCTGATAGGCTTCATCCGCCTTGCGTTCGCGAATTTCCATGCGCGCTTTGAGTTTCTGTTTCTCCTGGGTGACGTCTTCGCGGCGTCGTTCCAGCACTTGGATCAAATGCCAGCCGAAGGGAGAGAGAGTCGGTTCGCTGATGGCATTAACCGCCAGTGCATCCATGGCCTTTTCGAATTCGGGCACGGTGTCGCCGGGCGAGAGCCAGCCGAGGTCGCCGCCTTTGGCCGCCGAGCCGTCTTCGGATTGCAGGCGCGCCAATTCGGCGAAGTTTGCGGCGTTGTCCAAGCGCTCCTTGAGCTCGGTCAGGCGCCGCTTGGCGTCGGCTTCGGAGATCAATTCGCTGGTCTTGACCAGGATGTGCCGGGCGTGGGTTTGGGTGACGACCAGGGGAACGTCGCGCCCGCGTTTATCGATCAGCTTGAGCAGGTGAAAGCCGTTCGGGCTGCGCAGCAAGCCGCTGAATTGGCCCGGTTGCAGGGTATTCAAGGCGTCGCTGAATAACTGCGGCATCCGGCTCGCGGAGCGCCAGCCGAGTTCGCCGCCTTGCAGGGCATTCGGCGCATCGGAAAAGCTGGCCGAAACTTGCGCGAAATCGGCGCCTTTTTTGAGCTCACTCAAGGCTTGCTCGGCGCGTGCCTTGCGCGTTTGAATCTGCTCCGGGCTGGCTTGCTCGGGTATTTG
>MEQN01000113.1:2691-5089 GCA_001770235.1 Betaproteobacteria bacterium RBG_16_58_11
GCTGCCTTGGACTGCGGCTTGGCTGGTGAAGAAATGCTCCACTTCGCTTTCGGTGACCGTGACCCGGTTGTCGGCTTCGCGTTCTTTCACGCGCGAAAGAATGATCTCGTTGCGGATTTCCTCGCGGAACTTGGCGAAGCTGACCCCGTCTTTTTCCAGGGCCTGGCGAAAACTGTCCAGGCTCATGCGGTTGCCTTCGGCGATGCGTCCGATCGCCCGGTCCAGCATGGCGTCATCGACGCGGATGCCGGTCTCGGCGGCGAATTGCAGTTGCACTTTCTCGTTGATGACGCGCTCCAGCAGTTGCTTTTCCAAGACTTCGCGCGGCGGCAATTTGATGCCTTGGCCTTCGAGTTGGCGCTGCACGACGCGCAGGCGCTCATTGAATTCAAATTGGGTAATCACGTCGTTGTTGACGACGGCGACGATGCGATCGATCAGTTCGATCCGTGCACGCTGCGCCCCAACTGGGGCGGCCAGGGCGACACAGAACAGAGCGAACAAAATGTGGACAACAGGGGAGCGCTGCATAGTTTAAAACTCGTCCAGGTTGAGGTCTTCACCGTGCGGTTTGGACTGGGTGAAGCCGCCGATGTTTTGTTTGAGCACATTCAGCGGATTAGTTCCCAAACTCGACAATCCGGACAGTTCCAATTGCAGGAACAGGGCGTTGGTGGTTTTCTGGGTCGCGGTTTGGAAGCGGTGCGCCACCACGCGTACTGCCCAGCAGCCTTCCAGGTATTCGATCCCGCCCAGGGTTTCCAGGGTTTTCTTGTCCTGGATCGAATAGTTCCAGCGCCCCATGACTTGCCAGCGCGGCGCGACCGGCCACTGGCCCGATAGATCGACCTGGCGCAGGGTATTGCGATTGAAGCGGTAAGTCAGGTTGGCGAGTTTGCCGGATGCGGGGTTATAGCGCGCGCCGACGTTGTATCTTTCGGTATGGCTGGTGTTGGGGTCGTATTGCCAGGCGGCATCCGCCGACCAGGCAGGCGTGATCTGTCCGCCGATGCTGGCCAGGAAATCCGAGATCTTGTCGGTGGGTGCGGCCGAGGTCAATGCCACGCGCGGCGCGCGGAAGAAATAGCGCTGCGCCACGGTGGCGCGCAGCCGTTCCTGCCCGGTTTCAGCTTCAATAAAGCGCGAGGTCAAGGCAAGCGTAGCCTGGTTCGCATCGGAAATGCGGTCGCCCCCGGCGAAACGGTTTTCGGAGAAAATTTGCGCGAAGTTGAAATCGGCTTCGCCGGAATCGAAAATCGGCATCCGGCTTTGATCTTTGTACGGCACGTAGAGGTAATACAAGCGCGGTTCGAGCGTTTGCGTCAGCGCTTGACCAAACAGATTTGCTTGACGCTCGAAGGCGAGCCCACTGTCCAAGCTGAAGATGGGCAGGGTGCGGTTTGCGCTGACGTTGTAGTTGCGCAGCGTTCCCGTCGCATCCGGCAGGGCAGTCGATTGCTGGTCGAGATTGTATTGGGTGTAATGCAGCCCCAGCTTCGGCGTGAGGTAACCGTAAGCGCGGGTGAACGGTACGCTCAGGCTCGGGTGGAGCGTGAAGCGCTTGCCGCGCACCTTGCCGCCATGGTCGAAATCCACAAACTCGGCCGCCGCGCGCGCATCGGCCCAGCCAAACACATTGAGCTTGTTGTAAGCCGCGGTGAACTGCGGCGCGCGTTCGTAGGGCGGAACGATCGGGTTGATCGGATCTTGCAAAATTTGGTAGCGCTGAATTTTCAAGCCAGCGCTCCACGGACCGCTGCCGTAATTGAGCGCGCCCTCGCGCGGCAGGGTGGTCTGGGAGGTGACCGCCACCAAGGAACTCAGATCGCGGAAATAATCGTTGTCCGACACTTTTTGCAAATCCAGATTGCCGGTAAAGCCCGCGCCGAAATTCTGGCCATGCTTGAGGCGATAGGCGCTGCGCGTGGATTTCGTGACGTTGTCGTTGGGCAGCCACTCGGCTTGCAACTCGCCGCTATAGTTGGGTTGCAGATAGCGGAATTCGCCGCCGAGCTGTATGCCGCGTTTGCTCATGATGCGCGGCGTCAAGGTCGCGTCGTAGTTGGGGGCGATGTTCCAGTAATACGGCAGGGTGAATTCTGCGCCGCTGTTGCCGGTGGTGCCGAAGCTCGGTGTGAGAAAACCCGATTTGCGCTGCTTTTTCAGCGGAAAGCTGATGTAAGGCGTGTAGAGCAGCGGCACACCCTTGAACTCGATCCACGCATGGCGTCCGACGCCTACGTTGGTGGTGCGGTTGATCTCCATCTCATTCGCGCGCACCCACCAGTCTTCCTTGCCTACGCCGCAAGTGGTGTAGCTCGCATCATCCATTGTGTATCGTTGCTCGCCGAGGAAAGTCAGCTTTTCAGCCTTGCCATGCGCTTGCTCTGCCGCGATG
>MEQN01000113.1:5185-8314 GCA_001770235.1 Betaproteobacteria bacterium RBG_16_58_11
GAGAATTTCTTTTTGCTCGTCGTAGCGCAGGCGATCGGCGGTGACCTGCACGCCCAGCTTGCGCAGCTCCGCGTCTTCTTCGGCTTCGATGTATTCATCATGCTTGCCTTGCAAGCGCATGGCGCTGATGAAGGCGGGTGTGGGCTCGCTCGATTTTTCCTCATGCTTGGGCATGGCCAGGGTCGATTGCAAAGCTATGGGGTGCTCGTCTGGCTTGAGCGGGGGCAGCGCCGGCGGTTCGGGCGAGATGGCGGCGACCGAGGCGGGCATCGGTGGCGCAATCACCGGCGTAGGTTCAGAGCGTGGCGGTGCGAGTTTTGCCGGGGCCGGTTTTTCCGCCGCCACGCTCGGTGGCGTGGGCGGTTTGGCCGGTACGGCTGTTTTCGCCGGCTCGCTCGCTGCTTTTTCCGCCGCGATGGGTGGCGGCAAGGGGATGGGTTTGGCCGGTGCGGGTTCCGCCAGCGGTTTTGCCGCAAGCGGCGGCGCGCTGGGCGCCGGCGTGGCGAGCGGCGCGGGTTTGGCGCTGGGGGGCGGCGGGGTTTCCGGCTCCAAAGCCGGCAGACCCAACAGGCGCGGGTCGACTTTAAGCGCCGGCAAGTTCGTGCCGGCATAGGCCGAGCTCATCCCAAGCGTGCCCGCTAAAAGGGAAAAGAGTGCCAACAAGGTCAGACAGGCCCGGGAATTCATTCTAGTTTTTGGGGAGGGAAAGGGTGCTAAAATCGCATAAAAATGCAAATTTATCAATAAGGAAGCGATATTTGGACCGCGTAGCTATACTCCAGGACTGGCTGCGCCAGGTTTTACCGGGAAAAGATTTCAGCCTCGCCCCCGCATCGAGTGATGCCAGTTTCCGGCGATATTTTCGGGTAAGCCTGTCTGACCGCACCCTGATCGCGATGGATGCGCCGCCCGCGCATGAAAACTGCGCGCCGTTCATCCATGTCGCCCAACTGTTTTTGGCCGCCGGGGTGCATGTGCCGGAAATTCTCGCCCAAGAGCTGCAACAAGGCTTTTTACTGCTGAGCGATTTGGGCGCCGAAACTTATCTTGATCAACTGAACGAACAAAACGCCGATATGCTCTACCGCGCCGCGAACGAGGCGCTGATCAAAATTCAACTCGCCAGCAAGCCCGCGGAATTGCCGCCCTACGACGAGGCGCTGCTGCTGCGCGAAATGCGCTTGTTCCCCGATTGGTATATCGCCCAGCATCTCCATCTCACGTTGACACCGGGTCAATCCGAAACGCTGGAGCAGGCATTTCAATCCATCCTGAAAAACGTGCTGGCGCAGCCGCGCGTGTATGTTCATCGCGACTACCACTCGCGCAATTTGATGCTGTCCGATCCCAATCCCGGCGTGCTGGATTTTCAAGACGCGGTGTATGGGCCGATCAGCTACGATCTGGTGTCGCTGTACAAGGACGCTTACATTGCCTGGGATGAAGAACGCGTCGTGGATTGGGCGGTACGCTATTGGGAAAAGGCCAAGTGCGCGCACCTGCCGGTTGCGCAGGACTTCGGCGATTTCTACCGCGATTTCGAATGGGTGGGCGTGCAGCGCCACCTCAAGGTGCTGGGCATCTTCGCGCGGCTCTACCACCGCGACGGCAAGGAAGGCTATCTCAAGGACATGCCGCTGGTGATGCACTATCTGCGCCGCGCCTGCGATCGCTATCGCGCGCTGGGGCCCTTGCTGCAATTGCTGGATCAATTGCACGGCAGCGAGCAGCAAGCGGGCTACACTTTCTGATATGAAAGCCATGATCCTGGCCGCCGGGCGCGGCGAGCGCATGCGGCCGCTGACTGACATCACGCCCAAGCCCCTGCTTGCGGTCGGCGGCAAGCCGCTCATCGTGCGGCATATCGAGAACCTGGTGCGCGCGGGCATCACCGATTTGGTCATCAACCATGCCCACCTCGGCCACATGATCGAAGCGGCGCTGGGCGATGGCAGCCGCTTCGGCGCGAAGATTCGCTATTCCGCCGAAGGCTGCGCTCTGGAAACCGCGGGCGGCATCGCCTATGCGCTGCCGCTGTTGGGCAATGCCCCTTTCTTGGTGGTGAATGGCGATATTTTCATCGACTACGATTTTGGCCGCGCGCAGGAAATGGCGATGGCCATGCGCGCCAATCCCGAGTTGTTCGCGGCGTATTTGGTGTTGGCCAATAACCCTGTTCATCATGAACAAGGGGATTTCGCCTTGGAGCACAGCATGGTCAAGCTCAGCGGCCATCCGATGCTGACTTTTACCGGCGTCGCCGTCTATCAGCACGACGTGTTTCGCGACATCGAGCGCGGCGCCAAGGCCAAGCTCGCGCCTTTGCTGAAAACCTTGATAGGGCACGACTTGGTGCGGGGCGAGCATCACCGCGCGCGCTGGGTCGATGTCGGCACCCCGCAGCGGCTGGCTACGCTGGATCGTATGTTGAAGTAAAAAGCTTTAGCCGCGAATTAACGCAAATTATTGAGCAGTGGATTTCATGGTGCGGATACGAGGTTTTTTAATTCGCGATCATTCGCGTTAATTCGCGGCTAAATTAGGTTTTTATATGGACAAGACGCCATGACCCCTTATCGTGAACGGCGCGAAAAACTCGCGCAGCAAATGGGCGCCGGCGTGGCGGTGATCCCGACCGCGGCCGAGCGCTTGCGCAACCGCGATTCACACTACCCCTTCCGCCACGACAGCTATTTTTATTACCTCAGCGGCTTTCCCGAACCGGAGGCGGTGCTGGTGATGCTCGTCACGGACACGGTGAAAACCATTTTGTTCTGCCGCGAAAAAAATCCGGAGCGCGAGATTTGGGACGGCCATCGCTACGGCCCGGACGGCGCGCGCGACGCTTTCGGTTTTGACGAAGCGTATCCCATCGATCAACTCGATGCGATGTTGCCAAATCTGTTGGCCGATCAGCCGAGCTTGTTTTTTGATTTGGGCGCGGACCCGAGCTGGGATACGCGGGTCGTGGGCTGGTTGAATAGCGTGCGCGCCGAGGCGCGCAACGGCGTCACCGCGCCGGCCGGGATACGTGATGTGCGATCGCTGCTGGATGAAATGCGCTTGATCAAGGACGCGCACGAAATCGATATCATGCGCCGCGCAGCGCATATCTCCGGCGGCGCGCAC
>MEQN01000113.1:8379-8626 GCA_001770235.1 Betaproteobacteria bacterium RBG_16_58_11
GAGCTGCTGCACGAATTTCGCCGCCACGGCGCGCAGGCGCCGGCCTATACCGCAATCGTCGCCGGCGGCGCCAATGCCTGCGTGCTGCATTACGTCAGCAACAATGCGCAACTCAAAGACGGGGATTTGTTGTTGATCGACGCCGGCTGCGAACTCGACGGCTATGCCGCCGATATCACGCGCGTGTTTCCGGTGAGCGGCCAATTCAGTTCAGTGCAAAAAGATCTGTATGAGCTGGTGCTCGCCG
>MEQN01000113.1:8678-9195 GCA_001770235.1 Betaproteobacteria bacterium RBG_16_58_11
GCGCTGCGCGTGTTGGTGCAAGGCATGATCGATTTTGAATTGTGCGCCGGCAGCGTCGATGCCGTGATCGAATCCGGCGATTACAAGCGCTTCTACATGCACAAAACCGGACATTGGCTCGGCATGGATGTGCACGACGCGGGCGAATACAAACGCGGCGGCGATTGGCGCGTGTTACAAACGGACATGGTGCTCACCGTCGAGCCGGGCTTTTACGTGCGCCCGTCGGATCAAGTGCCGGAACGGTTCTGGAACATCGGCATTCGCATCGAGGATGATGTGCGGGTGACGGATGGAGCGTGCGAAGTGTTGACGCAGGCGGCGCCGAAAACGGTGCAAGAGATTGAAGCTTGCATGAAAAAAAGCTAACCGCGAAGGACGCGAAGGTTCGCAAAGGAAAGCCCCCCGCTTTTACTTCGCGTCCTTCGCGGTGAAAAATGGTTTTCGAACGAATCGGATTTGAGTATGCATGATATGGCGAGTGCGTTTGACGCCGACGTGATCATCGTTGGCGGCG
>MEQN01000113.1:9215-9633 GCA_001770235.1 Betaproteobacteria bacterium RBG_16_58_11
GCTTTGGCTTTACGCCTAGGCGCGCCGTCGCTCAAACTCATCGTGCTCGAAGCCCAGGCCGATGCCGCCGCTCGGCGCGATACGCGCACCCTGGCGCTGTCTCACGGCAGCCGCTTGGTGTTGGAGCGGGTTGGCATCTGGCGCAAGCTCGCCGCGGTCACGCCGATCACGCAGATTCATATTTCGCAGCGCGGCAGTTTTGGCCGCGCTCTGCTCAGTGCCGAAGAAGCGAATCTACCTGCGCTCGGCTATGTCATTCCGTATGCCGAGTTGCAGCACGCCTTGCACACGGCGCTGCAACAATGCGGCGCGCGTTATGTGACCGGGGCGCAAGTGTCGAAAGTCGTTCCCGGTGCGGCCGCCGCACAGGTCCACTTCACCCATGAGGGCGCGAGCCATACCCTGGCTTCCCGTCTCG
>MEQN01000113.1:9641-13265 GCA_001770235.1 Betaproteobacteria bacterium RBG_16_58_11
GCGTCAAACGCGAGAGCCGCGACTATCATCAAGCGGCGGTGGTGTGCCAAGTCACGACCGAGCTGCCGCACAAGCATCTGGCGTATGAGCGTTTCACCGAAGACGGCCCGGCGGCGTTGCTGCCGAGCGGGGAGGGTTATGCGCTGGTATGGACGGCTGCGCCCGAGCGCGCCGCGCAAATCTTGGCCTTGAGCGAGGCCGATTTTTTATCCCAACTCCACGCCCACTTCGGCGACCGCCAAGGCCGCTTTCTGCAAGCGGGGCCGCGCGCGAGTTTTCCGCTCCACTTACGCAAAAGCCAGCCCGTCACGCGCGAGCGTCTGGCCTTGATCGGCAACGCCGCGCAAATGCTGCATCCGGTGGCGGGGCAGGGCTTCAATATGGGGCTGCGCGATGCGTGGGAACTGTCGCGGCAAATCCTCACCTGCGCCCCGGCGGCGATCGGCGGCGCGGCCATGCTCGAGCGCTATGCCGCGGGCAGGCGAGCGGACACCCAAGGCGGAATCTTTTTCACTGACTTATTGGTGCGCGGCTTTTCGAACCGGCTGGAGGGCTTGCGCCAAGCGCGCGGCTTGGCGCTTTCCGTGCTCGACGTGCTGCCGTCGGTGAAATCGTTTGTGGTGCGGCGCATGATTTTCGGGGCGAAGGGGTGAAAATCTTCACCACGGAGTACACAGAGGACGCGGAGTTTTAAAATCTCGTAAGCTTTTCCTCCGTGTACTCTGTGTACTCCGTGGTGAATGCTTGTATAAGGTATGACATGGCAGATCAAACATTCGATGTTGCAATCGTTGGCGCCGGCTTGGTCGGCAGCAGTTTGGCGTTGGCGCTGCGCGGCACGGGTTTGTCGATCGCGCTGATCGAGGCGCGGCCGCCGCAAGCCCTGCCGCATGACGCCAGTTGGGATAAGCGCATCTATGCCATCAGCCCCGGCAGCGCTAGCTTCCTGGAAGGGCTGGGCGCGTGGGGCGAATTGCCGAGCGAGCGGATTGAGCGCATCGAAGCGATGGCGATTTTCGGCGACGACGGTACTGCCCGCCTTGACTTCAACGCCTACGAGGCAGGGTTGGGTGAGCTGGCCTATATCGTCGAGAGCCGAGAATTGCAGGCTATTTTATGGCGCCAGCTTGGCACAGCGAGTGAGGTAACGCTGTTTTGCCCCGGCGAGTGTGCGGCGCTCGAAATGCGCGATGAAGCGGCGCATTTGACGCTAAGCGACGGTCGAACGATAGCCGCTAAATTGATCGTCGCCGCCGACGGTGCGCGCTCCTGGGTGCGCAGCCAAGCCGGGATTGAAGCGCATGACAAGGATTACCGGCAACTCGGCGTCGTGGCGAATTTCGCGACTGAGCTTCCGCATCACGGCACGGCCTGCCAGTGGTTCCAGCCGGAAGGCGTGCTGGCTTATTTGCCGCTGCCGGGGAACCGCATCTCCATCGTCTGGTCTGTGCAGCAGGCGCTTGCGAATGAGCTGCTGCAAAGCTCCCCTGCCGAGCTGTGCGAACGTGTCGCTCAAGCGGGAAAAATGCAACTGGGTAAGTTGGATCTGATTACACCCGCCGTCGCTTTTCCTCTTCACTTAATCGAGCCGCGACAATTGGTGAAATCGCGTGTGGCGCTGATCGGCGATGCCGCGCACCAAGTTCACCCGCTCGCAGGCCAAGGGGTGAATTTGGGGTTTGGCGATGCGCGCGAGTTGGCGGCGGTGCTCATAAATCGGGGAGCGCGCGATGTCGGCGATGGCTTGCTATTACGGCGCTTTGAACGTGCACGGCGGGAAGAAATCCTTGCCATGGCATTGGCGACAGATGGGCTGCAAGGCCTATTCAATAACGCTCAACCGCTGTTGGGTTGGGCGCGCAATATGGGGTTATCGATGACGAATCGTTTTACTTGGGTAAAGCATCAACTCGTTAAACAGGCGTTAAATAATACTCGCGAAGCGAGCCTGCGTCCCTCTCGCCCGCTTGTGGGACTGCGGAAGGGTCGCTGTGAAGCAGCGGGGTACCCACCGGCGTCCCCCTTGCGGGGAGAGAGTTAGGAGAGAGGGGAACGGGCATGACCAATTTTTTTTGGGGTGACCATCGTCATGCCCGTTGGGTAACCATTAATTTTTTTAAACGGAAGGACGAATGATGCTGACAAAATGGATAGCGGGTATGGCGCTCGCAAGTTTGATCGTAAGTGGCAGCGCACAGGCCGATGAAGCATCGGTAAAAAAATTATTGGAAGAGCGCTTGCCCGAATTGCCGGCGCAACAAGTGAAGAAAGCGCCGGCATCGGGCTGGTATGAAGTGTTTTCGGGCGACAAGCTGTTTTATGTCGATGAAAAGGCCGACTTCGTTTTCGTCGGCTCGATCATCGATGCCAGGAGCAAGCGCAATCTGACCGAAGAGCGTATCCGCGATTTGACGCGGGTGAAATTCGATGCGCTGCCCTTCGCCGACGCGATCAAAATCGTCAAGGGCGACGGCTCGCGCAAAGTCGCGGTATTCGAAGACCCGGATTGTCCTTATTGCAAGCAGGTAGAAGCGAATTTGGCGCAACTGAACAACTACACCTTGTATGTATTTCTCTACCCGATCGAGCAGTTGCATGCGGATGCAATCAACAAATCGAAGAAGGTATGGTGCGCCAAGGATCGTTCCAAGGCTTGGTTGGATTTGATGCTGAAAAACCAAGCGCCGCAGAACAAGGGCGATTGCGCCAACCCGGTCGAGCGCAATATCGCACTGGCGGGCGCTTTGCGCATCGGCGGCACCCCGGCGGTGATTTTCGAGGATGGCCGCTTGATCCCCGGCGCGATTCCAAAAGAACAAATCGAGAAATATCTGACGGAAGCCGCAGCGCGTAAGACCGAGGCCAAGCCCAAGACAAACGGCAAGTAATGGCTACGCATTGGGATGAGGTGTACGCCGCGCCGGACTATATTTTCGGCAAAGCGCCCAATGCGTTTCTCGTCTCGCAGCAAGCTTTACTTCAACCTGGATATCGTGCGCTGGCGGTGGCCGATGGTGAAGGCCGCAATGGCGTGTGGTTGGCCGAACAAGGCTTGGATGTGCTGTCGGTGGAGTATTCCCTGCCGGCAGTGGAAAAAGCCCGGCAACTCGCGCAAGAGCGCGGCGTAGCTTTGGCATTCGAAGTAGCGGATGTGCTGACGTGGAGTTGGCCGGTCAACGCTTACGATATCGTGGCGGCGATCTTCATTCAGTTCGCCAGCCCCGCCGATCGCCCCAAGCTGTTTCAGCACCTCCAAGCCGCGCTCAAGCCCGGCGGCTATTTGATCCTGCAGGGCTACACACCCAAACAACTGGAATACAAAACCGGCGGCCCGCCAAGTGCTGAGAATATGTACACGCCTGAGCTACTGCGCGCAGCGTTTGCCGATATGGAAATAGTGCATCTGGCCGAGCATGAGGAATTCATCGCCGAAGGCAGCAAGCATTACGGCATGTCGGCGTTGATAGATATGGTGGCTAGGAAGCGGTGAGGGGGGAGCGGGGAGCAGGGAGCAGTGAGCGGGGAGTGGTCGCGCATTACTGCTCACCGCTTCCCGCTCCCGGTTCACTTGCATTTCCCGCTTTTATCCACTTTCATCCAGCGATAGAGCCAATCCTTGGCGCG
>MEQN01000114.1:0-5518 GCA_001770235.1 Betaproteobacteria bacterium RBG_16_58_11
GCCTCGCATAATGATCGATCACGTCCACCTGTTCAGACTCAAACCCCGTTGGATTCACGCCCCCTGCTCAGACTCAAACCCCATTGGACAATGCTGCCAAGCACCTACGATCATCCCGCGTTGCGGCAACGCATCCTGGCGCAACTGGAGATGCCGCCACCGGCAGGAATGAGTACCTGGGATGGCGGCTTGCTCGCGGTAAGTTTGAGCGTGTCTGCCGATGTCGTGTGGCGCATCTTGCGCAAAGAAGGGATACAACTACAACGGCATCGGTCTTGGTGCGTCAGCACCGACCCCGAGTTCTCAGCCAAGTCCGCCGACGTGATTGGCTTGTACCTTAATCCGCCACACAACGCCTTGGTGCTCAGTATTGATGAGAAGCCGTCAATTCAAGCCATTGAGCGAACTTGCGGTTATGTCCACACCAGCAGCGGCAAAATCGTGCGTGCGATGAAGAGCACCTACAAACGGCACGGCACGTTGAATTTGTTCGCCGCGCTGCAGGTCGCCTGGAGAGATTCAAGGCAAAATTACGGCGACAAAGAAGCGCGTGGACTTTCAGGCATTTCTTGACGATGTGATTGCAGAGCAACCAAAGGGGCGGGAGATCCACATTATTTTGGATAATCTTTCAACCCATAAAGGAAACGCCGACTGGCTCGCCGCCCATCCCAACGTGACACTTCACTTTACGCCCACGTCGGCGAGCTGGCTCAATCAGATTGAAATATGGTTCGGAATTTTGCAGCGTAAAGCACTGCGGGGAGCAAGTTTCAAGAGTATCGATAAGCTTACGCAAGCCATTAAAGATTTTACGGCCGCATACAATAAAAATGCAGCGCCGTTCGTTTGGCGCAAGCGTGAAGTTAAGGGTGCTCAGCTCCGCAATACTATTATTAACTTATGCAATTAAACACTAGTGCGCTCGTGAAGGCGCGCTCATTGCACGGTGGAAGTCCGTGCCAGGGTAAGCCAAGACCCTGTATCCTCAAGCACGAAGACCTGGATAGGGAACCGCGTCTTCACGCGGAAAAATTCCCGATCCACCAACTCGACGAACATGTCTGAGAACGTTGCGTAGAGCGCCAGGCGTTGCGGCGGCATATTGGCATGATATTGAAAATATCTTCCAGCCGTGTGCTGCGCAAACTCTGACGCAATCGCCTGAGTAGCGGCCGGAACCGATCTGGTTTCAAGGGTGGTCGCCGGAAATGCGGCGCCAATACCAACTACAGCTAGCAGCAATACAAAAAACAATCGGTAAAACACTACACACCCCCAATGGAAAAAGCCGCCGCGGACGTCCCACTGTTGCGCTAACTCAAACTGCTTAGCTCAGGCCCCATTTTAGTCATGCTCAGTCGAATTGCCATCCTGCATTGAGCGAATAGAACGCCTGTTTTCTGCCGCCGCCCATGGGCGTGGTGAACTCCTCGCTGCGGCGTATATGGGTGAGCGATAGGTTGAGTTCCCGGTAGCGAAATGCGAATCCGGCGCTGAGGTCGCGCACCGCATTGCGGCGATTAACGTTCGGGCCGCCTCGGAACATCGGGCCATCGAGAAAAATATTGCGCCCCACCAGACGATAGTCGCCGCCGACGAATACATACCACTCGCAGCAGACATTCATTGCCTGGCTATCCTGCTTACGGGTAGTTTGCAGCATCGCGCCGCCGGGCTCGATGGAATCCGGGCCGAAGCCGGTCATGCGGCTGCCGATGCGGACAATGCCGCCGACGCGCGCCAGCGTCATCACCGTGCCCACGGTGATGCCCGCATGCGGCACGATCTGGATGGTGCTGGTGCCGAACCGGCGCTTTTGCAAATAGGCGGCCATGAACGCCGGCTCGTTGGGGATTTGATTCGACCAACCCTTAGGCTGCGCCGCACCGACCAGTTTATGCCAACCGGACTGCACGGGTTTGCCCAGCGCAGCCGGGCCGACCATGCCGATATCCAGTTCGACGGTATCCAAGCGGTTGCCGCGGATGCGTTGCACGACGCTGCCCACGTAAAGCCATGCGGCCCAGGGTCGATCGAATGGCTGACGCTCGGTGATGCCGATATCCTTGGGGGTATAGATGTTCTGCCCGATGAAAAATCCAAGATGGTTTCTCGGGGTTTCGCCATCAGGCCCTTCCCTGCCCATCACGTCGATAATGGCTTCCGGGATAGGCTTGAGTAGGGCTCCCACTAGCGGAATCTCGCCGCCGCCGCCCAGTTTAATACCGTTGGTGTAGTACCGATCGGAGCCGGCGAGTACATCATTCTCAATAAACACCTGAATCTGCGGGCGCTTGATTTCATCTTTGATGGTGGCGATGGTGATCGGCTCGTCCTCAGCACGCGCGGACGCCGCCGCCACGCACAGGGCTAGCGCAAGAACAGGGATAAGAAGGCTGGGGAAAAACGGTAAACGCATAGGGAGCACCACGCCGGGTGCGGGGTCTGAGATTCGAAGAGTGCTATTCTACTCGGACGAGTAGGGCCCGAACGATGTGGCCCGCCTGGTGATTTAAAACCGGATAGCTTTGCTCAGCAGCCAGCCCGGACCTTGCGTTAACATCCGAGCGGAGAGGTGAATATCATGAGCAAATCCATCAAAGCAGCACTGTGGTCCGGGCTGGTTTTTCCTGGGGCGGGGCATCTGTTTCTGAAGTGCTACGGGCGGGGCATCGTCTTGATCGCGGTGAGCGCGATCTGTCTTTTTATCATCGTCTCCAATGCGACCGAACAGGCCATGGCTGTGCTGGAGAAAATCGAGGCCGACGGCGGGATGCTCGACCCAAGCCGTGTTTCAGAGCTGGTATCCCAGGCGTCGACTTCAGTTGGCACGCCCACGCTGACAATCGCAACAATGCTTTTAATCGTGTGTTGGATCCTCGGGGTGGCGGACGCGTATCGTTTAGGGAAGCGCTAGTATTTTATTTATGAATATTGCTTAGAGAAAAAAATGCGTGGCGATGTTAAGTTTGAGCTGTTTGGCCAACTTGATACGGTTAATTTTTTCGTTGGCTATTGGCCCTGCCGCCATTCAGCTTTCCATAAACGGTTCAACTCTCCCATGAGGCTAGCGGACGGCTGGCCGATGAAGGTGACGCGGCCGCGTTCGTAAATCTTGCCATATATCCGTCCCTGGGCCGGTGCGTAGAGCAGCACGATATTGTTGTCGCCACATTCGTGATTCTTGCATGCGCTGGCCAGGATGTATTCCACGCCGCCAATCGTGATCTTTTTATTGGTCGGACTCGGCCCATCTAAAGTAGCCAGCCAACCTAAGTTGCGCTTAGCGCCCAGCGCTTGGTAGTAAGCGGATTTAATTCGTGCGTCGTACAGCAAGCCCGGCGCGCTAAGTTCGGTGAGCGCATATTTCCGTGTCGGGGGTGTGCGCTCCGCGATTTTGCTTTCTTTAGCACCACACAGGCGGTACTTGTAAGCCAGCATGGCCGGGCCGAGGCTCGACCTCACCTTGGGGTCGCCATCGAGCGTGATGTATTGCCCAGATGCATCGCGATAAACAATGCCGAGCAACTGCATGCCGGATACCTCGCTCAACAATGCCACTTGATACTTTGGCGGCGGGGACTGTCCGAAATAGGAATGTGCCGCCTCCAGCTTGTTTCCGGCCAGGCGCTGATTGCCCTTGAGCACAACCAGCGCCTGGGGAAACACCGTCACCCTCGGGGATGCGAGGTTTTTGCAGTCGGATAAATAGGTGCCGCCATACATTTTCATCAAGTCCGGATCCAGGGCGGCAATGGCCCGAGTCGGCAAGACGCTCCATGCGGCTAGGGCGATTGCGGCGTAGCGACGCTTGTGTGTGCTCATAATAATTCCCCCACCTATTGCGTAAGGCCTTGAAAATGCGGGTAGCGGTGCCCCATGGCAGGACACTATAGCCAGGCTATAAAAACAGTTTAGTAGGTCTGCACTACAATGTAAGGCGTATAAAGGCCTGATCCGGTGAAGGCCAGTTTCTTTCCTTAAATCTTGATTGCGAAAGCAGCCGATAATGCAGCTCATTACTGTTTTAAACGCATGGGGAACCCCCGCGTTTGAAGCAATCCTAAAGCATGAGATCGAGCAAATGGATGCTGCATTGCTTCCCTTGCAGCAGGGGTTATCGCAAAGCAGCTATACCGATGGCGCTAACCGCAGTGTGATGATCATCAACGTTACAGCCGGCGCAGGGTTTATTCGGGCAAAAACCGGGATTTTTTATACAGGGATGATTCCTGGTTGCAGTTGTGCAGACGACCCCACGCCCATGAGTGAGCTCGCCGAGTACTGTGAAGTGCAATTTGATATTGACCAAATAACGGCGGAAACTACGGTAACGCTGCTGGCGGGATGAGCTTTAACAGGAGGGGAAAATGCGAAAAATCGGACTGTTTTGTTTCATGGCTTGGCTGTGTTCGGCTGCGCCTGCTTGGGCCGCCGGCCCCGGCGCAAATGCGCCATCCGCCGGCCCGGCACAGGAGTTGAATGACGCGCGGGCTGATGTGGCGAAAGCAAAGTCCCGCTTGAAAGCGGCGGATGCGGCTTACCGGTCCGCGCGCGATCGGGTGCTCGATCTGCGAGAGGAGCGGGATCGGCTATCGAGTCAGGTCGGCAACGCGGAGCGCAGGAAAATTCAAACAACCAAGAGTTGGTCCAAGCGTGCCGACGCCGCCGCCACGGATGATGTGCGCGATTCCAGAACCGAATTAAACCGGGTAAACCGCGCCGAAGCGCGGGCAAGCACCAGGCTGGACGAAGCCACCCAGGAGCAGGAATCCGCAAGAAAGGCGCTCGCCAGCGCCGAGAAGCGCTATAAGGCGCTTGGCGGCAAGTGAAGAGATTCAGTAGCCAGCCATATCCTTCCGCACCGAAGCGAACCTGCAAAACTTGATCTATGGTTGCTATACTGTATTTGATGATTTCAAATTGCCTAAGGCATTGAATCGTTAGTACAGGATGTATGTTTTGGGAAACAGGCATCCCGCGGTTGAACCTTAACTCTTAAGAAAGAGGCCATCGTGAAAACTAATCTTATGTTTTGTGTTTTGTTGGGGATTTTTGCCGCATCGTCGCCGGCGTATGCGTTTGGCGAATTCGAGCAAGGCAAAGGGGGCAGCGGAGTCAGCGGGGGTTCGGGGCCTTCCGGGGATACGTCGAATGCAACCCCGGGCGGCTCATCCGATTCGGGCAAGCCTGTTTTGGAACGGTGCAACAAGCCGCTCGGAACGATGGCCGTGGCAGAGCCGCAGGACTATGTTATGCAAGCGCTGCAGCAGGCTGGCCTGCCCAAGCCGAACGGTCTGATTCGCATTATTGTTCAGCAGTCCAATTGCTTCATGGTGGTTGAGCGCGGCGTTGCCATGCAGAATATTCAGCAAGAGCGCGCTTTGGCGGATGGCGGCCAATTGCGTAAAGGCTCGAACATGGGCAAGGGGCAATTGGCGACGGCGGATTACGTGATGACGCCGGAGGTGGTATTCAAGAACAATGACGCCGGCGGGGTGGGCGGCCTTCTCGG
>MEQN01000114.1:5544-8836 GCA_001770235.1 Betaproteobacteria bacterium RBG_16_58_11
TATCGGCGGGGCGCTAAAATTCAAGGAAGCGCAAACCACGCTGACTGTCGCCGACACCCGATCCGGGATTCAGGTTGCATCCGCGACGGGCGCGTCGCAAAAGACCGACTGGGCGCTCGGCGGCTTGCTGGGTGGCGGCGGTGTAGGGTTGGGGCTGGGCGCGTATGAGAACACCGCCGAGGGCAAAGTGGTGGCGATGGCTTTTCTGGATGCCTATAACAGCGTGGTGAAAGCTATTCGGGGCAGTGGAGAAATGCAACGCACCGATAAAACGCTGAGACAGGAAGCGGGTACGGTCGTAAAAGCGGGCGAGGTGGCAGGTCAGGGTGACGTGTTTTCACCGAAGATCAATGGCGTGGTGCTCTATGACAAACCCAGCGCCAACGCTAGGACTTTAACCAAGCTTAAGAAAGAAGACGAAGCCATCGCTTCCGGCCAGGAAGAGGGCGATTTCATCAAGGTGCAAACCGGTTCGGGTAAGGAAGGCTGGGTAAAAAAAGCCATGATGCGGAAATCCGGCTCTTAAGCCTGTATCCCCGAGACAACAAAGCGGCAGAGAAGTCTGCCGTTTTTTTTCGGTAACAGTCTCTCGCATTTTGGGTTTGTGTGCACCGTGCATAGCCGCAGCGAGTAGCAATATTTTTATAGGAGAAAGCCATGCATAACTACCTTTATGTCGCTCTGATCAGCCTGTTCATTTCATCCGCTTGGGCGGAAACGCCCAAAGATATGCCCAAGCGCAAATCCGGCTTATGGGATCTGAGCATGAAAATGGATGCCGGCCCCGCGCCCATGCGCATGCAGCAATGCGTCGATGAGAAATCAGATGACCTGATGCAGCAGCAGGGCGAGAAACAGACGAAGGCGAACTGTTCGAAAAATACCTTCAGCAAAGCAGGCAATCGCGTCACTTCCGAATCAGTGTGCAAAATTGGGGAAACCACCGCGACTACCAAGGCGGTGTTTAGCGGTGATTTTTCGACCGCTTACCGCGGCGAGATACACAGCAGCTACAGCCCGCCCATGCATGGCATGAAAGAATCAAACCAGACTATTGAAGCCAAGTGGCTTGGGCCGTGCAAGACGGGGCAAAAGCCGGGCGATGTGATGATGCCGGGCATGGGCACGATGAACCCGGCGGAGATGATGAAAAATCTGCCCAAGGGCGTGGGCGGCCGTTAACGCCGCACTTTCTTATTATCCGGCCTAACAGGTGCATAACATGAAAATACGCCATTCCTCGCTCACGCTGATATTGCTGTGTTTTCTGTTGGGCGCGCCGGCCCCGGTCGCGGCAAAGAAGCCCGCCAGGCCCGACGCGGCACCGACGGCACCTGCGCCGCTTGCCGACGCTCCTGCGCTGGGCGAAGCCGCGAAGACGGCGCTGGCGAAGGTGAACAAGCGCGTCGCCCACATCGATACCAACGGCTTGAAAGCCTTGCTGCAAGCAAAACCGGAAACGGTGGTGATTGATGTGCGCAACCCGGAGGAGTTGACGCTGCTCGGCGGCTATATCGGCACGGCGTATTTCTACAATATCCCGCGCGGCCAGCTGGAGTTTCAGATTGATACCTTCGTCGCCGACAAGAAAAGGCCGGTGGTGGTCTACAGCAACTACAACCAGCGCAGCCCGCTTGCAGCGGAGGCGCTGATGCAACTGGGCTACACCAACGTCAAAAATTACGCGGAGGGGTTCTTCGCGTGGAAGCGCGCCGGCTTGCCGGTGAAATTCGCCGACAAGGCGCTGGATTCCTTCCTCTACAGCAAGCCGCAGGAAGTAATTCCGGGTGTGTGGTCGGCGATCGGCGCGACCGCGCCCCAGACCTATGAGAACTCCGGGCACAACAATAATCTGTCTTTCGTGATCACCGAGGACGGTGTGCTGGTCATGAACGCCGGGGCGAACTATCTGCTGGCGCAGTCGCTGCATGAGGAAATCAAAAAGCTGACCAAGCAGCCGGTCAAGTATGTCGTACTGGAGAATGCGCAGTCGCACGCCATCATGGGCGCCGGCTACTGGAAGGCGCAGGGCGCGATCATCATCGCGCACAAGGACGCGGCCCATGTTATCCAGCAGGATGGCGACAAGCTTCTGGAAGCCACGCGCGCGCGCCTGCGCGACAAGGCCTTCAAGACCGAAGTGGTCATGCCGGACAGGGTTTTCGAGGACAAGCTGGAACTGAAACTGGGTTCCTGGAAATTCGAGGTGCTTCACCTCGGCCCGGCGCACAGCCCCGGCGACATCATGGTCTGGGTGCCCGAGAAAAAGCTGGTGATCTCGGGCGACATGGCTTTCCACGAACGCATGCTGCCCCTGTTCGACGACACCAACACCGCCGCCTGGATCAAGACCTGGGACCGCTTCGAAGCCTTGGGCGCGCAAACCATCATCCCCGGTCATGGGCGTCCGACCACTATCGCAGAGGTCACCAAGTACACAAAAGATTATCTGGTTTACCTGCGCGCGAAGGTAGCCGAGGTAATTAAAAACGGCGGTTCTTTGCAAGACGTCTACAAAGTGGACCAATCGCCTTATGCCCACCTCGACACCTACGACGAATTGGCGCGCGTGAATGCCGGCATGGTTTTTCGTGCGATGGAATTTGAGTAAAGCGCGCATCCCTATATCATAATCAGGATAATCATTAAACCTGGGGCGATGATCCGCTCTCCGCTTTTGTCGAGCCTGCGGGGAGGTTGTTATCGTATGGAGCACCAATGAACGAAACCACAAACGAGCCTGTCATCGAGACCGCCGAGGCCACCCAGCCGCCGCGTGCCCATCGTGCGCGCACTTCGCGCCACCGCACCGAGCACAGCGGCATGCCCGGCAAAAAAAGTCAGCGCCTGATGTTGGCCGTGGCGCTGGCTGCATCGCTCCTGCTGCTGCTCGCCGTCAGCGTGATTACGGGAATCCGCATCGATGGCCTCACGCGGGATAATCAAACCTTGAATGCGGAGTTGTTTCAAGCAAAACAAACAATCGAGAAAATCATGCCTGAGCTGCAGCAGGCGCGGAAGGAACTCGGCAACCTGATCAAGGGTGAATTCCCCCATTTGCGCGAGCTGGCCCCGGACAAGGTCATCAAGCTGGATACCGGTTACGTCAAGAATATCGTGTTCACCGTGCTCCAGAAAAATGGAAAACCCTTGTATGAATACCGGCTGATTATGGAGAATACGAGCGACAGCATGGTGCGGCCGGACGCGCGCGTATTCGTGTTTAATCATCGCGGCGCACAGATCGGCATGGGCGAGATCGCCGACCGGGGGGATATGGTTCCCGGTGAAA
>MEQN01000114.1:8857-9141 GCA_001770235.1 Betaproteobacteria bacterium RBG_16_58_11
TCGAGCGATTCATCGATGAGGAACCGCGCTATTTCTACGTGTGGACGCGCGGGAAACGAAAATCGGAAATCCCCGCAAAATAATTTCTATACGCTGAGCCACGCTGCTGTGCCGTCAACCCGCCCTATCCAGAAACCCGCGGTCTCCTCCAATAAATCCAAACCCCGATCGGCCGCCGTCGTCGGCGGCGGCCCGGCCGGGCTGATGGCGGCCGAGGTGTTGATGCAGGGCGGCGTGCAGGTCGATGTTTACGATGCGATGCCATCAGCGGGGCGCAAGTTTTT
>MEQN01000114.1:9230-12678 GCA_001770235.1 Betaproteobacteria bacterium RBG_16_58_11
GGCGCAGATGCAACCGCTGTTGCAGGCGTTTGGCCCCGACGCGCTGCGGCAATGGATACACACGCTCGGCATCGACACTTTTGTGGGGAGCTCGGGCCGTGTGTTCCCCACCGATATGAAGGCGGCGCCGCTGTTGCGCGCCTGGCTGCATCGATTGCGCGCGGGCGGCGTGCGTTTCCATGCGCGACATCGCTGGCTGGGATGGAATGAGCAAGGCGCGCTGCGCTTTGCCACGCCTATGGGTGAGCATTGCATCGCGCCCGATGCGGTGGTGCTGGCGCTCGGCGGCGGCAGTTGGGCGCGGCTGGGTTCCGATGGCGCATGGGTACCGCTGCTGGCTGCTCGTGGCGTGGCGGTCGAGGCGCTGCGGCCAGCCAATTGCGGCTTCGATGTCGGCTGGAGTGAATATTTCAGCACGCGTTTTGCTGGGCATCCCGTCAAGCCGGTGGTGATAAGCCATAAGGATCGCGCCGGTGTGAGCCATCGCAAAAAAGGTGAATTCATCGTAACGGCCAGTGGCGTCGAGGGGAGTTTGGTCTACGCTTTATCCGCCGCGCTGCGCGACGAGATTGCCGCGAGCGGCAGCGCGCTCATTCATCTCGATTTACTCCCCGACAAAGACATGCAATTCGTGATCGACGAAGTGGCGCGGCCTAGAGGTTCGCGCTCGCAAGCTAGCCACCTGCAAAGCCGGCTCGGCATTAAGGGCGTCAAAGCCGGCTTGCTGCGTGAATTGGTGCCGGCGCAAGACTATGGTCAACCGGCTCGCCTTGGGGCGGCGATCAAGGCGCTGCCCCTGCGCCTGATCGCCCCCCGCCCGCTGGATGAAGCCATCAGCACCGCAGGCGGCGTTAGCTTTGAAGCGCTCGACGAACAATTGATGCTCCGCGCCTTGCCTAGCGTATTTTGTGCGGGCGAGATGCTGGACTGGGAAGCGCCCACCGGCGGCTACCTGCTTACCGCCTGCTTCGCGAGCGGACGCGCGGCGGGCATGGGTGTATTGTCTTGGATGAAAGCCCTCCACCCAAGCTAAACGAAGTGATGATGGAATTTATTCAGATCGTTTTGCATTTCGATCACTATCTCGATACGGTGATCGCAAATTACGGCACGATGATTTATCCGCTGCTGTTCGCGATTGTATTTTGCGAGACGGCGTTGGTGCCGCTGTTTTTTCTGCCGGGCAACCCGCTGATCTTTATCAGCGGCGCATTTTGTGCCACGGGTCAGATGAATATTTGGCTGGTGATGGCGATACTGTTTAGCGCTGCGCTAACCGGCAGCGCGGTCAACTACCGGATCGGCAGCGTCATCGGCCACAAAATATTTAGCCGCAATTACAAATGGCTGGATCAGGCGTCGCTGCTTAAAACGCACGTATTCTATGAAAACTACGGCGGCATGACTTTTCTGCTTTCGCTGTTTATTCCGGTCGTGCGCACCTTTGCGCCGCTGGTCGCCGGCGTGGCGGAGATGACCTTTACTAAATTCTTGTTGTTTGTCGCCTTGGGCGCTGCGGTATGGGTGGCGACCTTGGTATCAGGCGGTTACTTCTTCGGTAATATCCCGCTCATTCACGATCACTTGAACAGCATCATGCTGCTGGGCATTGGCGGCGGCGTGGGTGCGCTGGTGGTGAGCGGATTGTGGCGATCGTACCGAAAGCGACAAAATCCTGGATAGGAAATTGAACCACTGAGGATGCAGAGAGCCGTTTTCATTTCTGAAAATGCTCACGCTAGGCTGCGCGCCGACACATTTCGATACAGACTGTTACCCTTTGTTACACCTCGTTTGGTCAACAGCTCATTTGCCTAGTCGTTAATTGACTCAAGCTAATCATGATCTGTGAATGTGATTGGCGGGATGAGAGTGAAACAAATTGACTAAGGAGTAATGAAAAATGTTGAAGAAAACTTTAATCGCATTGGCTGCCTTAAGCAGTGTTGCTGTCATGTTCCCGGCGCAGGCACAAGGTTGGGAGCACGGTCAGCGAGAAGGGCACCAGAGCCAATCGCCGAAGATAAGCTTTGTCGTATACCAGCACGCAGAGCGAAGAGATCATCGCCACCACGGCTATCATCAATATCGCCAGCGCGGCCATCATCAATATCGTCATCACGACTATTGGCAAGACCGTCACCACGACCAGCGACCAGACCGTCGTGGTGATCGCCACTAGGTAACGGTATCTTTTCCGGCTAGTAGCCGGCGCTACGGCGGGCGTGCAGCATCACGCCCGCCGCTGCACTTTCGCAAGGGCGATCGCCCAACGCGAACTATCGTCATCATCCCCACTCAAAATAGCGGTTTAACGCCAATCAGTAGCTTTCATACGTGCGTCGATGCGACAATGTTTTATTTACGCAAGCTATAGGTAGAGTCATGAAAGGTTCATGGAAAGAGAGCATTTATTTGCAGCGCGAAGAGCTGGCGCGCAAGCTGCACGAACCGCTGGCGCAATTGGCCGAGCGCTGCCGGCCGGCATGGGGTGACCGCGCGCAGCTGAATGCGATTCTGGCAGAGGGTTTCAGTAGTATTCCGCATTGCTCCTTTCTGTACTGCGTGAACACCGACGGCATCCAGATTTGTGACAACGTAGGTCAGGCAGGATTAGCACCGGAACACTTCGGGCGCGACCGCTCGCAGCGCCCCTACATGATGGAAGCCGTGCCGGCCTGGGGGTTTCTGCTTTCCGACGCCTACATCAGTCTGATGGATCACCGGCCTTCGCTCACCGCGCTGCAAATCGTGCGCACGGATTCCCATCCCCTGGGCTATCTCGGCGCCGATTTTGACTTGCGCAATCTGCCGGTCACCGCCGAGCTGTATGAAGAGCCGGGTAATTGGCGGCAGGTGAAAGGCGATCCATCGATCCGCAGCAATGTGTTTCAACAATGCCGCGTCGATAGCCCAATGGACGGCAATATGCAGCAGGCGCTCTCGATTCTGGAGGAACTCTTGACGCAGCGCGGCGTGTTTCAATGCCAGATCCACTTTTCCAGCAGTCAGGCCACGATCTGGACGGTGAGTGATCCGTTCCGCTATCGCATTCTGGATCACGAGGCCTTGAGCGACCCGGACATTTGCCTGGTGTTTCCGCCGCGCGCCTACCCAGCCGATGCATTGATCCCGCAGGCCGATATCAAGCGCATTTTGCACACCCTGCAAGCCTTGCGCTTGACCGACCCGACCTTTTATCTGCGCACGGCCTCGATCAATATTTTTAACGGCATGGTCAGCCTGACCTTCTCTTGCGATGGGTCGCACTACATGCCTTACGATGAGTTTTTACTGAAAGACACGTCGTTTTGGTTCTGAGCGTAGACTGGCGCCTACGACTCAACAAAACAGAATCGAGGCGCTTATGAACGACGAGAAAATCAAGGTACGCATCACCGAAACCGGCCAAACCCTGGACGTCGTCGTGCTGAGCAAGCGCGCCGAC
>MEQN01000114.1:12709-12903 GCA_001770235.1 Betaproteobacteria bacterium RBG_16_58_11
ACAGCGTCCGCTGCGAGCTGGCCCCGACGCGCTTGGGCTTGTCTTACGCCGGGAGCGTAATGGGCCGCGAGCTGGTGTACGAGCGCAGCCGCGAGCAGGTTCAAGCGGATATCGATAGGTTGAATCCGAACGTGCGCCATACCAAACGGCATTGATTTAGAAAACGGTTTTTTGAACCACGGGGGGCACGGGGT
>MEQN01000114.1:13014-13739 GCA_001770235.1 Betaproteobacteria bacterium RBG_16_58_11
TTAATTGCTTTCTCGGGGAGACGACATGCAAGCTAATTCACTCGGCCTGGTTTATCGCGCCGGACAAGCGCCGCGCGAAATTCCTTTAGCCCAAGTCAGCGATTTCATCGGCGACACGGACAACTTCATCTGGCTCGATATTCAATCGCCCGACGGCGGGTTGCTGGCGATGCTGGGCGAGGAGTTGGACCTACACGAGCTTTCCTTGGAAGACGCGCTGACTACGCACCAGCGGCCCAAGCTCGATGAATATGGCGATTATCTTTTCATCAGCAGCAAGGTAGTCACGCTCGCGGACGGCCAAACTGTGCTGGGCGAGCTGCATCTGTTCATCGGTTTGAATTTTATCGTGATCATCCGCCACGGCCCCAGCCTCGATTTCGCAAGGGCGCGCGATCGCTTGGCGCGCCAGCAGAATGGCTTCAAGCCAGATCGATCCGCTGCGCTGTACTTTATTCTTGACGAGATCGTCGATCAATATCAGCCCGTGATCACTGTCTTGTCCGATCGTTTCCGTGGCCTGGAGACGCGCTTGTTGAGCGGCGGCTTGGTGCAACAGGATTTGAAAAAACTCTACACGGTCAAACATGAATTAAACGCGCTGCGCGATGTAATCGACCCGCTGCAGGGAGTGGTGCTTGATCTGATCCGGGTGCATCCCGAGATTATCAGCAAGGAGCTGAAAGTCTATTACCGCGATGTGCACGACCATGCGCTGCGGGCGG
>MEQN01000115.1:0-528 GCA_001770235.1 Betaproteobacteria bacterium RBG_16_58_11
TTTTCTCCCCTCTCCCGCTTGCGGGAGAGGGGGAGGGGGAGAGGGTGTAGCCAAGCACTCTGCTTGTGCTTGCTCACAGGCGAACATCGTCCCCGTCCGCCCAAATCCCACGGCGATTTCATCCGCGATCAAATGCACGCCGAACTGGTCGCACAGTTCGCGCGCACGTTTCAAATAGATCGGATGATGCATCGCCATGCCCCCCGCGCATTGCACCAGCGGCTCTACGATCAGCGCGGCGGTGCTGGCGTGATGCTGTTCCAGGTATTGCGCTAAGGCCTCGGCGCAGCGCAGCGCATAGGCCTCTGCGGATTCGCCCGGCGCCGCCAGCCGCGCATCGGGCGAGGGCGTTTGATAGGTCTGGCGCAGCAGCGGCGCGTAGGTATCCTTGAACAGCGCCACATCGGTCACCGACAGTGCGCCCAGGGTTTCGCCGTGATAGCCGTTGGCAATGCTGACGAATCCGGTTTTTTTCGGCTGCCCGCTGTTGCGCCAAAAATGAAAGCTCATCTTCAATGCGATCTCGAT
>MEQN01000115.1:556-6302 GCA_001770235.1 Betaproteobacteria bacterium RBG_16_58_11
AAATTTCCCGGCACGAGCCGGGCGAGCCGTTCCGATAATTCGATCACCGGCGCGTGGGTGAAGCCGGCAAGCATGACGTGTTCGAGTTTTTCCAGTTGATCCTTGAGCGCCGCGTTGATGCGCGGATTGGCGTGGCCGAATAGATTCACCCACCACGAGCTGATCGCGTCGAGATAATGCTGGCCTTCGAAGTCATACAACCACACGCCCAGGCCATGGCTGATCGGCGCCAGCGGCAGCCGCTCGTGCTGTTTCATCTGGGTGCAGGGGTGCCAGACGGCTTTGCTACTGCGGTTTAAATAATCGGTATTCTTCATGAGGTGGGGCTATCCTAGCTGTGCGCTGTTGAGCTTGGCGGATGTCCGGGCTAATATCGCATTTTACGGGCTAAATCCCTTTTTCCGCTGCCTCGTGGCGCGGGTTGGTACAAGGTAGAGACATGCAACGACAAATTCTCGCGCTGGATATGGCCGGCACGCCACGCAAATGGGTGAGCGCGGAGAATGCGGTTGCCTATTACGCCAAGGGCGTGGTGGCGTATGAGTTTGGTGCGGTGGAGATGATTTTCCATGGCGGCTGGCAGCGCAATGGGGTGCGTTCCTGCATTCAGGTGAGCAATATCATTGCGGTGCGCGGTCCGGAATTCATCACGCGCGACTATAGCCGCACACCACTTCTTAACAGCGATAAGCTGTATGCGCGGGATCGGCATTTGTGCGCCTACTGCGGCGTGCAATATCGCGAGCGGGATTTGTCACGTGACCATGTGATTCCCGTGGCGCGCGGCGGGCGCGATACTTGGATGAATCTGGTGACGGCGTGCCGCGCGTGCAATGTGCGCAAAGCCAATCGCACGCCGGAGCAAGCCCACATGCCGCTGCTGTATTTGCCCTACATCCCCTCGCGCTGGGAAGATTTTATTCTGGTCAACCGCCATATCCTGGCCGACCAGATGGAATATTTACTGGCCAAAGTCCCCAGTACGAGCCGCTTGCGCGCGACCTGTAGCGCCGGCTTCTAGCCGGATTGCGCTACTTCATGGGTTGTGGTGCATGCCGCTGAAATACACGATCACTAGCTCCGGCCTCAATTCGGTATCATTTGATATCGAATATTGACATTAGTATCAATTGATACTATAGTGGGGCCTGGGTTAGGTTATGGAGAGCACCATGGAAACCGCGCAAATTCAAGGTAAAAAATTGAACTCGCCGGGCCTTTCCGGCCCCGCACTACGCACCTTTTTCAATATTGCCGAGGCCTGGGAATTGACCACCGAAGAACAACGCAAACTGCTGGGCGGCATGCCTCGGGCGACATATTTCCGCTTGCGGAAGGATGCTGAAGCGGCCGTGCTGGCGCGCGACACCTTGGAGCGCATTTCCTATATCTTAGGCATTTATAAGGCGCTACAGATTCTGCTGCCAGAGAAAGCCGCCGATAAATGGATCAAAAACCCCAATACCGCTTCTCTCTTCGGTGGTCGTCCGGCGATTGAGCGCATGCTCGCGGGTAATGTGGTTGATTTGTACCAAGTCCGCCAATACTTAGACGGTGAGCGCGGCGGGTGGTAGGACTTCCCCGCGCTCATATCGACTGGACACCTTCTTATCGCATCATCCCCAGTCGATTTCCCCCGATTGGACTGTTTGACCGGGTCGCCAATCCGGCCGACTTGGAGGCCGTATTCGCCCTGGAAGCGATGACGAATGACCGCCTGCGCGACGAGGCGGGCGAGATCGAGTTGGTGCCGGCAGAAGAGCGTATTTCTGGGGCGGGCACGACATGCATCATGTCAGCGTTCACGCACATCAACACTT
This sequence comes from Betaproteobacteria bacterium RBG_16_58_11, assembly GCA_001770235.1. GTDB lineage: Bacteria > Pseudomonadota > Gammaproteobacteria > Burkholderiales > Thiobacteraceae > RBG-16-58-11. The sequence goes on from MEQN01000115.1 coordinate 2,377, forward strand.
ATGGCAGCCGCTTTAGTAACGGCGCTTATGGGGTCTACTACTGTGCGCTGGAACAAGATACCGCTGTCGCAGAAACGGTGTATCACCGGGCTCGCTTCCTGTCTGCGACCAAGGAAGACGCAATGGAAATCGATATGCGGGTATATCTGTCGGATCTGAACGCGGCGTTGCACGATCTAAGAGAGATAAACGACCCCGTGCTGTACGATTTGGTGGATTACTCGGCCGGACAGCAGTTGGGGTTGCAACTCAAAAACGCAGGTTCTTATGGTGCAGTCTACCGGAGTGTGCGTCATGCGGGAGGGCAATGCGCCGCCGTATTTCGTCCCAAGGCGTTCGTGCTCGATGGACATCAATGCCGGCAAGGCGCGCATCTCACTTATCGGTGGGATGGCAAGACTATTACGTCGGTATATGAAAAAAAGAATTTTGTTTCGCTTTGATTCGCTAGAACGGAAACAAGGTATTCAAATATAACTTATTGAAAAATAAGTATATAAGTTATTGTCGAAAGACAACTATTTTTCGCTTATCCCTTGAAATTAGCAGGGGAAGCCCCTATCATTAGCACTCAAGAAGCGCGAGTGCTAACACACCGCGTTTTTCGTTTAAATCGGGTGAATTTTGCGGTCATCCACCGCCTTCATCCTTCCCATTTTTTAAAACTGCTTTATTCCAATTAGAGCTAATCAGGAGATCAAAGAGAATGAAAATTCGTCCCCTGCATGACCGCGTCATCGTCAAGCGTGTAGAAGAGGAGCGTAAGACTGCTTCCGGCATCGTTATCCCCGACAGTGCAACCGAAAAACCGGATCAAGGCGAAGTCAAGGCCGTTGGCCCTGGCAAAAAAGATGAAAACGGCAAAGTAATCGCCATGGACTTGAAAGTCGGCGACCGCGTGTTGTTCGGCAAATATTCCGGCCAAGTCGTCAAAGTGGACGGCGAAGAGCTGCTCGTGATGCGTGAAGAAGACATCATGGGCGTAGTCGAAGGCTAAGCCCCCCTTAAGACATCGCAACTTACAAGATTAGGAGTAAATAATGGCTGCTAAAGACGTAAAATTCGGCGATATCGCTCGCCACAAAATGGTAATCGGCGTCAATGTGTTGGCTGACGCCGTCAAAGTCACCCTGGGCCCGAAAGGCCGCAACGTCGTGTTGGATCGCTCTTTCGGCGCACCGACCATCACCAAGGACGGTGTGTCGGTTGCCAAGGAAATCGAACTGAAAGACAAGTTCGAGAATATGGGCGCGCAAATGGTGAAAGAGGTTGCTTCCAAGACTTCCGACGTCGCAGGCGACGGCACCACCACCGCCACCGTGCTGGCTCAAGCCATCCTCAAGGAAGGCATGAAGTATGTAGCCGCCGGCATGAACCCGATGGACCTCAAGCGCGGCATCGACAAAGCAGTGATCGCCACGGTTGAAGAACTGAAGAAAATCTCCAAGCCTTGCACCACCAACAAAGAAATCGCTCAAGTCGGCAGCATTTCCGCCAACTCCGACAGCACCATTGGCGACATCATTGCCAATGCCATGGATAAAGTCGGCAAAGAAGGCGTGATCACCGTGGAAGACGGCACCGGCCTGGAAAGCGAACTGGAAGTCGTGGAAGGCATGCAGTTCGACCGCGGTTACCTGTCACCTTATTTCATCAACAACGCCGAGAAGCAAATCGCCGCGCTGGAAAATCCTTTCGTGCTGTTGCACGACAAAAAAGTATCCAACATCCGCGACCTGCTGCCGGTATTGGAGCAAGTGGCCAAAGCCGGCCGTCCGCTGCTGATCATCGCAGAAGACGTGGACGGCGAAGCGCTGGCCACCCTGGTGGTGAACAACATTCGCGGCATCTTGAAAACCACCGCTGTTAAAGCGCCGGGTTTCGGTGATCGCCGCAAAGCCATGTTGGAAGACATCGCCATCCTCACCGGCGCGACCGTGATCGCCGAAGAAGTGGGCCTCAGCTTAGAAAAATGCACCCTGGCCGAATTGGGCCAAGCCAAGCGCATCGAAGTCGGCAAGGAAAACACCATCATCATCGACGGCGCCGGCAAAGAAGATTCGATCAAAGGCCGCGTAGCCATGATCCGCAAGCAAGTCGAAGATGCCACCAGCGACTACGACCGCGAGAAGTTGCAAGAGCGCGTTGCCAAGCTGGCCGGCGGTGTGGCCTTGATTAAAGTCGGTGCGGCCACCGAAATGGAAATGAAAGAGAAAAAAGCCCGCGTGGAAGATGCCTTGCACGCGACCCGCGCAGCCGTGGAAGAAGGCATTGTTCCTGGCGGCGGTGTGGCCCTGTTGCGCGCTTGCGCTGCGGTATCCAAGACCAAAGGCGACAACCATGACCAAGACGCCGGTATCAAAATCGTGCTGCGCGCGCTGGAAGAGCCGCTGCGTCAGATCGTCATCAACTGCGGCGACGAAGCTTCGGTAGTCGTCAACAAAGTGCTGGAAGGCAAAGGTAACTACGGTTACAACGCCGCCACCAGCGAGTATGGCGACATGGTGGAAATGGGCGTGTTGGACCCAACCAAAGTGACTCGTTACGCATTGCAAAATGCGGCATCGGTTGCGGGCCTGATGTTGACCACCGACGCCATGGTGGCCGAGATGCCGGAAGACAAGGCAGGCGGTATGGGCGGCGGCGATATGGGTGGCATGGGCGGCATGGGTGGTATGGGCGGCATGATGTAAGCTGCTTTACCCCTCGCAACACCCCCTGCAAAAGCCTCGCGTCAGCGGGGCTTTTGCTTTTTCTGGGTAATACTTTCGGCGTGGCACGTATTTGCGTTAGAGGATAGGATGGTATTTGGCGTTCCGATTCGCATGGATATATGCAACGCAGACACTTCCTACTGGATCTTTTAACACTGCACCGAAAGCTGAAGGCACCCGGCTCGGCGCTTTTTCTGTTCGCGGCGTTTGCCTTGATCTGGTTGCTGATGGCGGGCTTGGGCTGGATCGGTCTGTATGCCTTGCAAGCCAACAACCAGCGCATGGAAAAAATCGTGCGTGAGCATAATGTGAAAATCGCCTTGGTTTTGGATTTGCGCAGCATCAACCGTGAGCGCGCATTGACGGTGCACAAGATGATTTTGGCGGACGACCCATTTGAACGCGATGACTTGATGCTGGGGTTTCGCGAGCTGGCTTCGAGTTATATCCGGCAACGCGACAAACTGCTGGCGCTGCCCTTCATGCCGGAAGAACAAAAGGCATTTCAGGCCGCTCAAGAAAAGATCCGGGAATCCACCCGGCTCATGGAAGCGGTTGTCGCGCTGGCATTGGAAGGGCGCGATGAAGAGGCGGAAACAATCCTCACCAGCCAGGCCATTCCCGCGCAGAACTTGGTGCAAGCCGATTTTGCTACTTTTCTGGCGTATCAAAATCGATCGAGCGAGGCGGCGGTGCGCCATGCGCGCGAGGCGTACCAACGCGCCTATTGGGTGAGCGGATTATTGGGCGGGGCAGCCTTGATCCTGGGATTGATCGTCTCGGCGGGCGTCATCCGGCGCACGGCCAAGGTGGAGCGCGCGCTCGCGCGCGAGAAAGAGCGCGCAGAAGTCACGCTGCATTCGATTGGCGAGGCGGTGATTACCACCGACGAATCAGGCCGCATCGATCATCTCAACGAAATGGCGGAGCGCCTGACGGGCTGGACCAATGCCGAGGCGGCGGGACTCAACGTAGAAGCCGTATATCGGGTGGTGGATGAAAACAACCCGGCCCAAATGCTGAATCTGGCGGCGTACTGTTTATCTGGCGTGAATGAGCCTTGCCCTGAATCGTCACTGTTGATTTCGCGCGGGGGGCTGCAATTCACGATCGAGCAGACGGTGTCGCCTATCCGGGAGCCGGATGGCGCGGTGATCGGCATGGTGGTGGTGTTTCGGGATGTGACCACCGAACGCTCCCTGGCGCACGAGT
>MEQN01000115.1:6362-11343 GCA_001770235.1 Betaproteobacteria bacterium RBG_16_58_11
GCCGCTTGCAGGAGCTGGTGGAGAGCGCCCAGTCCTCCCGCATCAGCCATGCCCTGCTCTATATCGATCTGGATCAATTCAAGCTGGTGAATGATACCTGCGGCCATGTGGCGGGAGATGAATTGCTGCGCCAGTTATCGACCTTGTTAAGCGCGAAGATCCGCACCGTGGATACCCTGGCGCGCTTGGGCGGCGATGAGTTCGGCTTGCTTCTGCCCGGTTGCGGCATAGAACAAGCGCAGGTGATCGCGGAAAAGCTGCGCGAGGAAATCAGCGAGTTTCGATTTATGTGGGAGGCCAAAACCTTCGCGGTCGGCGCGTCGATCGGCCTGGTCGAGATCACGCAAGAGACCGGCGGAATCGCGAATCTGCTTTCCGCCGCGGATACCGCGTGCTACATGGCGAAAGATCGCGGGCGCAATCGAGTCTGCGTGCACCGCGCGCAAGATGCGGAGGTGCGGCGGCTGCACGGCGAGGCCGAATGGGTGAGCAGAATAACCCGGGCGTTCGAGGAAAATCGCTTTCAGCTTTATTATCAAAAAATCATCCCGCTGCATCCCGACCGGCATCCCGAATATCGGGAGATTCTGTTGCGCTTAATCGATGAAGCAGGGCAACTGGTGCCGCCGATGGCCTTCATCCCGGCAGCGGAGCGTTATGGCTTGATGCCGTCGATCGATCGCTGGGTGGTGCGAACCTTGTTTGCCTGGATGAAGGCGCATCATCGACACCAATTGGCGGAAAACATTCGCTACTCTATTAATCTCTCCGGGCAGTCGCTGGGAGATGATGCGTTCACAGATTTTGTCGAGGATCAATTCCATCTATCAGGCGTCTTGCCCGGCCGAATTTGTTTCGAGGTGACCGAAACCGCAGCCATCTCCAACTTGGCGCATGCAATGCGCATGATGTCGAAATTGCAGGCCATGGGCTGCGGATTCTCGCTCGATGATTTTGGCAGCGGCATGTCTTCCTTCGCCTATCTCAAGAATCTGCCAGTGGATAGCATTAAGGTGGATGGCGCATTTGTACGCGACATGTTGACCGACCCCATCGACTGCGCGATGGTCGAAGCGATCATTCGCATCGGCCATGTGATGGGCTTGAAAACCATCGCGGAGTATGTCGAAAGCGAAGCGATCATGCAGCGGCTGGCCGAGTTGGATGTGGATTATGTTCAGGGCTTTGGCATGCATCGGCCGGAGCCGTTGATCAAGCCTGTTTGAGCGTGAATGCGGAGCTACCCTCTTGTCCTAAAACACTGGCCTTGCTTGTCGCCATACCTTGCCTCCGGTATAGTTTCGCTTGCCCAAAGACCCACGGTAGAGCGCACGCAAGACGTGCCGCCGAAGGCGTAATTAACCCATAATCGCTCAGGCAAACGAACCGTGTGTTTATTCCATTTCCCCGTGTTCCACGTGGTTCAAAAGCCGTTTTTAGGTTGATTCTGTATAAGCGCAATACACTCAAGGAGCCGCATGCTCAAGCAAACCGCATTAAATGCCGCGCATCGCGCCATGGGCGCGAAGATGGTGGATTTTTCCGGCTGGGAGATGCCCCTGCATTACGGCTCGCAGATCGAGGAACATCACTTCGTTCGGCGCGACGCCGGCATGTTCGATGTGTCGCACATGCTCGCCATCGATGTCGAGGGCGCGCTGGCGCGTGAATTTTTGCGCCGCTTGCTGGCGAATAATGTCGATCGGCTGCAAATCCCCGGCAAGGCGATGTATTCCTGTCTGCTCAATGAGCAGGGCGGGGTGCTCGACGATCTGATCGTGTACTACCTGCGCGAGGACTGGTTCCGTATCGTGGTGAATGCCGCCACCTGCGACAAGGATTTGGCGTGGATGCAGGCGCGGCGCGATGAATCCGCATCGAGCCTCGCGCTTACGCCGCGGCGTGATAGGGCGATTATCGCGGTGCAAGGGCCGCACGCACGGGAAAAAGTCTGGCAAGCGGTGCCGGAGATTCGTGGGGTCACGGAATTGTTGAAGCCGTTCCAGGCCGCCGACTGCGCAGCGTATTTCGTGGGCCGCACCGGCTACACCGGCGAAGACGGTTTCGAAATCATTCTGCCGATGAGTCACGCGGAACAATTCTGGCAAGCGCTGAGCAGCGCGGGCGTGAAGCCAATCGGCTTGGGCGCGCGCGATACCTTGCGCTTGGAGGCGGGCATGAATCTCTATGGCCAGGATATGGATGAAACGGTCACGCCGCTCGAATCGGGTTTGGCGTGGACGGTCGATCTCACTGCCGAGCGCGATTTCATCGGCAAAGCGGTGCTGAAAGAGCAAGCCGTCACGCGGGATTTATTCGGCTTGGTGTTGATCGACAAAGGCGTATTGCGCAGCCATCAGCAGGTGCGCACCACCTATGGCGACGGCGAAATCACCAGCGGCAGTTTCGCGCCCACTCTCGACAAATCGATCGCGCTGGCGCGTTTGCCCAAAACGATTCCCCTGGGCGAGTTGGTGCAGGTGGAAGTGCGCGACAAATTGCTCTCGGCGAAAGTGGTGAAATATCCCTTCGTGCGCAACGGTAAAAGTTTAATTTAAGGAGTGTGGCATGACGATTCCGAATGATCTGAAATACACCAAGTCGCATGAATGGGTGCGGACGGAAGCCGACGGCACGGTGACCGTCGGCATCACGCACCACGCTCAGGATTTGCTGGGCGACATGGTGTATGTGGAAAGCCCCCAAGTCGGCCGCAAAGTCGCGGCGAGCGAAGAATGCGCCGTAGTCGAATCGGTGAAAGCCGCATCCGACGTGTACGCTCCGATTGCCGGCGAAGTGGTGGCGGTGAATGAGGCGGTCGCCAATAAGCCGGAGATGATCAATCAAGATGCTTACGCTGCGTGGATGTTCCGATTGAAACCGGATAATGCAGCCGACGTAAATGCTTTGCTGGATGCGGCCGCATACAAAGCCGTGGTCGATAGCGAAGCGCATTAAATCAACCCCCCTTTAGCCACAGAGGTCAGAGAGATCACAGAGAAACTGCGCCATTTTTCCGCTGTGTTCTCTGTGACCTCTGTGGCAAGAAATTAAAATACCATGCCCTTTATTCCCCATACCGAAGACGACGTACGCGAGATGCTCGCCAGCATCGGCGTCGCGTCGATCGACACCCTCTTCGACGAGATTCCGCAAGCGCTGCGCAGCGGTGGATTGACGCAAGTGCCGGAAGGCATGAGCGAGATGGAAGTGACGCGGCTGATGCATGCGCGCGCCGAACGCGACGGGCGTTATTCGAATTTCATCGGCGCCGGCGCGTACGAACATCACATCCCCGCCGCGGTGTGGCAGCTCGTCAGCCGCGGCGAGTTCTATTCGGCTTACACGCCGTATCAAGCCGAGGCGAGCCAGGGCACGCTGCAACTGTTGTATGAATACCAGACCATGATGGCTTCGCTCACCGGCATGGATGTGTCGAATGCGAGCCTGTATGACGGCGCTTCGGGCTTGGCCGAAGCGGTGCTGATGGCGGTGCGTGCGCATCGGCATTCGCGCCGCATCCTGATGCCGAAGACGGTGCATCCGTATTACCGGCGCACGGTGCAGGCAATTGTGTCGGCGCAAAATATTGAATTGCTTGAGTTGGAATACGATGCCGAGACCGGCATTACCACGACGCTGCCGGAGGGGGATTTCGCCGCGCTGGTGATTCCGCAGCCGAATTTTTTCGGCTGTCTGGAGGATGCCGATGCGCTCACCGATTGGGCGCATGACCATGGCGGCTTGGCGATCGGCCTGGTGAACCCGGTCTCCCTGGCCTTGCTCAAAGCGCCGGGTCAATGGGGCGCAAACGGCGCCGACATCGCAACCGGCGAGGGCCAGCCCCTGGGCGCGCCGCTCGCCTCGGGCGGGCCGTATTTCGGCTTCCTCGCCTGCAAGCAGGATTTCGTGCGCCAAATGCCGGGGCGCATCATCGGCCGCACTGTGGACCTGGAAGGCAAACCCGGCTTCACCCTGACGCTGCAAGCGCGCGAGCAACATATTCGCCGCGCCAAGGCCACTTCCAATATTTGCACCAATCAAGGCTTGCTGGTCACGGCGGCGACCATCTATCTTTCGCTGCTCGGGCCGGCGGGGCTGAAGCGCGTGGCGCTGGCTTCCCATGCGAACACGCAAGCGCTCATCAGCAAACTCACGAAAATTCCGGGCGTCACCCTGGCGTTCGACCGGCCGCTGTTCCACGAGGCGGTGCTTAAACTGAATACATCGGCGGCAGGGGTGCTGCATGCGCTAGAAGCCCAGGGCATCCTGGGCGGCTTTGATTTATTGCCGACTTACCCCGAGCTCGGCAACGCGCTCCTGGTATGCGCCACCGAGACCAAAACCGAAGCCGATTTGCAGCAATTCGCCGATCATTTGGCGCGCATCATGGGGCGGCAGCAGAGCGCGCCGCCGTGCCCGATCAAACCCAAGATTTAATGCCACGCAACGCTGATATGGAGGTCTTATGAGTACAGTGACTTTGGAAGGCAACCCGCTGCATGTGGAAGGCCATTTTCCCCAGCCGGGCGATAAGGCGCATAGCTTCATGCTGGTGGATAAAGATTTGAATGATGTGGCGCTGTCGCACTTCGCGGGTAAGCGCAAAGTGCTGTCTATCGTGCCCAGCCTGGATACACCGACTTGCGCGCAATCCACGCGCGTATTCAACGAGAAGGCGGCAAGCCTGGCCAATACCGTGGTGATCGTGATTTCATCCGACCTGCCTTTCGCCCAGTCGCGCTTCTGCGGCGCGGAAGGCATCGAGAATGTGACCACGCTCTCGACGCTGCGCGGCCGCGATTTTCATCGCGACTACGGCGTCTTGATCACCGAACACCCGCTGACCGGTTTGACCGCGCGCGCCGTGATCGTGCTGGATGAAAACGATACGGTGCTCTACTCGCAACTCGTGCCGGAGATCGCCGACGAGCCGGATTACGATGCGGCGCTCGCGGCGTTGGGTTAAGCAAATCTTTAG
>MEQN01000115.1:11446-11653 GCA_001770235.1 Betaproteobacteria bacterium RBG_16_58_11
GAGAGTTTCTATGCTGATTTTTGAATTATCGCGTCCTGGCCGTAAGAGCTACGCACAAATGCCCGCTACGGCTGCCTCCGCCAGCGGCATACCCGATGCATTCTTGCGCCAAGACACGCCGCTGCTGCCGGAATGTTCTGAGATGGATGTGGTGCGCCACTACACCCAGCTGTCGCAGAAAAATTTCTCCATCGATACCCAGTTCTA
>MEQN01000116.1:0-780 GCA_001770235.1 Betaproteobacteria bacterium RBG_16_58_11
GTAGCGGTTATAGGCGATCACGGCAGGGATCGCGGCGAACAGGCCCATGGCGGTGGCGATCAACGCTTCCGCGATGCCGGGGGCGACATGCGCCAGCGTGGCTTGCCCGACATTGGCCAGGCCGCGGAACGAATTCATGATGCCCCACACCGTGCCGAATAAGCCGACATACGGGCTGACCGAACCGACCGTGGCGAGGAAGGCGAGCTTGCGCTCCAAGGCATCCACCTCGCGCTGATAGGCGGCGCGCATGGCGCGGCGCGTGCCATCCATGACACTACTGATATCCAGGCCGGATTGTTTTTTGAGCTTGGCATATTCGCGAAAGCCAGCTTCAAAAATCTTTTCCATGCCGCGTGGAACCAAACGCCCCGAAGTCAGGTTTTGGAAAATGTGATTGAGATCGGCGCCGCCCCAGAATTCTTTCTCGAATTCGTCTGCCTGCTTGATCGCGATGCGCAGCGCGAACATCTTTTGGAAAATAAACAGCCAGGACATGAAGGAGGCGACCAGCAGCAACAGCATCACCAGTTGCACGATGAAGCTCGCATTCACGATCATGGTCAAAAAGGAAAAGTCGGGCGTCGCTTCGATTTTCATGCGGGTGACAAGCTTTCGAGTGGTTGTCGAATATGGGGTGGAATACTGACGGGCTTGAAGCTTAACCCATCCACGCAAACGATTTTGACCGATGCTTCGATCAGCCGAGCATCGCGTTCAACCGTCTGGAATACCTCAATCGTACTGCGCCCAAGCTTTTTCATGCGCACGGTGACCATC
>MEQN01000116.1:804-1731 GCA_001770235.1 Betaproteobacteria bacterium RBG_16_58_11
CGCAAATATTCTATCGCTACCGAGCGCACCACGAAGATGACATTATGGTCACGCAAGAGTTCCGGTTGCTCAAAACCGGCTGCGCGCAGCCATTCGGTACGGGCGCGCTCCAGAAATTTTAAGTAGTTAGCGTAGTAAACCACTCCGCCCGAATCGGTGTCTTCGTAATACACCCGCACGGGAAAGGTGAAAGTATGGGTCTCCGGCGCAAGGCTCACTGTGCGCTGTCCCACATATCGCGATTAACACCAGACGTGGGCGCGGCAAGACCAAAATGCTCATACGCCAAGGGCGTGGCGATGCGGCCGCGGGGCGTGCGCATCAGATAGCCTTGCTGGATCAGGAAGGGCTCCAGCACATCCTCGATGGTGTCGCGTTCTTCACCAATCGCAGCGGCCAGATTGTCCAGGCCGACTGGCCCGCCGCCGAATTTGCTGAGCACGGCTTCGAGCAACTTGCGGTCCATGATGTCGAAGCCGCTTTTATCCACATCCAGCATCGACAGCGCCGCGTCGGCCACGGCCGGCGTGACATGGCCATCGGCTTTCACCTCGGCAAAATCGCGCACCCGGCGCAACAGGCGGTTAGCGATGCGCGGCGTGCCGCGCGAGCGGCGCGCGATTTCAAAAGCGCCCTCATCGGTAATCTGCACATTGAGTAAACCTGACGAGCGCGTCACGATGCGCTGCAATTCGGCCGGCGAATAAAATTCCAGCCGCGCCACGATGCCGAAACGATCGCGCAGCGGATTGGTCAACATGCCGGCGCGGGTGGTGGCGCCGACCAAAGTAAACGGCGGCAGATCGAGCTTGACCGAGCGCGCGGACGGGCCTTCGCCGATCATGATGTCGATCTGATAATCTTCCAGCGCGGGGTAGAGGATTTCTTCCACCACGGGGGATAAGCGATGAATCTCGTCGATGAACA
>MEQN01000116.1:1744-2046 GCA_001770235.1 Betaproteobacteria bacterium RBG_16_58_11
GATTGGTGAGCAGCGCGGCCAGATCGCCCGCGCGCTCCAGCACCGGGCCGGAAGTCAGGCGCAGATTCACCCCCATCTCGCGCGAGATGATATGCGCCAGCGTAGTTTTGCCTAAGCCGGGTGGGCCGAACAGCAGTACATGATCGAGGGCTTCCTTCCGATTGCGCGCCGCCTGGATGAAGATGGTGAGCTGCTCGCGGATTTTTTGCTGGCCCACATATTCGTCGAGCATCTTCGGGCGCAAGGCGCGCTCCACCGCTTCTTCCTGGGGGGAAAGATTGGTGGGGGCGATGAGGCGGTCG
>MEQN01000116.1:2087-4675 GCA_001770235.1 Betaproteobacteria bacterium RBG_16_58_11
GTTGGTTGTGAGGTGTGAGGGTTAGTGGGATGTGCTCACGACTTGGATAAAAACTTCAAAGCCTGTCGAATTCCGTCTGACACAGAGGCCTCCGCCGGCAATTGCTTCACGGCCCACAGCGCTTCCTTGTCATTATACCCAAGCGCATTAAGCGCATTGAGAATGTCGGCCTCGCTGGAGGGGGCAGCGCCTGTCGTGGTAACCGTGGCGACCGCCGCCGAAAATTTGTCGCGCAATTCCAGCAGCAGACGCTCTGCCGTTTTTTTGCCGATGCCGGGCACTTTAGTGATGCGTCCGGTTTCTTGGGCGGCGATGGCGTTGGCGAGGTCGGTCACGCTCATGCCTGAGAGCACCGAGAGCGCGGTTTTGGCGCCGATACCGCTGACTTTGAGCAACTGGCGAAACGCTTGGCGCTCGGCCTCGGTGCCGAAGCCATAGAGCAAATGCGCGTCTTCGCGAATGGTTAAATGCGTATAGAGCGTGATGCGTTCACCGCTCGCCGGCAGGTTGTAAAAGGTGCTCATCGGCACATCGATTTCGTAGCCGATACCGCCCACATCCACCAGCACATGCGGCGGTTGCTTTTCGGCGAGGACGCCGGTAATGCGTCCGATCATGGTGTTCCTCCAATTAGGCGTCCATTACGCACGCGATAGCCCGCGGTTGAGAGTTGCCCCAGGCCCAGGCCGCCATGCGCGTGGCAGATCGCGCATGCCAGCGCATCGGCCGCATCGGGCGAGGGCGTGCCGGCCAGTTGCAGCAGGCGCTTCACCATTTCTTGCACCTGGGTTTTATCCGCATGGCCATTGCCGACCACGGCTTGTTTTACTTGCAGCGCGGTGTATTCGGCGACGATCAGATTGGCGGAGACTGCCGCGCAAATAGCGGCCCCCCGGGCTTGGCCCAGCAGCAGCGTGGATTTGGGATTGACGTTGACGAATACCTGCTCGACCGCGACGTGCTCGGGTTGATGTTGCTGAATGATTTCGGCCAGGCCGTCGAGGATGGTTTTGAGCCGCTCCGGCAGCGCGGCGTCGGGGGTGCGGATGCAGCCGCTGGTGACGTAGGCGAGTTGCTTGCCGGTCTTGTCGATCAAGCCGAAGCCTGTGATGCGTAAGCCGGGATCAATGCCGAGAATGCGAATAGCTTATCCCTCTGGTTTATTCCCTCTCCCTTGAGGGGAGAGGGCTAGGGAGAGGGTGAAGCGTTCGGCTACCCCCTCTCCCCACCCCTCTCCCCCAAGGGGGCGAGGGGGTGATTTATTTAATCTTCAAGGACGGCGGACGTAAATACTTCTTGCACGTCGTCTAAGCTCTCCAGCGCATCCAATAATTTTTGCATTTTTACGGCGTCATCCCCCGTGAGCTCGGTTTCCATCGTGGGCTTGTAGATCACTTCCGCGATCTCAGCTTTGAGCCCGGCTTTTTCCAGCGCGTCCTTCACCGCGGAAAAATCGTGCGGGCCGGTGATGACCTCGATGCTGCCATCGTCATTGCTGATCACGTCTTCCGCACCGGCGTCGATGGCGGCCTCCATCACTTTATCTTCCGAGGTGCCGGGCGCGAACACCAGTTGCCCGCAATGCTTGAACTGATACGCGACACAGCCGTCGGTGCCCATATTGCCGCCATGTTTGGCGAAGGCGTGGCGCACATCGGCGACCGTGCGCACTTTGTTGTCGGTGAGGCAATCCACCATCACCGTCGCGCCGCCTACGCCGTAGCCTTCATAGCGCGCTTCTTCATAGGTCACGCCTTCCAGCTCGCCGGTGCCGCGTTTGATGGCGCGATCGATGTTGTCGCCCGGCATGTTTTCGGCTTTGCCTTTGTCGATGGCGAGCCGCAGGCGCGGGTTGTCGTTTGGGTTGCCGCCGCCCATGCGGGCAGCCACGGTGATTTCTTTAATCAGGCGGGTAAAAACCTTGCCGCGTTTGGCGTCTTGGCGCCCTTTGCGGTGCTGAATATTTGCCCATTTGGAATGACCGGCCATAGCTCGAAACTTCCTTGAAAAAACAGTGCAATGTTACCATTTGCGGCATGCTTAATCATTAGAAAAGCGATTAGCCACGGGGGCCACGGGGAGCACGGGGAAATGGGGCTCGCAGGGATGGGCGGCTTGTCGCCCAACTCGCAAAACCAGTACGATGTCTTATTTAGCCTTGTGCATCAGGCGGGCGAAAGGATTCAAGCGCAATTGTTTTTGGGTTTCCCCGTGAACCCCGTGTTCCCCGTGGTTCCAAAGCCGTTTGATAAACCAAACTTAGAAAGTTGAACCATGTCCGAACCCATGCTGATCGCAAAATCCGAGATCGATGTTTTCCTGCTGCCCAAGATGGCCAATCGCCACGGCGTGATTACCGGCGCCACCGGCACTGGCAAGACCGTGACGCTGCAAGTGCTGGCGGAAAATTTCAGCCGCCAAGGCGTGCCGGTCTTCATGTCGGATGTGAAGGGCGATCTCTCCGGCATCAGCCAGCCGGGCAAGCTGAACCCCAAGATCGAAGAGCGGCTCGCCAAGATGGGTGTGCAGGATCATGCGTTCGCCGGCTGTCCGGTGGCGTTCTGGGACGTATTCGGCGAGCTGGGGCA
>MEQN01000116.1:4746-5149 GCA_001770235.1 Betaproteobacteria bacterium RBG_16_58_11
AAGAGGGCGTGCTCAACCTAGTATTCAAAATCGCCGACGATAACGGTCTGCTGCTACTTGATTTGAAAGACCTGCGCGCCATGTTGCAAAACGTGGGCGACAACGCGAAACAATTCACCACCGAATATGGCAATGTCTCCGCCGCCTCCATCGGCGCCATCCAACGTGGCCTCGTGCAGATTGAAACGCAGAATGGCGATCGCTTCTTCGGCGAACCCGCGTTGAATATCCAAGACCTGATGCAGACCGACGCGCAGGGGCAGGGCGTGGTCAACATCCTCGCCGCGGACAAGCTCATGCAATCGCCCAAGGCCTATTCCACCTTCCTGCTATGGCTGCTGTCGGAATTGTTCGAGCAGTTGCCAGAAGTGGGCGACCCGGGAAAACCCAAGCTGGTGTTCTT
>MEQN01000116.1:5159-8592 GCA_001770235.1 Betaproteobacteria bacterium RBG_16_58_11
GCGCACCTGTTGTTCAACGATGCGCCGGACGCGCTGCTGGAGAAGATCGAGCAAGTCGTGCGCTTGGTGCGCTCCAAAGGCGTGGGCGTGTATTTTGTCACGCAAAATCCGCTCGACATTCCGGACCGCGTGCTGGGCCAGCTCGGCAATCGCGTGCAGCATGCTTTGCGCGCCTTCACCCCGCGCGACCAAAAGGCGGTCAAGGCCGCCGCCACGACCATGCGCGAGAATCCAAAATTCAACGCCGAGCAAGCCATCACCGAGTTGGGCGTGGGCGAGGCGTTGGTTTCAACTTTGAATGAAAAAGGCCAACCCACCGTCACCGAGCGCGCGCTGATCATGCCGCCGCACGGCCAGATCGGGCCGATCGATGAAGCCACCCGCCGCCGAATCATCCAAGGCTCGCTCGTCGCCGGCATATACGAAAAAGCCGTGGATCGCGAATCAGCCTATGAAATTCTCAAAGCGCGCGCGGCCCAGCTTGCCGAAACCGAGGTCAAGCAAACCCAAGAGAAAGATAGCGGCGGTTGGGGCGACATCCTCGGCGGTGTGCTCGGCGGGGGAAGCAGCAAGCGGCAGGGTGTGGGCGAGGCGCTGGCCAAAAGCGCCGCGCGCGCCATCGGCAGCGAGGTGGGGCGGCAGATTATTCGCGGCGTGCTGGGGTCGATTTTGGGGGGTGGGAAGCGGCGCTAGCAGCTTTTCTCCTTCTACGTATGACCACCTCACCAAGCTCAAATTCTCCAAAACCTTGTCCTATGCTTTTACCGAGCACGGCGCGTTGATGGGGTAATCCTCCTCAGCGAAAAAGCAGGGCTCTCGATTGATACCACGCTGGACGACATGCTGGGGTATTCCGGCTAATTTAATGCGTGGGCGACGGGGCATGGCTGTTCCTCAATAAGCTGTCGAAGCTGACCCCTTTTGCCCCCAAGGAATATTGAGCGGGTGGCCAGGCGCAAGCTGCTGATGTTGCAGGCTGCGATGCAGTTGGATGCCCTGAGGTCGCCGCCGGGCAATCAATTGGAGCCGTTGAAAGGTAATCGGCGCGGGCAGCACAGTATCCGTATTAACGACCAGTGGCGAATATGTTTTGTGTGGAAGAGCGATGGAGCGCACAACGTAGAAATTGTGGACTACCACTAACAGGAGAAATGAACATGATCAAGATGCTTGAAGAGATACACCCCGGCGAAATTCTGCTGGAAGAATTCATGAAGCCCAAGGTAATCACCGCGCGCCAGTTGGCTGCCGATATTGATGTGCCGCCCAGCCGCATCAGCGACATCGTGAATGCCCGCCGCCCGATCACGGTAGATACCGCCTTGCGCCTCGGTGTGTATTTCCAGATGGACCCGCGCTTCTGGCTCAATCTGCAATCGGAGTACGACATGCGCATGGCGTCGCGTGAACTATTGCCGAAGATTGCGCCGCGCATTCGGGTATTGCACGCTTAGATAGTGACTTATTTTGCATACTCATCCGGCGCAATGCCCGTTGGTTATTGCGCTACGTGAACTATCGGGTTCGTGCCGCCGCAAGAGAAGAAATAGAGCGGATCAATCAGCAACGCCCGCGAGAGCGAGCGTTGGGGGGGTATTCCGCAAACAGCTAAGCAATAACACAAGAACCAAAGCACGACCTCATCACGGAAACGATAACGGCGGCCAATTGGCCGCCGTTATCGGGAACGAGAAAATCTATTAAGCCGCTTTACGCCGCGCCACACCGATCAAGCCCAGCAGGCCAGACCCCAGCAGCCACACTGCCGCAGGTACCGGGACGGGCGCTGCGGAGCTGATGTAATGCTCATCTGTCGCCATGCCGTTGCCCGCAGTGAAGCCGTAGTAGACGGGATTCCCCGCCATGCCCAAGGCATCAAAATCGACGGTTGCGGATACGCTGAAATTGCCCAGATTGAGGTGCTCGATGGTGCCCGTCAATGTGCCCGCATTGTCGCTATTGCCGGATGGGGTGTAGTCCACGTGGGCATACCACTGATAATTCGGATCACGGATGCTGTCGCCCAGACTGGTTTGGGTATACGCGAGTGGAGTGACCGAGCCGCCTTGAAGAATCTGTACGCTGGGCGATACGGGGTCGGTGCCGCCAAAATCAAATGTGTCAATTGCGAACGCCACACTATCGCTTCCCAGTCCCCCATATCCCAGATCGGACCCCCCACCGCCAACGCCCGGCGTGCCTGCCAGCGTGAAGGTCAGCCCGTCTCCGCGCAGGCCTGAGCTTGGCGGAATATGAAAATGGAAGTCGAAGGCGAATGCCTGGTTGTAATCCAGCGCGATGGCATTGGGCGCAAAACCTGCGCCAGCCTCGCTCCCGGTTCCCGACGTCAGATACATGGTGCTGTAAGTAAAGCCGTTTCCGGGTGTTATATTCGATACCGTTGTCGAACCGTACAAATTCCAGGTGGTGTAATCCGTGAATTCCCCAGCCAGACTCACGCCTTGCGCGGCGCTGAGCGCGGGTGCCAAACTGCTTGCCAACAGTACTGCCATCAACAACGACTTACGTTTCATGGTTAATTCCTTTACATGGTTAATTCCGCCTAAAAAATCAAGTTTCTTCACAACAATGCCCGGCCTGCGTGCACGGGTATTGCACATGATTTGATATAGCAAGCCGTATGCCACAATTCAAAATTCGGCAGGACTATCAATTTAATCTTTATTAAAATCCTTTACTTATAACATTAAATAAATTTTATGTTTTGGCGGCCTGCGCTCTATCCAGGCGTTTGATGGGTTCAAACGTAAAGCATTGGCATGGTGCATTTGCACTATTCTTATTATTCTTATGACATTGCTGGACTTGGCGACCAACCGGCCTTAATCTTCACGCATCTTAAGTTCAAAAAAATTCACGGAATCCAAACATGGCAGACACCCCTAATCAGGATGTTTCCGGCTTGAGCTTGCGCGTCCTCAACCACGTTATTCTGGAGTTGCATCGTGCTGGCCGGGAGACGGCTAGCCGTCAGTTTCAGCCGTCTGCGCTGGAACTAATCCAGGAAATCATCCCGTTCGATTCGGCCTGGTGGGGCAATGCGGCGGCCGAGACGATGGAGATTCACCAGTTGTATTTATTCAACTGCGACGATTCGATATTGAAAACCTACCTGCCCTATTTGGAACAGGATTTTTTTCGCGCCGCGCTGATGGCCCAGCCCGGCCTGACGATCAACATGTCCGATCTCATCCCCCGTGAACGCTATGTGCGAACCGCGCTGTATCGCAAATGCGGAAAACGCTACAAGGTGGAATGGTCGCTCGGTACCTTGCTGGTGGAACCGGTGTCGTCGCTCTACGAGTTTCTGACGCTGTGGCGGCATGACGGTAAAAAACCGTTTACCGAAACCGAGCGCCAGACTAAGGAGTTGCTCATGCCGCACATTGCCGAGGCGCACCGCGCGGCACGG
>MEQN01000117.1 GCA_001770235.1 Betaproteobacteria bacterium RBG_16_58_11
CGTGACGGTTTGCGCAAGATGGTCGCGGTTCACTTGCCCGCAGTAGTGGCTACGCATTGCTGGAGTCCTTGTATCACACCCGAACGGGTGCGGAAAAATCGTGAATTATACCCGGAAATACCTTGAATTTCAGGCTATTGGCCGTGTGGAATATCTTGCTGAACGGCAAATCTGCTCACCAGCGCGCCAAGCGTTGCGTTGCGGGCTATCCGCGCAACAGAAAGAAGACTGACTTTGACCCCGAATATTGAATAGCCCGCCATCTATTCTTTTGCCGTAAACGCCGCCTGAATATCACGGGTTGTTGCGCCGCTTGCGATGAGCGCACGCACGATCAAATCCAGCGAAACCGAAGGATCGCCCGCTTCAATCTTCGCAATGCGCGATTGGCTCGATTTCATGCGTTGCGCAAGATCGATTTGCGAGAGTTTGCGCTTGATGCGCGATTTTTTTACCGCGCTAATCAGCGCGAGCTTGAGCGCAACGAGCCGCGCTTCTTCATCGCTTAATTGCAGAAAATCCTCCGCGCTGCCGACTTTCCAGCCAGCGGCTTGGAGGCGCTCTAATTTGGCAGTCTTCATGGTATTTATCCTCATGCTAAATTGATTTGTAGTGTTTCAGTCTTGCCTTGCAAATGTCGATTACCGTCTGGGGCGTTTGGCTTGTCGTTTTGGCAAACACATCAAGGATGACGATGGCTACCGCATCAACGTAATACACAATGCGCCAAGTGCGATTTTCGTCGGGGATTCTGTGTCATGACAACCGCGACCGATACTGGGCATTGGCCTTGCGTGTGGCAACGATATATTGACACCCTCTTGCAGGCGTCGCATTAAGACACCCGCTTCAATTCTTGCGTCGGCGGAAAAAGGGGGCGTTTTGACTTCGCCATGCAGCCATACCAACGGTTTACGTTGCTTACTCATTTCGTTAAGTGTATGTCAGTATCGACATATTTTCAAGACGCTTTCGTAAGGGCGATGGCTATGGCGGGCTGTACTGGGTTTTTCAGAAAGTGCCTGCAATTTTCGGGCGATGCTTTCGAATGCTCCAATTTTTCAGACACTGCCTGAAAAAGAGGAATCAGGAAGTTACAAGCATTTGCATCAGGAATTCGGGCAAGCACGGTTTTGGGTAACTCGTCAGCCCCGCACTTTATAAACGGAGAATTTCAGGCTATTGGCCGCGCGGACGCTTCTCTTGTGTGGCCACGCCCATGGAGATAATGTACTTCAGCGCCTGATCCACGCCGATGTTGAGCTCGATGGTTTCAGACTTCTTCACGAAGAAATAAAATCCGTTCACCGGGCTCGGCGTGGTGGGAATGAATACTGCGACATAGTCCGGGCCAAGCGTCTGTGCGACGTTGCCTTGGGGGATATTCGTTTGGAATGCAATCGACCACGCATCCGGATGCGGGTAGCGCACCAATAGCACTTTGCGGAAGGCCTCACCCGAACTCGAAAACAGCGTATCGCTCACTTGTTTGATGCTGGTATAGATCGATTTCACGACGGGGATGCGCGCGAGCACGTTCTCCCATAAAACCAGCAACTGACGACCGAAGTAATTGGCGGCGAGCATGCCGGTGACAAGAATAATGAGCAGCGTGGCGATCGCACCCAGTCCCGGAATGCGCATCCCGAGCAAGGCCTCGGGGCGATAGGCGATAGGCAGCAGCAGCAAGGATTGGTCCAGGGTGCCAACCAAAAGGTTGAGCACCCAGATCGTGGCCGCCAGAGGTACCCAAATCAGCAGACCGGTGATGAAGTATTTTTTCACGGAAATTTAAACGGGGGGTGGCTTACCCGCCCTAGGGTATTAAGGGGTGACAGGATTAGCTGGTGCAAGCCGGACAAGCGCCGGTGCCGCAAGCGGGTGAAGGCGCTTCTTTTTTCTCTTCCTTGGGCTTGGCGCCGCCTTTGAAGTCGGTCGCATACCAGCCGCTGCCTTTCAATTGGAAGCCGGCAGCGGAGAGCATTTTGGAAAAGGTTTCCTTGCCGCATTCCGGGCAAGTGGTGTGTGGCGCGGCACTCATTTTTTGCAAAAATTCTTTTTGAAACCCGCACGCATCACAGCGATATTCGTAAATCGGCATGGCTAACTCCTAAATTCAACTTGTTGAATTATACCAGAAATATGGGCCCATCCTGGCGCAGAACGGGCCAGAGTTAGATAGGGGCGGGTCTTTAAAATGCAAGCCGGCATGGATTAAACAACGAGCTGATGTGGCGGATTGAGCTCCTTTGCCAAGCCCTAATGCTTTGGGTGAGTCAAGATGACAAGCAGGCTTTATTAACCTTTGCTAAAATACTGAAAATTCAGGGGAAATACCCCTATTTATTTAATGGAATTCACGCAGGAGGCTAGTAAATGTCCGATTCAATTTTCGATGCCGTGAAGTCCGGCGATATGGCCCAACTCAATGCCGCTCTGCAACAAAGCGGCACGGTCGCCGCTCGCGGCGAAATGAATATGACCCCGCTCATGCTCGCCGCCAGCCTGGGCCACCTGGAAATGGTGCGGGCGCTGCTCAAAGCCGGCGCCGACGTGAAAGCCACCGATGAGCGCAACTACACACCGCTGTTTTATGCGACTTACAACCCGGAGCTGGATCGCGGCTTTCCGGAAGTGGTCAAAGCCCTGATCGATGCCGGCGCCGATGTCGAAGCCGCAATCTTCTACGGTGTGCGCCCGCTCATGTTGGCCGCCGGCAGCGGCGAAGCGGGGGTAGTGAATACGCTGCTGAAAGCCGGCGCCGACCCCAAGGCGCGCAACGAAGGCGGCCGCACCGCGCTGATGATGGTCAAAGAAAAAGACTACATCGAAGTCATCAATATGCTGCACGAAGCTGAGTCGAACATTGAAGTTACCGAAGACGGCGGCGGCTGCGGCTCGCGCAATGCGCCGGGTTCGAATGTAGTGACCTTCCTCAAGAAGGATAAGCACTGATTCTTTGAAACAGCGTTTGAACCACGGGGCACACGGGGGTCACGGGGAAAACTAAAGGCTATTGCACATGAATTTTTTCACCCGCTTGGTACATTGCTTCAATCACACACCTCATTGCTTTCCCAGTGTGCCCCGTGCCCCCCGTGGTTAATTGCTTTTCTTGGATTCAGCCGCTTACGGCGCCACCTCTTCCCACGCCTTAGCCAGCCGTTTATACGAAACTGGGTAAGGCGTTTTCAATTCCTGCGCGAACAGCGACACGCGCAGTTCTTCCAGCATCCAGCGAAAAGCCGTGAGCTTCTCGTCCTGAATCCCCGCTTTGCGATGCTTCTCCACACGCGCCTCGTATTGCTGCCATAGCTCGCGCACGCTTGCCATATGCTTGCCATCGCGCTCGGCGTTGCCAAGACGCTTTTCCAGACGGCGCTGAATCGCCTTTAGATAGCGCGGAATGTGTTGCAGATGTTCCCACGGCGTTTGGCTCAGGAAGTGAGGATAGATCAGGTGCGTGAGTTGCGTTTGCAGATCAGTTTGCAGCGGGTGCGACATCTTCTGCGTGAGCGGGCCTTGCAGCGCGTGGTACTCCGTAAAAATATCCGTGGCGATTCGGGTCGCGCCCTGCGCTACCGCCGGCAGCCGGGTGCGGGCGCGGTCGCGTTGCTTGATGAAGGCTTTTTCATCGCGCGGCAACACGTCTTCGCCGATGAAGGCGCGATCGGCGATGGCGATCAGCAGATCAGCCTTCAGCGCATCCGGCGCCATGATGTTGCGCGCTTGCAGGGCGAGTTGATTGAAGTTGGGGATGTTTTTTTCCAACTGCTTGATCTGTTCTTTGAGCGCCAACATGAGCAAACGCCGCACGCCGCCGCGCATCGATTCATTGGCAGCTTGGGCCGTGTCGAATAAGTGGATCGATACATTCTCGCCTTCGTCCACCAGCGCCGGGTAGCCGGTCAAGGTTTGACTGCCGCGATTAAAGCTGACTTTTTCCGGCAGATCGCCGAAATCCCATTGCGTAATGCCTTCGCGATCAAACGGCGTGGCGGTGCCCTGGGCAAACGTCATTTGTGCCGCTTGACCGAGCTTTTGTTTGAGTTCGGCGAGATTGCGGCCTTGGGCTAATTCCTGGCCGGCATCATCTACCACGCAGTAATTCATGTGCAAATGCGCGGGCAGTTCGATTTTTTCCCAGACCTCGGGCGCGACGGTTTCCTTGAGTTTGTTGCGGATAAAAGTGGAGAGCGCGGTGGTGATGGCTAGGCTTTCCCCCTCTCCCCAACCCTCCCCCACGAGGGGGGAGGGGGTTACTCCCTCTCCCTTGAGGGGAGAGGGCCGGGGAGAGGGTGAGGCGCTCAAAAACCCCGTCACAAATTCCTGCACCGGTACCGTTCGATTACGTATCCCCTTCGGCAGCCCCTTCATCAGCGCCGCAACCTTGTCGCGCACCATGCCCGGCACCAGCCACGCGCAGCGCGCTTCATTCACCCGGTTGAGCAGATGCAGCGGCAGGGTAAGGGTGACGCCATCCAAGGGGTGACCCGGCTCGAAACGGTAAGTCAGCGGGCAGGCGGTATCGTCGACTTGCAAGGTGTCGGGGAATAAGACTTCCGTCACCTCTTCCGCGCCGTGGCGCATCAAATCGTCGCGCTGCATGCAGAGCAGTTGCGGGTTTTTATGTTCCGCCTCGCGCCGCCATTTTTCGAAGCCGTGGCCATTGACGATATCCGCCGGCATGCGCGCATCGAAGAAGGCGAACATCCTTTCTTCATCCACCAGCACATCGGGGCGGCGCGATTTGTGTTCCAGCTCGCGAATTTCTTCCACCAGCGCCTGGTTGTGCAGAAAGAATTTCGCCTTGCTTTCGAATTGACCGGCCACGAGTGCAGAACGGATAAAGATTTCGCGCGCCTGCTTCGGATCAATCGCGCCGAAATGCACGCGGCGGCGCGGCGTGAGCGTCAAGCCGTAGAGCGTGGTGCGCTCGAACGCGACGACCTGCGCCGCGCTCTTCTCCCAATGTGGGTCGAAATAGTGGCGCTTGATCAGATGCGCGCCCACTTGCTCTACCCACTCCGGCTCGATTTTCGCCACATTGCGCGCGTAGAGCTTGCCGGTTTCGGTCAGCTCCGCCGCCATCAGCCATTTCGTGCCTTTTTTGAACAGGCTCGATCCGGGATGGATGTGGAATTTGATTTCGCGCGCGCCTTGATAGTGGCCCTCGTCGGCTTTGACGCCGATGTTGGCGATGAGCCCGGCGAGCAGCGCGCGGTGAATTTGCTCGTAGGTGGCGGGCGAGGGGTTGAGGCGCAGCCCCAGCTCATTGGCTTGCGCCGCCAATTGGCCGTTCAGATCGTGCCACTCGCGCAAGCGCAGATAGGAGAGAAAATGGCTGTGGCACTCCTCTATCAATTTGCGGTTGGATTTTTTGTGCTGCAGCGATTCCACATAGAAGGCCCAGATTTTTAACAGGCCCATGAAATCCGAATGCTCGGCCACGAAATATTTGTGCTTCACATCCGCCGCACCCTCGGCGCCCATGGGCCGGATGCGCGGGTCTTGCACCGAGAGCGCGGAGGCGATCACCAGCATCTCGCTCACGCAATGCTGATCGTGCGCGGCCAACAGCATGCGCGCGAGCTTGGGGTCGAGCGTGAGCTTGGCTAACTTTGCACCGATGGGAGTGAGTTGGCGCGCCTCGTCCACCGCGTTCAATTCTTGCAGCAAGACATAACCATCGGCGATAGCGCGCGAGGAAGGCGGCTCGATAAAGGGGAAGTCCGCGACATCGCCCAAGCCCAAAGCCGCCATGCGCAAGATCGTGCCCGCGAGCGAAGTGCGCAAAATCTCCGGGTCGGCAAAGCGCGGACGAGACACAAAATCCGCTTCGCTATAGAGTCGAATACACACGCCGGAACTGACG
>MEQN01000118.1:0-3868 GCA_001770235.1 Betaproteobacteria bacterium RBG_16_58_11
TTATTCTCTTCGATGCGGTCTTGTGTCCACTCCGTGTCGAATAGCGCCTGTTGTGCAGCGCCCTTCTTCTTTTTTGGGCGGGCGATGGGCACAAAATAGGAACTGATTCGTCGGCCGTCAACCTCTTCATTCGTGATCCCTTCGTCGGTGAATTTGAAATGGCGATTCGGCTCGTCGAAAGGTGAGTTGATGATTGGGTTCTCGATGACGACTTGGCTCATGTGGTTAGTTCCATACTTGCGCTTTCATTGTGTGGTCTGGGAGTTGTTCGCACGCCATGGGGAACCCTATGTTGGCGCCGGAGTCGGCGACGAGCACAGGTGCGAAGAATTCAGACATGGCCGAAGCTCACCAAATCGCTTTGTCGCAATGCTTGCGTATCAGGCGATCCTTACTCACCAGTGCCGCATCTGCAACCATGGCATGGGCAACGATCATGCGATCGAACGGGTCGCGCGTCCAGGTCAGCGCACCGGCTATTTTCATTACCTGGGCTAACGACACATCAGCCACACTCAGGCCTATGTCCTTGGCCAGCGCATCCAGCACATAACTGCCGTCGCGGCTGATGCGGCCAATTTCGTGCAAATAGGTCAGTTCGAGTTGCACCACGGGAGAAACCTGCAACAAGCCCGATTCAATCGTCCGCAATGACGCCGGGGTCAGCAATTCCGAGCGGCCTTCGTACAGCCAACAAACGATATGCGTATCCAGGTGGACTAGCGCAGATTTTGCGGTTCGCGCCATTCCCCGACCTTTGCTGTGTGTAGCGATTCGGCGTCACCCGTGATCAGTTTTCTGCGTTTCAATTTCAAACTTTTCGATTTATTTAATTCGACTGCAGGACTGAGCAACAGCACCTTGCCATTGCGTTCAATACTGACCGGCTGGCCGGTCAGCAGGACTTCATCGGCGATCTGAAAAATTTGTTGGCGCAAAGTGGTTAGGGTGAGTTTTTTCATGGCATCCCTCCATTTATGTACATGGTTTAATGCTACATGTACATATTCGACCTGTCAAACCCAAGTACCTGCAGTCATGCACCCATCCCCATCCCATCCTTCCCCTTGAAAGGGAAGGCGTTCTTCCGCTGCATTACTAAACGCCTTGTTTCAAGCTCGCTTCGATAAATACATCAAGGTCGCCGTCCAGCACCTTCTGGGTATTGGAAATCTCGACATTGGTGCGCAGATCTTTGATGCGCGATTGGTCGAGCACGTAGGAGCGGATTTGGTGGCCCCAGCCCACATCCGATTTGCCCGCTTCCAATTTATCCTGCTCGGCCTGGCGCTTGCGAATTTCCGCTTCGTATAAACGTGACTTCAGCATGGCCATCGCTTCGGCGCGGTTGCGGTGCTGTGAGCGGTCGTTCTGGCATTGCACCACGATGCCGCTTGGCGCGTGCGTGATGCGGATCGCGGAATCGGTCTTATTGATGTGCTGACCACCGGCACCGCTGGCGCGGAAGGTATCGACGCGCAGGTCGGCGGGGTTGATGTCGATCTCGAATGACTCATCCACTTCTGGATACACGAATACGCTGGCGAAAGAAGTGTGGCGCCCACCCGCCGAGTCGAACGGCGACTTGCGCACCAATCGGTGCACGCCGGTCTCGGTGCGCAGGAAGCCATAAGCATAGTCGCCCTCGATTTTCAGGCTGGCGGAGCGGATGCCGGCGACGTCGCCATCGGTCTCCTCCAGCACTTCAGTCTTAAAGCCCTTGCGCTCGGCGTATTTCAGATACTGGCGCAGCAGCATGGAGGCCCAGTCGCAAGCCTCGGTGCCGCCTGCGCCAGCCTGGATATCGATAAAGCAGTTGTTGGGGTCCATGGGGTTGGAAAACATGCGGCGGAATTCCATGTCGGCCACAGTCTTTTCCAGCGCGGCTACATCGGCGGCGACCGCCTGCAAAGTGTCCTCGTCATTTTCCGCTTGCGCCATCTCGAATAATTCGCGCGTGTCGGTTAGGCCATGCGTGACTTTGCGCAGCGTATCCACTACCGATTCAAGCAAGCGCCGCTCACGGCCCAGCTCCTGCGCGCGCTTGGCGTCATCCCAAACGGTGGGGTCCTCTAACAGGCGCGCGACTTCGACTAAACGTTGTTCCTTCGTATCGTAGTCAAAGGAACCTCCGTAAATCGATGCAGCGGGTCGCGAGATCGGCCAATTGATTGGCGATGAGATTGAGTTGTTCGGCTTCCATGAGGGGGGTGCTTTAAAAAAGCGGCTATTTTACCGTAGAAGCGTTAAAGCTTATAAGGGGATTTGAATCACGGGGCCATGTGTTCCCAGTTCAAAGCAAACCTTCAAGCCCCTTGCGATCCAGGATATCGAGCAGCTTTAAAGATGGGCCGCTTGGGCGTTTGTCACCGATCTCCCACTGACGGACAGTAGAAAGACTTGTATTGAGCACAGATGCCAGCACGGCTTGGCTGATGTGGTGGCGTTTGCGCAGGGCGCGAATGCGCGTACTCGAATAGTCCGCAATCGGTTGCATGCACAAAACTTCATATTCCTGCATCCGGCGTTTATCGATGAATCCAACGTTGTGCAGGTCTTGCGCCGTTTCGTGAACCGACGCCAGGAGCCGGGTCTTGGATTTTGGGCTAGTTTTCATCTGATATATCCTCAATCTTGCCTTCAGCCACGAACTGGTCGAGTTGTGGCGCGGAAAGCTTCAGTAAATCCAGCGCCATCAGTTGCAGCGCTACCAGTTCGTCCGGCGTAACATTCGCCCGCTCATTCTTTTCGAATCCAAACACGAAAAACCACTTATCGTCCCGGTTTGTCGCTACCAGGGTGCGGGTGCTGCCGCGCTTGCCACGCCCGGGGAGTGCAACCCGTTTCTTGATCACATGGCCACCGAGATCGGCATCTATCAGCCCGCTGGCCATTTCCCGTACCGCGTGGCGCAAAGCTTCGTTGGTCAGCTCCGTCTTGCGCATCCAGCGAACGAATGAGCGAGTTTTGTAGATTCTTTGCACGAATAACTGTATCACTTAGTGATATATATGGCAATGGCGATTTTGTTTTAAAACTTTCCCCCAGTTCAATCTCAGAACAGATATAACGCCACCCCGCTGCCGATTGCGACGGCCGCCAGCGTCGGCAAGCACGCAACGCCCAGCGTGCGTCCACCGATCGAGAACACCAAGCCCAATTTGAAGATCAAGTTTGCCAACAGGGCCAGCATGATGGCGGTCACCGCCTGTTGCTGCACGACCTGCCCCAGATCAAGCAGGCGCAAGGTGGAGAGGGTGATGGGGTCGACATCGGTGAGGCCCGATACCAGCGCCACGGCATACAGGCCTTTTTCCCCGGCATAGTCCGAGAGCCAAGCTGAAGCCAGGAGCACGATCGCATACAGCAAGCCGAAGCTGAGGGCGGCGCGCAGTTCGGTCGGGTTTTTCATGTCCGGCATGAGCAGCGTGCCCTGGGCATGCAGTTGGCGCCACTGATACAGGGTGACGGCAAGTCCCAGCGCGAAGCCCACGCCCAATACCGGCAGCAGGCGTGCGAGTAGGGAAGGCGCGATAATCGCCGCCAGCACCGCTAAGCGCAACATGACCACCAGGTTGGCCAGCAAAATCACCGTGACCGCGAGCTTGCGCATTTCGGCATCGGTGCGGCTGTGTTTGGCGTAGACCATCGTGGTCGCGGTGCTGGACACCAAGCCGCCCAGCAACCCCAGCAATACCGCGCCATAGCGCAAGCCGAAAATGCGCAGCGCGACATAGCCGGCCAAACTCACGCCGGAGATCAACACCACCATCAGCCAGATTTGATACGGATTCAGCGTGCTGTAGGGGCCATAGTTTTGGTTCGGCAACACCGGCAGCACGATGAAGGTGACTACCGCGAATTGCAG
>MEQN01000118.1:3881-4108 GCA_001770235.1 Betaproteobacteria bacterium RBG_16_58_11
TCGCGCCGCGTGAGGCTTTTCGATATGCCTTCCAGCTCGGTCTTGAAGTAGAGCAGCACGGTCGTCACGATGGCGAGCATGATCGCCAGCGTCTGCTCGCCATACCACACCATGGCACCGAGGCCGAAGCACACCAGCAAGGCGACTTGGGTGGTGGTGCCGGGCTCCGTGTCGCCGTTGCCGAGATAAGCGGTGAGGATGAAGCCGGCTACGCCCACCAGCGCTGC
>MEQN01000118.1:4189-4325 GCA_001770235.1 Betaproteobacteria bacterium RBG_16_58_11
GGTGCGCAGCCCAGCCTTGGCGTTCGGGTTGCGCTCGCGTTCCAGGCCGATCAACAGCCCCAGCGCCAGGCTGGTCGCGAACGTGAATAAATGCCCGATATCGGGGACGTTCAAGACGGGGATGTGCATGCGATCT
>MEQN01000118.1:4341-14505 GCA_001770235.1 Betaproteobacteria bacterium RBG_16_58_11
GAGTTGCAAGCTGCGTTTGCCGTTGAATTCGTTCACGTCGAGACGGTACACCGCTTCTATCTCAATGGGCAGAGTGTCCGCGCGGAAGAACAGCATGGCTTCAAATTGCGCGCCATCGCGTTCGAGCCTGAGCTTGGTGTGCTTCTCACCCACGATGCGTTGGCTTACGACGGTGAAGCGATCGACGAATTGCGGTTCGGGAAACCCTTGGCCCCAGACTTGGCGGGCGAGGGTTTGCGCGGTATCGAGTTGCGCATCTATCGTGGGTAGTGAGCCATCAGTTTCAATAATGCGTGCGAGCTGTGCCGGGGTGAGCCATTCGGCGGCGACGGCTTCGAAGGCGGATTCGAATTGCGGCAAAGCCGCTTCATCCAGAGTGACGCCCGCCGCCATGGCGTGGCCGCCGAATTTTTTCAGCAAAGCCGGATGGCGTTTGGCCACGAGGTCCAAGGCATCGCGTAAATGGAAGCCGGCGATCGAGCGGCCGGAGCCCTTCAATTCACCCGCGTTGCCTTGCGCGAAGGCGATCACCGGGCGGTGGTATTTTTCCTTGAGGCGGGAGGCGAGAATGCCGATCACGCCTTGATGCCACGCCGGGTCGAATAAGCTTAAAGCGTTGCGATCGCCCACTTCAATTTTGTCCAATTGCGCCAGCGCGGTTTCCTGCATACCAGCTTCGATCTCGCGCCGTTCGCGGTTTAATTCGTCCAATTTGATGGCGATGGCTTGCGCGCGTGCTTCGTCGTCGGTGGAGAGCAGCTCAATGCCGAGCGCCATGTCGGTGAGGCGGCCAGCGGCATTGAGCCGGGGCCCGAGGGTAAAACCCAAATCCCAGGTCGAAGCACGCTGCGGGCTGCGCTTGGCTACTTGATACAAAGCGCGAATCCCCGCGCACGCCTGGCCGCCGCGAATGCGCTTAACACCTTGGCGCACCAAAATGCGGTTGTTGTCGTCGAGCCGCACCACATCCGCCACGGTGCCGAGCGCGACGATGTCCAGCAGCTTGGCCAGATTCGGCTCGGCTTTGTCTGCAAACGCGCCACGGCGGCGCAACTCGGCGCGCAAGGCGAGCATGACGTAAAACATCACGCCCACCCCAGCGAGATTTTTACTCGCGAATTCGCAGCCCGGCTGGTTCGGGTTCACGATCACCTCGGCATCGGGCAAAGTTTCCGCCGGCAAGTGATGATCGGTGACGAAGACCTGCATGCCGAGGCGGTGCGCCTCATCCACCCCGGCATGGCTGGCGATGCCGTTATCGACGGTGATAATAATGTCTGGCTTCATATCCGCAGCTAACCGCACGATCTCCGGCGTCAACCCATACCCATATTCAAACCGATTCGGCACCAGATATTCGACCGTGGCGCCGAATTCGCGCAAGCTCCGCAAGCCCACCGCACACGCGGTCGCGCCGTCGGCATCGTAGTCGGCGACGATGAGCAAGCGCTTCTTCGCGGCAATCGCATCGGCCAACGCGATTGCCATGGCTTCGGCGTTTTTTAAGCTGGCGAGGGGAAGCAGACCGGCGAGCTCGGCTTCCAGTTGCTGTGGGTCGGTGATGCCGCGCGCGGCGTAAATGCGCGCGAGCAAGGGGGAGAGGCCATGCTGCGTGAGGCGATCGAAATCAAGCTGGGGAACAGGGCGGATGGTGATGGTTGTCATTGCACGATTATGCCACCTATCGATCTCCCTATAAGCAATGACTAAACCATAAAACGTTGGTGCTTCACGGGTGTTGACTCGGTTTTTCGGGGCCCCTCTGCACCGCCGAGTAGCACAGCCATGCCGGGGAATTCGGCGAGGACTTGTTTGAGCGCGTGGCCGCGAAGCGGATCGCGGGAGTTCCGCAGCCGCCCGGTATGGCGAGCAACGCAGGGAACCCGAAGGGCGGTAAAGGGGGTGTCTTTTTCTTGGGTTACTTTCTTTTGGACAAGCAAAAGAAGGTAACTGCCCCGCCGGGGCATGACCGGCCCTTAACAATTGCGCGTAGCGCACAAAAGCCGAGGATCACTCTCACCTCACACTCACCAACTCGCCATAGCCGCGTACTTCAAATCGAATCTGATCGACGATCTTTCCGCTTTCATCCATCAGCGCCAGTTGATGCCGGCCCGGTGCGGGCGATAACCATGCCGTGTTGCCGCGCGACCAGCGTTCCAGCGGTTTGCCATCGAGCTGCCAGTTGTAGCTGCCCGGCGCGCCTTCCGCGCGCAGCGGTATGCCTTGATGCGCATCGGGAATCGCAGGGTCGAGTGCGATGATCGTGCCATCGGTCGGGTAGGTGATGCGCATCGCAGTCTGTGCGGGGCTGCGCCAAGCGATGATCTTGTCCGGCTCGGTGCCGGGGATAAACCAATCTTGACGCGCGATCTCGATACCTTCCTGGAAGCGCACCGGTCGCCGCACGACGCCCTTGGGCGGATGCGGCGCTTGGCTGGATTGTTCGGCATGAAGTTGATTCATGATATCGGCCCAGATCGGCGCTGCACCGGTGACGCCGGAGACATCGTGCATGGGGTTGCCGGCAAAATTGCCGACCCATACGCCGACGGTGTAGCGGTCGGAGAAACCAACGGCCCAGTTGTCGCGCATGTCTTTGCTGGTGCCGGTTTTGACCGCGCTCCAAGAGCGGGTGGCGAGCGGGTTATCGAAACCGAAGGTGACATAGCGCGCGCCGCGATCGCTCATGATGTCGGTGACGATGAAAGCCGCCGCCGGATCGATCACCGCGCGCGCAGGCTGCGTGCCACCCGGCGTCAAGCGAATGTCGCTCATGCGGCCTTGATTAGCCAAGGCGCGGTAAGCGTTAGCCAGATCGAGCAGTTTTACATCGGAAGCGCCGAGCGCTAAGGAAAAGCCATAGTGTTCGGGGTCGTCCACCAGGGTGGAAAAGCCGAGTTGCTTCATGCGTTCATGGAAGGCAGGCACGCCGGTTAAAACGATGGTGCGCACCGCCGGAATATTGAGCGAAGCGCCCAAGGCCGTGCGCACCGACACCGGCCCCTTGTAATCGCGCTCATAGTTTTGCGGCACGTATAAGCCATTAGTGGTGGCGAGGTTGTAGGGCGTGTCGTCGAGCAGCGTGGCGGCGGTGAGTAAACGTTTTTCCAAGGCCAATGAATAGAGCAGCGGCTTGAGCGTGGAGCCTGCCTGGCGCGGTGCAACCACGCCGTCCACTTGCGGGCTGATGGAGAAGCGCTCGCTCGCGCCGACATAGGCCAACACTTCGCCGCTGACGTTATCCAATACCACCACCGCGCCATCTTGCACGCCGGATGCAACGAGCGAGGCCAAGTGGTGATCCAGACTTTCTACGGCAAGACGTTGCGTGTGGGCGTCGAGGCTGCTCATGACATCGCGTGTTTCAGTTGTGACCAAGCGCCGCGCCAGATGCGGCGCTAAGGCGTTGACGGGCTGCGGGTTAGGTTTCGCACCCAGCGCGATTTTGGCGTGATGGGTCAGCTTGTCGCAGTCGCCTGCCGCTTGAATCGCGCGCGCAATCGCGCATGCCCGCAGCGCCACTTGCTTGATCGGCGCGCCCGGTGCGCGGATCAGCGCGGCCAACAGACTGGCCTCGGATCGATCCAAGCCGCTCGGATGTTTGTCGAACAGCCCCCAACTAGCCGCGCCGATGCCTTGCAGCTCGCCGCGATAGGTGATTCGGTTGAGATAGGTTTCCAGAATCTGCTGCTTGCTCCATTGCTGCTCCAATGCGCGCGCCGCCTGCATCTGCGTCCACTTTTGGCCCATGCTGCGGCCACCGGGTTGGCGCGCGAGACCGGCGTCGAGCAGAGCCGCCACTTGCATCGAAATCGAACTCGCGCCGCGCTCGGAGCGCCCCAAGGCGTTATCCCAAGCGGCCCCGGCAACGCCCACCCAATCCACCCCGCTGTGCGCGAAAAAGCGCTTATCTTCCGCAGCGGTCACCGCCTCGATCAGCGCGGGCGAGATGTCGCTCAAAGGCACCCAAGGCAGGCGGCGCGCGTTGGTATCCAGGCGCACCGTGGCGAGCGGCTCGCCGTGCCGGTCGCGCAACACGCCGTCGGAGGGACGATGCGCGGCTTGCACTTGGGAGAAGGCAGGCGGCGCGTTGGCTGCTTGCACGCTGCCGCTCAGCGTGAGCACGACGATAAAGCTAGAGATTATTTTTCGGGTAGAAAAAAAACGTAACCACGGGGAGCACGGGGGGCACGGGGAAAACCTATTGAGATTTCCGTGATAGAAATTTTCAATAAATAAGCCGTGCGAATGTACTATCTTTCCCATCGGATAAAGAGACTCATGTTCCAAAGCCTTTGGTTCTCCCCGTGAGCCCCGTGTCCCCCGTGGTTCAAAAGCAGTTTTCAGATTCATTTCACTTCCCACGGGCGATTCGGCGTGTCCGCATACACTTGCGGCGCATACATGGCTTCCACATGCGTCGGCGGCATATTGAAGTTGCCTGGATTGTTCAAGCGCATTTCGTACTCCACCACCTGCTCGCCGCGGTACGGCAGATACTCGTAATAGGCGCGATAGAAAGTGAAGGTGCGCTCGATAAACATCGGGGCGGCATGATCCCAGCGCGAGCGTTTCGTTACATCGTTGCCCGCTTGCGGTGCGGCTTGCTTCAAGCCGCCGCCGAGAATGGTTGCGCCGGCCGGAATCGGATCGCTCACCACCACCCAACCTTGCGGCTCATCGAGCTTGAAGCGCAGGCTCACTTTCACAATGTCGCCCGCGCGCCATTCACCTGGTGTTGCTTGCTTCACCGGGGTGAGGGTTTTTTCTATTTTGATGCCATGGTAGCTGGGCTGGTGGAGCGCGCCGTAGCCGGTGGCCAGCACTTGCACATAAGGCATACCCTTGCCTTGATGTTCCAGCCGCAGCGTGCCGCGCTCGGTGGTGAAGGGCAAAACAAAATGCTCGCCCTGAGCAGTCGTGGCCCAATCCACTTCGCGGCTCTGGTCGCCGAAGCGCACCAGCGTCTTGCCGTTCAACTGGGATTTCGCCGCATGCAGCGCATATTTATCCAGTGCGAGCGAACCCCATACATTAGCCTGCGTGGTTTGCCAGTGGCCGTGGTGTTGACGCGCAATTGCGCCGCGCACGATACCGTCGAGGTCGGCCTGCAAGGCGGGTACATCGAGTGCGGTCAAGATCAGTTTGACCACGGTGACATCGCTCGCGTACATCAGCCACCAGCGGTCTTCATTGCCTTGGTTGCGTAATTCCAAGCCGCTGGCGGTGATGCGATAGCGCTGCTTCAATTCGGCCAGCGCCGGTTTCAGCAGGGCATCGCGGCGCGGCCATGTGCTGCGGTGCACTGTACGCACCCACACCGCCAAGGCATGCGTGGAGAGTTTGCTTAAATCGAGTTGCAGCGATTCGGCCAACTCGGGCGCGGCATAGTTGTAGCGTGACAGGGCGTCCAGCGCCATGATCTTGCGCTCGGTCAGCTCCATGCTGTCGTTGCGGTAATAGTCATAGCGTTGGGTGAGTTTGCCCGAGACGAAGTTGCTTAAACCCGCCAACATGCGTTCGCGCGCTTCACGCGGGATTTCCCAGCCGGCTTCATGCGTGGCGGACAAGACGAAAGAAGTCAGCACGTCATAGCCGTCGTTGCTGTCGGTCGGGTAGTAGGTCACCAGGCCGGACGGCGTGACATAGCGATCGATACTGTTGCGGATGATGGCCCATAGGCTTTCGTCGCGCAGCGAGACCGCTTTCGAGGTGCGCTGCTCCAGGCAGAAGAAGGGATAGCCCTGCATGTATTCGCGCACCGAGGCGGCGCTGGTGCCCAGCTTGGGCGAGATGCTGACCAGCACCTGGCCCTTGCCTGCCACCGCACCATTCGGCTTAACCAGGTCGAGCGTTTCCTGGCCTTTGAGATCGAAGGCGGTGGACTCAAAGCGCAATTCGCTCAACGCCGGTTCGACGCGCTGCTTGATTTTGATGCTGTCGTTGCGGCCGCCGGATTCGGCAACTTCTACTTTCCATTCGAGTGAATTGATATTCAGCGGCGCGGTGATTTGCCAGCCGATGAGCTTGGCTTGTCCCGGCGTCAAGGTCACCTGCTGCTCGGTCAGCGCCTGCGCACCGGCTTGGCCGCTGGCTTTGACGCGCATCTCGCGCTCGGTCGTATTGCGCACGGTGAATTGTCCGGTGAAACGATCCGCTTCGCGCACCACCGGCGGCAAGGCCGAGAGCACCTGCAAATCGCGGCTGGCGGTGATGGAAGCAAAACCGACGCCGAATTGATCGCTGGCGCCATCGGCTACCGCGACGATGCGAAAGCGCGTGAGCGAATCGTTCAAGGGCACGTCCACTTGTGCATCGCCCTGATCGTTGAGCCGGACCTGGGTTTGCCAGACCAGCAGCGTGTCGAACAATTCGCGTGTCGGCAGCTTGCCGCCGCCACCGCCCGGCGGCAGGGCTTTGCGCCCATAGTGGCGCTTGCCGATGACTTGCATTTGCGCGCTGGCGGATTGGAAGCCATAGCTGCGCTTGGCGAGCATCGTGGTGAGCGCCTTCCAAGTATCGTTCGGCTGCAATTCGAGCAGCGCTTCGTCGATGGCGAACAGCGTGACATCGCGCTCCGCCGGCAGCGTGCGTTTACCTTGGGCATCGAGCGCGCCTTCGACATGGATGGAAACACGCGCCTTTTCCCGCGTCTGATACGCCGATTTGTCGGTTTTCACGCTGACCTGCATTTCGTGTTTGCGCGCGCCGACGTTGATCTCTGCAACGCCGAGCTTGAAGGCCGGGCGCGCCAGATCGACCAAGGCGGTCGGGGAGGGTGCGGCGACCCGGCCGCGCACCAGGAACGCGGTGATATACACATTCGGCGTGTACTCGGGCTTGATCGGCAACTCGATCACCGGATTTTTGTTGGAGAGGGTCTGGGTGAAATAATCCACCACGCCGCCGCTGCGCATCACGCCCACCAACACGGTTGCTTGCTTGAACGGCGTGCGCACTTGCAGCTTGGCAATCTCGCCCGGTTCATATTTTTTGTTCTCCGGAATCAGATCGATGCGGTCATGGTTCTCGGCCTGGAACCAGCTATCCTCGCCGCTGAAGGCCCACATGCTGCTGGTGGCTTTGGCGACGCGGCCTTGCGCGTCGCTCACGCTCGCTTGCAACACCAGTTCGCCGGTCATGGCGATTTTGAAGTTGCAGGGCAGGCGGCCTTGCTTGTCGGTTTTGCCTTTGCACACCTCGCCCAAATCGCTTTTGACTTCCTCGTGGTGATAGGAATAAAAGCCGCCCACGGTGCGCTTGCGGTGCGAAACCCAGCCGTGTTGCGAGGCGGTGGCCTGCACCGGCACACCGGCCACCGGCTTGCCGGCGGCGTCCAGCACCAAGAGTTCGGCGCTGGCTTTATCTTTGAGCGAGGCCCACGCATCGGATTTGATCCCGATCGCGTAGGCGGCAGGCCACAAGGTGGTGCGCGCCTGCGCGGTGTAGGTTTCGCCATTCGGATCGCGATACTCCATATCCGCGATCAATACTTTCGGTGTGGTGATGGGTTTGGCGAAGCGCACCAGGGTGCGTGCGCTGCCTTGGGCGTTCAAGATGATGGCTTTATCTTCACCCGTGTCTTCGATCTCGGTGACGACCTCTTCCTCGGGTTCGCGATCGAATGCGCGATACCAGTACGACCAGCGGTCGATCACCTCGCCGAAGACATGCTCGGGATACTGGGAAAATTGAATCGAGGATTTGCCGATGCGATGACGCAGCGTAACGCGCTCATTGCCCGCCGCGCCGCCAGATAGGTAAGCCAGGCTTAAATCAATGGGTACGGATTCTGGTGCAATGCTCGGGCCTTTCGGCAACAGCACTTCCGATTTCAAAACAGGCAGGCGGAAATCTTCCACGCGGAACGTTGCCGATTGGCCGTAGCGCCCGAGTTGCACTTGATAGTGGCCGTGCTTCAATCCTGCGGGCAGCTTCCATACCGTAGCCGCGCTGCCGCGTTTATCCCAGGTGACGGGCACGCTTTGGCGCTCGCCGCTGCCTTGGTGAATGATGTCCACGCTCGCAGGCAGCGTATCGCTTGCGGGATAGCTCAAACCTTGGGCCGTGACTTGGCGCAGATAGTGTTTCATGTGCAGGGTTTCGCCGGGGCGCAACAAGTTGCGGGCCAGTACGCTGTGTCCCAGCAGCTTGCTCGGGGCTTGCCATTCTTCGATGCGGAAACGCCAGGTTTCGATGCCGCGCGTCCAATCAGAGCGGACGAAGCTGAGGTCATCGCCTTTTTCGGCGAAGGCAAATAGGGGGCAGTTATATTGTTGTTGCGGCAGTGCGCCGATCAAATGCGCGACCCCTTGCTCATCAGTCTTGCCTTGCAGCAATAGTTTGCCTTTGCAGTCGCGCACACGCACGCCGGCGCCCGCCACGGGTTTTGCCCGGTCGAGCGTGGTGACCCAGATCAAGGCTTCGGCATCGGAATAGTGCAAATGCGCCGACAGATTGGTAACCAGCGCGCCGGTGCGCACAAACATCGGTTTGTTTGCGCCGAGCAGCGAGTTGCCCAATTTCCGGCTTTCGGCTTCCACCAGATAGAAGCCGGGTTTGGGCAGGGGCAAGCCCACGACTTCCATGGTTTTCGGCCCGAATGATTTGGGCAGCACGCGGGTTTCGATTCCCTTGCGTTCTTTCAACATGGAATAGGCGCGCGCGTCAGCGCCTTCCGGCAAGGCTTTGGGGAGGCGGGTGCGCGGGTCGATGTTGTCCGGCGCGTCCTCGATGTAATCGTCGTACCAGTCAACGTTCCGGCGCCATCCGTCGTCGCGTTGCCATGCGCGCAATTCGGCCAGGCCGCGCATGATTTCCACATCGTCGTGCAGGCGTTGGGTGCGCACTTGGGCGCGGATGTCGGAAGCGGGCTTGGCCGTTTCGCCGGGCTTGGCGAGCGCGGGCTCCAGGTTGCGCAGCGTGATCGGCAAGGCCGCATCGCCATGCCGTTCGATGATGCCGAAATCGGCGGCGAACTTCACCAGCGGCGGGTAAGCCGCCATCTTGAAGCGGTAGGGTTGCGCCGGAGTGGTGCGGAACGCCGTGCCGCGAAAATCCTTGAGCGGGGAGGGCAGCACGAGCGTGAGCACGCTGGCGGCAGGCAGGTGCGCAAAGCGGATTTCCGCGCCATCGTGGTAACCGGTTTCCTCGACGGGTAGGGGGCGATAAATGCGACCGCGCGAGTCTTTCAAATGGATAGCTTGCGCTTGCTGCGGATCGAGCGCGGCAGTAAATCGGAAGGAGACTTGTCCCAATGGATTGCAGCCAGCGCCTTCATTTTCCCGGCTGCAGAGCAGATTGAAAGGCAATTCCGAGCGTGCGGTGTAGCGGAAGACTTGTCCGTCCCAGCTATCGGTTTCGTTACGCTTGCGATCGCCGGCAAGTTCCGCGTTGCGCCAGGCGATGCTCACGCGCGCCGCATCGGGGAAGCGCGTCTTGCAGCGCAGCGCGACCCACTCTGGTTTGTCATCAGCCGTAGCCAGTTGCAAGGCGGCTTTGCGCTCGCCGCTTTCCAGCACCGCGACCGGGATGCCGGAGCGGATGCCTTCCACATTGCAATACGCCTGCACGGCTTCGGTGGGCGCGCGCGATAAGCGCAGCAGGAAAACCTGATTCGCTTCGACCTCGGCGCCGGCGACGTTGGGCCGGATTTCCAGGACGCGCGGTTGCTGTGCGGCAAACAGCGCGGGTGCGAGCAGCAGGCCGAGCGCGAAAAGGACAGTGCGTAAATTGGTTTTGTTGAAAGCAAGCATGATATGAACTTTCTATAGGCGGAATAAGGGCGTCTCAGGTGATTCGGCGGCATTAAGAAACGATGGGGGCGTACTGCTTCAGGGATTTGCGTCTGCGCCAGAAACGCCAGGCGGCGGCGCGATCGATGCTGAAGGTTTGCACCGAGCGGGCGCTGACGGCATGTAGCGTAAGCTGGCCGATCTGGCCGTCGCGCAGCGCGCGCAATAGTGGTTTGGCCCACTCCGTTTCGAATTGAGCGAGACAGGCATGCCAAGCGGCATAATCGCCATATTGCGCGGCGTGGCGCGGTTGATCCCACACGATCAAATGCTCAGCATTGGGCGCGGCCTGGTTGAGCCATGCATCGGCATTTTGCGGCAGGGGGTGAGCCGGGCTGTCGGCTGCGCGCGCGAGTCCGCGGGTCAG
>MEQN01000118.1:14553-14855 GCA_001770235.1 Betaproteobacteria bacterium RBG_16_58_11
GCAGTGCGCCGCCGCCCCAAAACCAAACGCTGTTGAGAATGGGCAAGCCCGCGTTTTCGCGCGCCTGGTTCACCGGATGCATGTGCAGGAGCATTTGCATTTCATTCATCCTGCTTTGCCACAACTTGCCATCCGCACCGCTTGGCAGCTTGTCGTTGATGGCTTGACCCGCCACCTGGGGCAGGGGATGCGTGACGAGATCGGGACTGCGGCTTGAGGTGACATACCAACGCTCCGGTTGAAGACAGAAAAATTTCATGTCATCGTCAGCGTAGTGCTGGTTTAGCGCATCCACAAGGGTA
>MEQN01000118.1:14867-19954 GCA_001770235.1 Betaproteobacteria bacterium RBG_16_58_11
TGGGTGATTGCCATCAGTTCGCCACAAACCAGCACCAGTTTGTCCCGTTGTGCCTGTAGATGAACCGGATCGGCCCTCAGCCAGTAGCGGTTTCCGGGTTGGCCGCCATCGGCCAGCAGGCTCAGCGCGGCGATCCCGGATTGGGTGGGCGGGGCGCCGAAGTGCGCGAGCAAGCAGCTTTCCAAATCGCTGCCCGATGCGGTAGAACGCGTCGCGCGGGCAAGCAGGGTTTCCAAATCGGGAAAAGGCCGCTGCGGGTAAATATCCAATGCGCCGCCGGGCGGCAGGGGCAGGAAGAGGTCGGGGATAATCAGATCAAGAATCACTGTTTAAGTTTAACATTCGTAGGCCATACTCCCGGCTGCTGATATTAACGCGAAACTCGCGAAGCGAGCCTGCGTCCCTCTCTCCCGCTTGCGGGGAGAGAGCTAGGAGAGAGGGAAACGGTCATGGCGAGTTTCATTTTCGGGGGGTGGTCATTGCCATGACCGTTAGGAGACTCACAATGGATTTGATTTTATGGCGCCACGCCGAGGCCGAAGACGGCATGCCCGACGCCGGGCGCAAGCTCACAGAAAAGGGCCTGAAACAGGCGCAGCAGATGGCCGCCTGGCTTAAACCGCGCTTGCCGCAAAATACGCGCATCCTGGTCAGCCCCGCCACGCGCACCCAGCAAACCGCCGCAGCCTTGGGCATGGAATTCGAAACCGTCAAAGAAGTCGGCACGGCCGCGAACACGGTATCGCTCTTGGCTAAAGCCGGCTGGCCGGATACGCATGGCGCGGTATTGGTCGTCGGACACCAGCCGACGCTGGGCCAAGTCGCCGCGTTTTTACTCAGCGGAGCGGAGCAGGATTGGAGTATCAAAAAAGGCGCGGTCTGGTGGATCAGCAACCGCGTACGCCAAGGCGAGGGGCAGACGGTGCTGCGCTGCGTGATGGCGCCGGATATGTTGTAGCGTTTTTATTGGAGCGCCGGCCTTAACGGGTGGTTGTTTAGTATCATTCACGTTTTGGCCTATCCGGGGTTGCATGAATATGCTTTTTTCTCGCCTGTGCCTGCTTGTCCTGCTGCCTTCGCTGCTCAGCGCCTGCTCCCTGGGGCAGATCGTGGCGCGCTCTTCATTGACCATCATGGACAGCGGCGTGATTTCGATGAACCGCGAGACCGATCTGGCCTTGGCCAAGGCCGCGATTCCCGCCAATCTCAAATTGGTCGAGAGCCTGGTGCTGGAGCTTCCCGCCAACCGCGAGCTGAGAGAGCATGCGGCGCAAGGTTTTTACGGTTATGCGTTCGGCTTTGTCGAGGATGAAAATCCTGCGCGCGCTTCGGCCCTCTACCAGCGCGGATTGAAACACGCGCTGGTGGCGCTGGAATCCTCCGGATTGACCGGCGATATCGATTCGATGCCACAGGCCGTGCTGCAACAAAGGGTGGCTGAGCTTGGCCGCGATGCCGTGCCTGGGCTGTTTTGGGCTGCATCGAATTGGGCGAAGTGGATCGACCTGAACCGGACCGAGCCGGCGCGCATTTCCGAAATGGGGAAGGTGGAGACGCTGATGCGGCGGGCATTGGAGTTGGACGAAACCTACTATTTTGGCGGCCCGCATCTTTTTTTCGGCGTATGGTATGGAAGCCGCCCGCCGATGCTCGGCGGGGATTTCGCCCTGGCTGAACAGCATTTTGGAAAAGCGAGAAACATCACGCAGGGCAAATTGCTGGTCGTTGATCTGCTCCATGCGCAATATCTGGCCGTGCAGCAAGGCAAGCGCGAAACATTTCACGCCAAGCTCGCGTTTGTTGCGAGCGCGCCGCAGGATATTTTTCCGGAAATGGCGCTGGCGAACGCCATCGCCCAAGACAAGGCGCGGCGATTACTCGCAAAAGAGGATGAATTATTTTGATGCGGCAGGCAGCGGTATTTTCCCTATTGATGTTGTGCGCGCTCACGGCATGGGCGGATGAATCTTATGTGATCAAATTTGCCAGCCTCGCGCCCGCAGGCTCGACCTGGATGAATGTCATCAACGAATGGGCGGGCAAAGTGGATAAAGAAAGCCACGGCCGCCTTAAATTCAAGTTTTACCCAGGCGGCGTTTCCGGGGACGAACCCGACATGCTGCGCAAAATCCGCTTTGGCCAACTGCATGGCGCCGCGATCACCGGACATGGCATCGGCGCCATTTACTCGCCGACACGCGTATTGGAGATGCCCTTTCTGTTTCGCAATTACGAAGAAGTCGATTATGTGCGCGCGAAGCTGATGCCGGAGATACGCGCCGGCTTCCGCAAAAATGATTATGAGTTGCTGGGATGGATGGAAGTCGGGTTTATCCGCTTCTTCTCCCGCACGCCGATTCAGTCCCTGGACGACCTGAAAAAGCACCGCATCTGGCTGTGGCAAGGGGATCCGCTGGGCATCGCATTTTTCAACGCCAGCGGCATTTCTCCCGTTCCGCTACCCATTACCGAAGTGTTTACCAGCCTCTCAACCGGGCTGGTCGATACCGTCATTGCACCTCCCCTGGGCGCCATTGCGCTGCAGTGGTTTACCAAAACGCCGTACATGACCGAAATCCCGATGGCGGATGGCATTGGCGGGCTGGTGATCGCCAGCAAATTCTTCAACAACTTGCCCAAGGATCTGCAGGAGTTGTTGCTGCGCACCGGCAATGAAACCAGTGAAAAGCTGCTGGTTGAAACGCGCAAAGACAACGAAAAAAGTCTGGATGTGCTGAAAAAGCATGGCGTCACGTTTACCCTGGGCTGGAAAGACGTCAAAGAGGCCGAAGTGTTCCGCATCCGCGACCAGGCCGCAGCCGATTTGGCCAAGAGCGGCTACATTCCGGCGGAGGTTTACGAACGTGCGCGCAAAGCCCTCAATGAGTATCGCGAGAAGAAAAAATAAAGCGTGAAGAACCCGCCTCGCCCCCCCTCCCTGCCGGCCAAGATCGAGCATCGACTCACTGTCATAGAAAGTTGGATCGCGATTGCTTGTTTATTGGCCATGCTGGTGTTGTCGCTGATCGAAATTGGCGCGCGTAATTTTTTCCATACGGGCATTCCAGGCGCATCAACGTTAATTCAATATCTGGTGTTGTGGGTCAGTTTTATGGGGGCCGTACTGGCGGTGCGGGGCCGCCACATCAAAATTGATGTGGCCACCGCCCTGCTTAACGAGGCTTGGCGCAGCCGGCTGGCGCGCCCCATTGCTTTCTTTTCCATGGCGGTGTGCGGCACGCTGTTTTGGCATGCCGCGCGTTTCTGGCGCGATGAATGGCAATCGGTCCCCCCCGATGAAAAGTGGGTTGCCGCCATGGGGGTGATTATTCCCATCGGCTTTTGTTTGTTGACACTGCACTTCGCCTTGTGCGGGATCATCGGCCCGCGCGCGCCAGAGCGGCAAACATGACCGCCGCCATCGTTATTGCCTTACTGGCGCTCGCCGCACTGGGCGCGCCCTTGTTTGTCATCCTCGGTGCGGGCGGCCTGGTTGCAGTATGGTCGGCAGGCCTCGACCCGGCCCTGCTCATGGCTGAAATGTTGCGGCTCGCCGCTTCACCCAACCTGGTGGCCATCCCGCTTTTTACGCTTGCGGGGGTGGTGCTTTCCAGGTGCGGGGCGCCCGATCGGCTGGTCAACTTGTTTAACGCCGCACTCGGTTGGATGCCGGGCGGCTTGGCGGTCGTGGCGCTGGTCGCTTGCGCATTCTTCACGGCCTTATCGGGTGCATCGGGTGTCACCATTTTGGCATTGGGCGGCTTGCTGTATCCCATGCTGCAACAGGAAGGTTATCCCAAACGTTTCTCGCTCGGCTTGCTCACTAGCTCCGGGTCGCTGGGCTTGCTGTTTCCCCCCAGCTTGGCGGTGCTGCTCTATGGCATGGTTGCAGGCGTCAACATCGAGCAGATGTTTAAGGCGGGCCTGGTTCCCGGCGCCATGCTGTTGGTCATGCTCGCCCTCTACAGCATCTACGCCGCGAGCGGCTCAAGCGTAAAAAGAAAATCCTTCTCGCTAAAAGCGCTAACGCTTGCCGCCCGCCACGGCCTATGGGATTTGCTCCTGCCGGTGGGGGTGATCTCCGGCCTGTTGGGTGGCTATGTCACGGTCACCGAAGCCGCGACCTGCACCGCTGCCTACGCAATCTTGTTGG
Organism: Betaproteobacteria bacterium RBG_16_58_11; assembly: GCA_001770235.1. Taxonomy (GTDB): domain Bacteria; phylum Pseudomonadota; class Gammaproteobacteria; order Burkholderiales; family Thiobacteraceae; genus RBG-16-58-11. Next base: position 19,021 of record MEQN01000118.1, read on the forward strand.
AAACTGTCATTTATCGCGATCTGAATCCGGTAACCTTGATGCCCGGTTTTAAAAAAGATAGCCATGCGCTGGTCGGCATTTTCAGGGAAACCTGTGTCTTGAGCGGAAGCCTGCTCATTATCTTGAGCGTGGCAATGGGATTGACGAATTCCATGATAGACGCGCAAATTCCCATGAAACTGATGGCGCTGATGGAACAGGATGTCCACAGCAAGCTCCAGTTCCTGTTGCTGCTGAATGTCTTCCTGCTCGCCGTTGGCTGCGTGATGGATATTTTTTCCGCCACCATCGTCATCGTGCCGCTCATCTTGCCGCTGGCGCAGCGCTATGGCGTAGACCCGGTTCACCTCGGCATCGTATTCCTGGCCAACCTGGAAATCGGCTACCTCACCCCGCCGGTCGGCATCAACCTTTTTCTGGGCAGCCAGCGTTTCAATGAGCCCATGCTGAGCCTGTTTCGCGCATCATTTCCATTTTTGCTCATCATGTTTGTGTGGTTGGCGATGATTACTTATATGCCGGAATTGGCTTTGTGGTGGAAGTAAGCGTTGATGGCCTGCTCAGTAAAACCGGATTCCGGCTGCCGCCGGAATGACGGGGTTCTTCACTTATGGCACACTGTGGCCCTTCTTGATATAGAGTTTCTCCGTGCGCCCCTACGAACTCCTGATTGGCCTGCGTTATACCCGCGCCAAACGCCGCAATCACTTTATCTCCTTTATCTCGCTGATCTCGATGATCGGCATCGCGCTCGGCATCGTGGTGCTGATCGTGGTGTTGTCGGTGATGAACGGCTTTCAAAAAGAATTGCGCACACGCATTCTCGGCGTCGCCTCGCATGTCGAAATTAGTCAATTCGACGGCACGCTGACGGAGTGGCCGGCGGTGGCGGAGGCGGCGAAGCGCAATCCGCAGGTGGAAGCCGCCGCGCCCT
>MEQN01000118.1:19972-20191 GCA_001770235.1 Betaproteobacteria bacterium RBG_16_58_11
TGGTGTCGTTCGATCATGGGGTGCAGGGCACATTGATTCGCGGCATCCTGCCGGCGCTGGAAAATAATGTGGTGGAGCTCGGCAAACAAATGAAACTGGGGCGCTTGGATAATTTGCGTTCGGGTGAATTCGGCATTGTGTTGGGCATCGATTTGGCGCGCTCGCTCGGGGCGGGCATGGGCAGCAAGATCACGGTGATCGCACCGCAAGGACAGGTCA
>MEQN01000118.1:20201-20306 GCA_001770235.1 Betaproteobacteria bacterium RBG_16_58_11
TATCTTGCCGCGGCTCAAGCAATTTACCGTGGTGGGGGTGTTCGAGGCGGGCATGAGCGTGTACGACGCGGGGCTGGCGCTGGTGCACATGGATGACGCGGCCAA
>MEQN01000118.1:20328-20865 GCA_001770235.1 Betaproteobacteria bacterium RBG_16_58_11
GTCTCGGGCGTGCGTCTCAAAATTAAAGATTTATATCTCGCGCCGCGCGTGTCGCGCGAGTTGGCGGCGAGCTTGCCGGGCGATTATTTCGTGCGTGATTGGACGCAGCAGAATGCCAATTTCTTCCGCGCCGTGCAGATGGAAAAAACCGTGATGTTCGTCATCATGTTTTTCATCGTCGCGGTGGCGGCTTTCAATATCGTGTCCACGCTGGTGATGGTGGTCACCGACAAGCAGGCGGATATCGCCATCCTGCGCACGCTCGGCGCTTCGCCCGGCAGCATCATGAAAATCTTTATCGTGCAGGGGACGGTGATCGGCGTGATCGGCACTTTGATCGGCGTGGGCGGCGGCGTGCTGCTGGCGGCGAATATCGATGTGGTGGTGCCCTTTATCGAGCGCTTGTTCGGTATGCATTTCCTGGCGAAGGACGTGTACTACATCAGCGAGCTGCCCTCGGATGTGCAAACGTCGGATGTGGTCGCGATCGCCTCTGTGTCCTTCCTGCTGTCCTTGCTGGCGACACTGTATCCCTCG
>MEQN01000118.1:20916-21169 GCA_001770235.1 Betaproteobacteria bacterium RBG_16_58_11
GCAGGCTTCAGGCGTCGGGCGGCAGGCGTCGGGGAATGGCCCTGTCATTGCTTGCCAAGGGCTGAAGAAAACCTTTAGCCAGGGCGATCTCGATGTGCCGGTGTTGCTGGGCATCGATCTGGAAGTGGCGCACGGGGAGCGCATCGCGATTGTGGGGGCTTCCGGTTCCGGCAAGAGCACCTTGCTGCATTTGCTCGGCGGCTTGGACACGGCAACCGAGGGTACGGTGCAAATTCTCGGGCACGATATTCAG
>MEQN01000118.1:21244-22920 GCA_001770235.1 Betaproteobacteria bacterium RBG_16_58_11
TATTGTCTGAGTTTACCGCACTGGAGAATGTCGCCATGCCGCTGCTGATCCGGCGCGTGGCGGATGCAGAAGCGTATGGCCAAGCGCGCGAGATGCTGCAACAAGTCGGCCTGGGCCATCGTTTGGCGCATAAGCCGGGGGAACTGTCGGGCGGCGAACGCCAGCGCGCGGCGGTGGCGCGGGCCTTGGTCACGCGCCCGGCTTGCGTGTTGGCAGATGAGCCGACCGGCAATCTGGATCGGCATACCGCCGAAGCCGTGTTCGATCTCATGCTGGAACTGAACCAGTCGCTCGGCACCAGCTTCATTATCGTCACCCACGACACCACGCTCGCCGCGAAGACGCAACGGGTATTGCAACTGGTGGATGGCGCCTTACAGGGCGCGTGAGCAGCGCTTCTTGCGCTTCTGCCATTGCACGATGGCGTATAGCCGCCACAAGCCGCGCACCGCGAAGTAGCTGATGAATGACAATAGGCAGGCGAGAATAAACAGGCCAATGAAAAAATCATGGCCGAGCGAACTCACCCAGCGCATGAAATCTCCCGCCAGCGTCAACCAGCCCCCCTGGCCAAGCGTGAAGTCGAAGGTGGGCATGGGGCTGCTGGGGTGGCCGGTAGCGATCTCTCCGATTTTATAAGCGACGATATAGAGCGGGATGATGGTGAAAGGGTTGGTGTAAAACGTGGTCATCACCGCCACCGGCAAATTGACGCGGAACCAGATCGAAAGAATCGCCGCTGAAATCATTTGAAACGGTCCGGGGATCAGCCCCGTGAACGCACCCACAGCGATCCCCCCCGCGACCGAGCGCCGGTTCAAGTGCCATAGATTATGATGCCCAATCCAGGGCGCAAGCCGCCGTACGAAGCAGTTTTCGTTTAGCTTTTCCGGGCTGGGCAGAAATCGTTTAAATAGTTTTTTTGGCATACGGAACCGGCCAAGGAATAGTGCTTCATTGGTACTACCCCCTCCCCCTTGATGGGGGAGGGTTGGGGAGAGGGTGAAGATTCATTACCCCTCTCCCCAACCCTCTCCCGCAAGGGGAGAGGGAGTAGGTCATGTTTTTTATCGAACTCATTCGGTAACGCGCAAATATTTTCATGCGTCTCGCTATTCTAGCCTTTGTCGCCGGCGTCGGGTGCTTGCAGCAGCAAGCGGTGCTGCCGCATCTCGCCTGGGCGGGGTTGCTGGCGCTGATGCCCTTGCTGTTTTTGATTCGCCTTGCGCTTCTGCGGCGCGGGCTATGGTTAATCGCGGCGTTTGCCGCCGGATTCTTCTGGGCGGCGGGCGTGGCGCAGCATCGCTTGTCCGATGCCTTGCCCGCGGAATGGGAAGGCCGGGATATTCAAGTCATCGGCGTGGTGGCCGAGCTGCCGCAATTCACCGAGCGCGGCGTGCGCTTCGCATTCGATGTGGAGGAAGTGGTCACCCCGCACGCGCGCGTGCCGGCGCATATTCAGTTGTTCTGGTTCGCGCGCGCCAATGACGCGGATACCGATGCGCATCTGAATCCGGCGCGGCTGCACGCCGGCGAACGCTGGCAACTCGTGGTGCGCTTGAAGCGCCCGCACGGCGCGGCGAACCCCTATGGTTTCGATTATGAGGCGTGGCTGCTGGAGCAAAATGTCCGCGCCACCGGCTACATTCGCAAAGACCCGAATAATTTTCGCCTGA
>MEQN01000119.1:0-387 GCA_001770235.1 Betaproteobacteria bacterium RBG_16_58_11
ACTTGAATGCGCGCGAGCTCTGCTTCGGGCACCTCCAGCACCAGCTCGTCATGCACTTGCATGATGATGAAGCTCGCAAGCTTTTCCCGGCGTAGATAATCGTGCACGGCGATCATGGCGAGCTTGATCAGATCGGCTGCGGTGCCTTGCATGGGGGCATTGATGGCGGCGCGCTCCGCACCTTGGCGGCGCATGCCGTTGCTGGAATTGATTTCGGGTAGCCAGAGCCTTCTGCCGAATACGGTTTCGACATAGCCTTGCTCGTGCGCCGCGTTGCGGGTGCGCGTCATGTAGTCGGCCACGCCGGGGTAGCGCGCGAAGTAGCGGTCGATGTAGGCGGAGGCGGCGCTGCGCTCGATGCCCAATTGACTCGCCAGGCCGAAGGCG
>MEQN01000119.1:495-7078 GCA_001770235.1 Betaproteobacteria bacterium RBG_16_58_11
ACGTCTTGGCCGGCGGCGAAGGCCTTGAGCAGCCCCTCGTCGTGCGACAGATGCGCCATGATGCGCAGCTCGATTTGCGAATAATCGGCCGACACCAGCACGCTGCCTGGCGGGGCGATGAAAGCTTCACGGATGCGCCGGCCTTCCACTGTCCTCACCGGGATGTTTTGCAGATTGGGATCGCTGCTCGCCAGCCGCCCGGTGACGGCGACCGCTTGGTTGTAGCTAGTGTGCACGCGCCCGGTCTGTGCGTCGACCATGCGCGGCAGTTTGTCGGTGTAGGTGGATTTGAGTTTGGCGAGACCGCGATATTCGAGCAGCACCTTCGGCAGGGGATAATCGAGCGCCAATTCCGCCAGCACTTCTTCATCGGTAGAGGGGGCACCGCTCGGGGTTTTTTTCTTCACCGGCAGTTGCAGTTGATTGAATAAAATCTCTTGAATCTGTTTGGGCGAATTGAGGTTGAAGGGCTGCCCGGCGAGTGCGTGGGCTTGGCTTTCCAAATCGACCAACTTTTTGCCGATCTCGTGGCTCTGCGCATTCAATAAATTGACGTCGATCAATACCCCGACGCGCTCCATCTCCCACAGCACCGCCATGGCCGGCAACTCGATGTTTTTGTATACCTCGTCTAGCCGCGGCTCGCACGAAATTTGCGGATACAGCACTTGATGTAAGCGCAGGGTGATGTCGGCATCTTCCGCGGCATAGCGGGTAGCGGTTTCCACATCGACTTGGTCGAAGCCGATTTGCTTTGCGCCTTTTCCCGCGACTTCTTCGAAGGTAATCGTCTTGTATCCCAAATGGCGCTGGGCGAGCGAATCCATGTCGTGTGATTTGTGCGCTTCCAACACATAGGATTCCAGCAGGGTGTCGTGCACGATGCCCGCTAAGGTGATGCCATAGTTGGCCAGCACATGTTTGTCGTATTTCAAATGCTGGCCCAGCTTGGGCTTGCTCGCATCTTCCAACCAGGGTTTGAGCCGTTGCAGGGTGTGCTGTAAATCAAGCTGTTGCGGCGCACCTGGGCCAACGTGTGCCAGCGGCAGGTAAGCGCCCTCTAACACGGAGACCGCGAGCGAGATGCCGACCAAGCGTGCTTGCATAGCATCAAGGCTGGTGGTTTCGGTATCGACAGCAGTGAGTGGCGCATGGTTGATCTTGCCGAGCCACGCATCCAATTGGGCTTCGGTCAAAATCATTTCGTATTGTCCGGCCTGCGCCATTGCAGGATCCAACGCTACGGCCTCGCCGCTCGCAATTTGCACATGCGCCTCGGATGCGCGCTCCGCCCGCGCACCACCTGCCTCACCGGATGAGTTCAACTCACGCAGCCAGGTTTTGAATTCGAAGCGGCTAAACAGTTCGCGCAGCTTGTCCATATCCGGCGCATTGGGGGCGAGATTGGAGACATGCACTGGCAAAGGGACATCGCATTTGATGGTGAGCAGCGCGCGCGCCTGGGGCAGCCAGTCCAATGCCTTTCTCAAATTCTCGCCCACCACGCCGCCGATCTCGCTCGCATGAGCCACGATGTTATCCAGCGAGCCGTATTGGGTGAGCCATTTCACGGCGGTTTTTGGTCCGACTTTTTCCACGCCCGGCACGTTGTCCACCGCGTCGCCGATCAGGGTGAGGTAGTCGATGATGCGCGCGGCGGGCACGCCGAATTTCGCTTGCACACCGGCTTCGTCCAGCTTTTCGTTGCTCATGGTGTTGACGAGTTGCACCTGCGGATTCACTAATTGCGTAATGTCTTTATCGCCGGTGGAGATGACCGTGCGCAGGCCGTGCTTTTCGGCCTCTACTGCAAGCGTACCGATCACATCATCGGCCTCGACGCCGTCGATCATCAACAAGGGCCAGCCCATGGCGACGACCGCTTCATGCAGCGGCGGGATCTGCGCGGCGAGATCGTCCGGCATGGGCGGGCGGTGCGCTTTATAGGCGGGATAGAGATCGTCGCGGAAGGTCTTGCCTTTTGCGTCGAACACGCAAGCGATATAATCGGCGGGCACATCCTTGCGCAGCCGCTTCAGCATATTCAGCACACCGTAGATCGCGCCCGTGGGTTCGTTCTTGGCGTTGCGCAAATCAGGCAGCGCATGAAACGCGCGATACAGGTAGGATGATCCATCGACTAACAGCAAGGTTTTCATTGGGAGCGGGCTCTTGAAAGACAAACTACCTAAGATGATTGGCGCCGAAGCGGCGTCGCAAGCCTTCTCGGCGCGTGAATCGTGGCGCGTGTTCGAGATTATGGCAGAATTCGTGGAGGCCACCGAGCGCTTGGCGCCGATCAGCCCGGCGGTGTCGATTTTCGGCAGCGCACGCACCGCCCCCGACGACAAATACTATTTGCTCACCGAACAAATCGCGCGCCAGCTCTCCGACGCCGGCTTCTCGGTCATCTCCGGCGGCGGGCCGGGCATTATGGAAGCGGCGAACAAAGGCGCGTATTTCGGCGCCTCGCCCAGCGTCGGCCTCAACATCCAACTGCCGCACGAACAGAACAACAACCCGTTCCAGGACATCTCGCAGACCTTCAGCCACTTCTTTGCGCGCAAGGTGATGTTCGTCAAATTCGCCTCGGCCTATGTGGTGATGCCCGGCGGTTTCGGCACCATGGACGAATTGATGGAAGCGCTCACCCTGGTGCAAACCGGTAAAACGCGCAAAATCCCCATCATCCTGGTGCATGAACCCTTCTGGGGCGGGCTGGTGGCTTGGTTTAAGAGCACCCTGGTGAATGAGGGCATGGTTGACCCCGACGACATGGATTTGATTCAGGTCATCAACGATCCCAAAGACGTGGTGAATGCAATCTTCAAACACTACGAGACGCGCGGCTTCGAGCCGACCGCGGCGGAGCGCGAGATTCAGTTGAATTTGTAATCTTTGTTTCTATCGGCAAATGCATGCCGCTGTATAATTGCGCTACCCCAAATCAAGGATTCGCCATGCGCCGCGCTCTTTACTTGTTTTTACTGCTCGCTCTCCCCCTGCTGACTCAGCCCGTCTTGGCGCAGGATGGGGCCAAGCTGCCGTCCGACCTGCAACCGGTGCCCGAGCCGCCTCCGCCGCCCCCCGGCTTTGATCTGAACCCGGCGTTGGAACCGCAGGTCACCATCACCACGCGCGGCGAGGATAAGGCGGAAGAGTTTCGCGTCGGCGGCAAGCTTTACATGATCAAGATCACCCCCAAGCATGGCGTGCCTTATTACCTGGTCGACGACAAGGGCAACGGCGGCTTCACGCGCATGGATAATCCCGATGTCGGCCTGCGCGTGCCGCAGTGGGTGTTGTTTCAGTTTTAGGTTGCCCCCTCTCCTAACTCTCCCCCGCTAGCGGGGGAGAGGGACTTAGGCTCGCTACGCGAGTTTCATGTTGTACTGGTTTGTTTTTTGAGCCCTCTCTCCTAGCTCTCTCCCGCAAGCGGGACTGCGGAAGGGTCGCTGCGAAGCAGCGGGGTACCCACCGGCGTCCCCCTTGCGAGGGAAGAGGGATTTAGGCTCGCTACGCGAGTTACATATGGTGCTGTTTTATTTTTGAGCCCTCTCTCCTAGCTCTCTCCCGCAAGCGGGAGAGAGGGATTTAGGCTCGCTACGCGAGTTACATAGATCGAATGTCTGTTTACACCACCGTCACCGAAGCGGAACTCAAGCAGTGGCTCAAGGGCTACTCCTTGGGCGCCCTGATCGAGCTCAAGGGCATCGCCTCCGGCATCGAGAACACCAACTACTTCGTCACTACCAGCCACGGCCGCTATGTGCTGACCTTGTTCGAAAAGCTCAGGTCCGAGGATCTGCCCTATTACATCAATCTCATGGCGCATTTGTCGCGGCATGGCATTCCCTGCCCGAGCCCGATCGCCAATCTGGAAAACGGCTACCTCAATCAACTCAACGGCAAACCGGCGTGCATGGTGAGCTGCCTGAAAGGCGCATCGCTCACTGCGCCGAATACCGGTCATTGCGCGCAGGTCGGCGAGATGCTGGCCAATATGCACTTGGCCGGCAAGAGTTATTCGGTGCAAATGCCCAATCCGCGCGGCCCCGCTTGGTGGCGCGCCACCGCGCCGGAAGTCATGCCGAAGCTCGTGGCAAATGATGCCGCGATGCTGAAAGAAGCGCTGCGTTTTCAAGGCCTGTACCGCCACCAGGATTTGCCGCGCGGCGTGATTCACGCCGACTTGTTCCGCGACAACGTGCTATTCGATGGCGACACCCTGTCCGGCGCGATCGATTTTTACTACGCCTGCAACGACGCATGGCTGTACGACCTGGCGATCACCGTCAACGATTGGTGCGTGAGCGAGCAAGGCGAGATCGATGGCGCGCGCATGCAAGCCATGATCAAGGCCTACCACGCGGTGCGGCCCTTAAGCGCGCTGGAGCGCGGCGCTTGGCCGGTGATGCTGCGCGCCGGCGCGCTGCGCTTTTGGCTCTCGCGCTTGTATGATTTTCACTACCCGCGCCCGGGCGAACTCACGCACGCCAAAGACCCGGATCACTTCAAACGCATTCTGCAATACCACATCGCGCAGCCCAGCCCGTGGCTGGAAAGTTGAGCGCTTAACCCCCGGCAAGCTTTTGGCCGCGCCATCCGCCCGTGTATGATGATCGAGTAGCACAACAATCTACTCAAATAATACAAGGGGGGAACGTGCAACAGAACAACATCACATCACCGTCTGGCGGCCAAACACTGTCGTTTCAGTTCACCGGTTCGGGATTCGAATACTTCAAGATATGGATCGTCAATTTGTGCCTGACCGTTATCACGCTGGGCATTTATTCCGCGTGGGCCAAGGTGCGGCGCAACCGCTATTTCTACGGCAACACGCAGTTGGCGGGCGATGCTTTCGAATACCTGGCCAACCCGATATCCATCCTGAAGGGCCGATTGATCGCGGTGGCGTTTTTTGTCGCGCTGTCGATGTCGCAGCATTTCTCCGTGATGCTGTACGGTGTTTTGATGCTGATTTTTGTGGTGCTGTTTCCATGGATACTGGTGCGCGCCCTGGTCTTTCGCGCGCGCAATACCGCCTTTCGCAATATTCGCTTCACCTTTCGCGGCACCTACGGCCAAGCGTTCTTGAACTTTCTGCTGCTGCCCATCGTGTTGGGCATCTTCACCTTGGGCCTGATTTTCCCTTACCTGCTCTATCGCCAGAAACGCTGGTTCATCGATAACAGCGGCTTCGGCGCAGATCACTTCGATTTTGAAGCACGGGTGATCGACTACTACAAAGTATTTGGCGTGATGTTGCTGATGATTCTGGCTTTGGGGGGCGTGTTCGCACTTTTCGGTGGTCTGGCGATGGCGAGCTTAGGCGGAAAAGCGGGCGGCGATATCCAAGCCACTGTTGCGGGCTACTGGTTCCTCGGCATGGCGGCGTTCTACCTTGTCACCCTCGTGATCTATGGCTTCATGTTCGCCTACGCCAATGCGCGTTTCAGCAACATCATGTTCTGCGGCACGCGCATCGATGGCCACCAATTCGAGGCGGATTTATCGGCATGGGGCCTGTTCAAGGTGTATCTCATCAATTTGCTCGGCATCATTTTCACGCTCGGTCTTTTCATCCCCTGGGCCAAGGTGAATATCGCGCGCTATATGGCGGATCATGTTTATTTGATACCGAATGGCGATCTCGATCGCTTCGTGGCCGACCAGCAAAGCGCCGTCGCGGCGGTGGGCGAGGAAATGGGCGAGATGTTCGATATTGATATCGGCCTATGATCGAAATCCCCGGTCAGTGTTTTGACGGTGCAAGCTCGGCCGCTACCCCCGCTGTACTGCGGGTGGACGAGGCCGGGCTGGTAACGCTCGACATCTGGCCGGGGCATCTGCCGCATGCATTAAGCGATCTGGAGATCAGCGAGCGCGTCGGCAATATCCCGCGCCTGATTCGCTTCCCCGACGGCGCGCAGTTTCGCACCGCGCAAAACGATCAGGTCGATCAAGTGCTGGCCCGGTTTGGCCATGCGCGCGGCAGCCGCTGGGTACACCGCCTGGAGTCGCACTTGCGCTATGTGGCTATTGCCGTGGTGGTGATGGTCATCGCCTCGTTTGGTCTGGTGAAATACGGCATCCCCTATTTCGCCAAAGTGGCCGCGCAGACGGTTTCTGCCCAGACGGCGGCTTCCATCGATGATGGCGCGATGCAAGTGTTGGACAAGGCGTTCTTCGCGCCCAGCAAGCTCGATCCGGCCACCCAGGCTCGGTTGCGCGCACGCTTCGACCGTATGACGACGGTCGCCGAACCGGGATTTAAATACGAATTGTTGTTTCGCGCCGGCGGACCCATCGGCGCCAATGCCTTGGCGCTCGCCTCCGGCACCATTGTGATGACCGATGAAATGGTGCAGGCCGCGAAAAATGATGAAGAGCTAGTGTCAGTGCTAGCGCATGAAATCGGCCATGTGGTGCATCGCCACAGCTTGCGTCGTGCATTCCAAAGCTCGGTGGTAGCGTTACTGGGCGTCATGCTTACCGGTGATGTCTCCAGCGTGGCGCAAATTGTCGCCGCCTTACCCGTCATCCTGGTCGAAGCGCAGTACTCGCAGAATCTGGAGAG
>MEQN01000120.1:0-191 GCA_001770235.1 Betaproteobacteria bacterium RBG_16_58_11
TTTGTCTTTGAGTTGGTTGATGGTCTTGGCCAGATGATCGGCGGTGGCGTGATCGAGGCTGCTGGTGGCTTCGTCGAAGATCAGCACCTTGGGCCGCTTGAGCAGGGCACGGGCGATGGCGATGCGCTGCTTCTGTCCGCCGGAGAGGCCGACCCCATGTTCGCCCAGCATGGTTTGATAGCCCTGCGGCA
>MEQN01000120.1:233-343 GCA_001770235.1 Betaproteobacteria bacterium RBG_16_58_11
TGATGATTTGCTCGAAGCTGGCGTGCGGGTTGGCTAGGATCAGGTTGTCGTACACGGTGCCGGAGAAGAGCATGGTCTCTTGCGGCACCACGCCGAAATTAGCACGCAGC
>MEQN01000120.1:354-633 GCA_001770235.1 Betaproteobacteria bacterium RBG_16_58_11
GAGATGACGTAGATCGCGGCCATCGATCAGGATGCGGCCATCGGCCGGGATGTAAAAACCCTGCAATAGTTTGGCGAGCGTGCTCTTGCCCGAGCCGGAAGGCCCCATGAGGGCTAAGCAAGCGCCCGGCTTGAGCGTGAGGTTGAGATCGCGATAAAGATAAGGCAGGTTCTCGTTATAGCGGAAGCTCAAGTTTTCGATCTTGATCTCGCCCTTGCCGCCCGCTTCGTGCGCGGGCAGCAGCGAGTAGGGTTCGGTCGGGGCGTTCATGATGTCGCC
>MEQN01000120.1:662-1812 GCA_001770235.1 Betaproteobacteria bacterium RBG_16_58_11
GAAACTCTTGCCAAATGCCCACGATGCGCAGCAGCGGCTGGCTCACCCGCCCGGCGAACATCTGGAACGCGACCAGCATGCCGATGGTGAAGTCGGATCGGGTCATCACCAGCCAGGCACCCAGTGCCAGGATGGTCAGGGTCATCATCTGTTCTAAGAAATTGGCGATGGTGTTGTAGCCATTGGCGAGTTGCTTGGTGTTGAAAGTGGCGGCGAGGTAATCGGCCAGGTATTCGCCATATCGGCGGTTGAGCTGCGGCTCCATTTGCAGGGATTTGACGGTTTCCAATCCAGAAACATATTCCGTCACGAATGCCTGGTTGCGCGCACCGACTAAGAATTGCTGATTCAGCCGCTGGCGCAAGACGGGCGTGATAAGCAAGCTCAGGATGCCGATCAGCGTAACGATACCCAGCACCACCAAGGTGAGCTGCCAACTGTAATAGAACATGATGGCCAGAAAGATCAGCAAAAATGGCATGTCGAGGAATAAGGTGACCGCCGTGCCGGTGATGAAATCACGGATGGTCTCCACCCCATGCAAACGCGCGACCAATACGCCGGTGGAGCGTTGTTCGAAATAGCGCGGCGGCAGGCGGAACAGGTGTTCGAAGACTTGGGTACCGAGCACTGCATCGACACGATTGCCGGTGTGCAGCACCAGGTATTGGCGGATCCAGCTCATGCCGGCACTGAAGGCCATGCTGAAGAACAAGGCGATGGCAATCACGAGCAGGGTGCTCTGAGAATGGTGCACCACGACTTTATCCACCACCACTTGCGTCATGAGCGGCGTGGCCAGTGCGAGCAATTGGATCACCAGTGAAGTGGCCAGCACTTCGCGCCAAATCTTTTTGTGCTTGAGCAGCTCGGGGATGAACCAGCGGAAGCCGAAGCTGGGCTTGTCTTTAGCGAGGTCGGGGTCGGTGAGCGATTCAGGCTGTTTGGCCAAGGCGATGACGAAGGGCTCGAAGCGTGTATCAAATTCTGCGACCGGGATGACTTGCGCGGTCTCGCTGCCGGGCTCGAAGAACATCAGCCGTTCGGTGTCGGCTTTGACGATAAGGGCAAGACTTTGCGGCCGCTGCGCTGCGGCCTGAGGGGTTTGCTCTGGCAACGCTTCTGGCAAGGGCTGCGTCGCGCTTGTTTC
>MEQN01000120.1:1853-4649 GCA_001770235.1 Betaproteobacteria bacterium RBG_16_58_11
AGATCTGGCAGGCGCACGACTGCGACGCAAGGAAACACCAGTTGCGCGATGTTGTCTTTTGAGATGGATTTTGCTTCGGCCTTGAAGCCATAGGCTTGCAAAGCATGAAGCAGGGTTTCAAGGGAATACGGGGGCGGGAAATGCTGGCTCAGTAATGCGGGATCGAATGGCACCCGGTTGATCTGGCATAGGCTGCCCAAAGCCCAAACGAGCGTGCGCTCCTCCACGGGCGTGGTGATGCTTGGCAAAACGTACTCCCCTATTTAGATGCTCGCCGCGCGTTAGCTCGAATCGGCGAATGAAATCGAGCGGCGAATTTATGTTAGGCGAATAATAGCAAGTATCATACCGCCTATGCCAAGTGATTGATCGGGCACAGGTTTGAATCGGCGCGCACTAGCCATTTAAGCAAAAGTGTAAATAAACCCGACAATTGCTCTTTGCTTTGCGCCATGCTTCAGACATCAACCATGTTATGATTTCGCGCGCCATAAGGGGGCAAGCCGGTGCGAGCATCGGTTCAGCAAAACAAATCTCAATCATCGCAGTTCAAACATGAATATCCGTCGTTCGCGCGTTTTTCTCGGTGTGCTTCCCATTGCTTGGCTTTTCCTGAGCGGCCCATGCAGCGCACTCACGCTCTCGCAAGCCGTCACGCTGGCGCGCCAGGGCGATCCGGCCTATCTCGGCGCACAGGCCAATCTCGCCGTGGCGCAGGAGCGCGCCAACCAAGCCTTCGCCGGGGTGTTGCCGCAGGTCAATGCCTCGGGCAATACGAACTGGAATCATCGGGTCTACTCCACGCAGACCACGCCCAGCACGACCTTCGACGATAAATTCAATAGCAATGGGGCGCAGGTCAATCTGACGCAACCATTGTGGCGTAGCGCGAACCGGGTGGCGGTCACCCAGGCCGATGCGGCGGTGGCGCAGGCAAACTACCAGCTTGCGACGGCGGATCAGGATTTGCTGGTGCGGCTGGCGCAAGCCTGGTTCGATGTCTTGCTCGCGCGTGATCACTTGATCTATACCTTGGGCCAGGTTGCGGCAAGCCGATACGAGTGGGAGCAAGCAGTTCGGTTGGTGGACTTGGGAGTCGTTGGCCCGCCGCTGCGTGAAGAGGCGCGGATGAAGTTCGACCAAGCCAACGCCGAACGCGCGGCGGCGGAATCGGATCAGGCAGTGAAATTCGCCGCCTTGGAGCAGATCATCGGTGCGGCGCCCTTCCCTGCTCTGCCCGCCTTGTCGGATCAATACACGCCCCATGACTTAAGGGGTGATAAGCAAGACAAGTGGCTCGGGCAAGCGGTTGCCGATAGCCCGGCGGTACACGCGGCGATGGCGGCCTTGGATGTCGCGAACGAGGAAATCCGCAAACAGCGCGCGGGGCACGAGCCGACGGTGGACATCACCAGTTCTTACGGCAAGAACGCACAAGGCTCGGGCACCTATGGCGGGCAGGTGGGTTATAACAGCACCACCAGCGTGATCGGGCTGCAATTCAACTTGCCCATTTACTCCGGCGGCGGGCAAAGCGCCAAGGTGCGAGAAGCGGAAGCCTTGCGCAGCAAGGCGCTGCAAGAGCTTGAATCCGCCCGACGCACGGCGCGCGCGCAAAGCAAGCAGGCTTGGCATGGTTGGCAAGCGAGCCAGTCGCGCCTCAATGCAGCGAACCAGGCGGTGCAGTACTCGACCCTCAATCTACAGTCCGCCTTGTCGGGCGTGGCGACGGGGGTGAAGAAAGAACTCGATGTGCTCAGAGGCCGGCAGCAACTGTATGCCGCACTACGCGATCATTCGCGCGCGCGTTACGAACTAACTTTGAATTACTTCCGGCTTAAAGCAACGGTCGGGCAGTTGGTCGATGCAGATTTGACGGGGTTGGATAAGTGGTTGGTGGGTGCACAGCTTAACGCCCACGCTTCTGAATAGGCTCGCACCGCCCAGCCCCTACAGTTACCTACCAGCCAATGCCAACATCAGGCCATTCAACTTCTTCACAAATCCCGCCGGGTCGTCCAACTGGCCGCCCTCCGACAGTAGCGCCTGATCGAATAGGATTTGGCTGAAATCGCTAAAGCGCGCCGTATCGGTTTCGCTCTGCAGCAAGGCCAGCAAGGGGTGTTGCGGATTCACTTCCAAGATGGGTTTAGACAGGGGTACGGGCTGGCCCGCGGCTTTCAGCATGCGCTCCAGATTCATGCCCATATCCCGCTCATCCACCACCAGGCATGCGGGGGAATCCGTGAGACGGTGCGAGACGCGGACAGCTTTCACTTGCTCGCCCAGCGCAGCTTGGATCTTTTCCACAAAGTCCTTGTAGGTGGTCTGTTCTTGTTCGCGCGCTTGCTTCTCCTCGGCATCGTCGAGTTGGCCTAGATCAAGATCGCCCTTGGCCACTGACTGCAATGCTTTGCCTTCGAACTCGGGCAGATTCGATACCAGCCATTCGTCCACGCGGTCATGCAGCAAGACCACCTCGACACCCTTCTTGCGGAAGATCTCCAGATGCGGGCTATTTTTGGCGGCGGCGAAACTGTCGGCGGTGACGTAATAAATCTTGCTCTGGCCTTCTTTCATCCGTGCCACATAATCGGCGAGTGAAACGTTCTCGGCTTCAGTATCCGCTTGGGTAGTAGCAAAGCGCAGCAATTTTGCGATGCGCTCCTTATTGGCGTGATCTTCACCCACGCCTTCTTTCAACACGCGGCCAAATTCGCGCCAGCAGGTGGCGTATTTTTCCTGATCGTTTTCGGCCAACTCTTCCAGCATGCCGAGCACCTTCTTGGTTGCGCC
>MEQN01000120.1:4708-5036 GCA_001770235.1 Betaproteobacteria bacterium RBG_16_58_11
GCAGATCATTGGAGTCGATCACGCCGCGCACGAAACGCAGATAGTGCGGCATGAGCTTTTCCATCTCCTCCATGATGAACACGCGCCGCACGTAGAGCTTGATGCCGTGGTGCGGCTGACGGTCCCACAAATCGAAGGGCGCATGCGCCGGCGCATACAGCAGCATGGCGTATTCCTGCTTGCCCTCGACCTTGCTGTGCACATGCGCCAGCGGCGGCTCGAAATCGTGCGCCACATGTTTGTAAAACTCGGTGTATTGCTCGTCGGTGATCTCGCTCTTGGGACGCGCCCAGAGCGCATTGGCTTGATTGACGGCGGTATCTTCGTC
>MEQN01000120.1:5180-5545 GCA_001770235.1 Betaproteobacteria bacterium RBG_16_58_11
AGGGTGTAATCGCCCTCGCCGCTCGATTCCCATTGCACGCCATGCTCGGGTGTCAATCCGGCGCGGCGGGTGAGCACCGTCACTTTGTCGGCGACGATAAATGAGGAATAAAAGCCCACGCCGAATTGGCCGATCAGATTCGCATCCTTGGCTTGATCGCCCGTCATGCGATCCAAGAATTCGCGTGTGCCGGAACGCGCGATGGTGCCGATATTTTCGATCACCTCGTTGCGCG
Organism: Betaproteobacteria bacterium RBG_16_58_11; assembly: GCA_001770235.1. Taxonomy (GTDB): domain Bacteria; phylum Pseudomonadota; class Gammaproteobacteria; order Burkholderiales; family Thiobacteraceae; genus RBG-16-58-11. The sequence goes on from MEQN01000120.1 coordinate 5,416, forward strand.
ACATGCCGATGCCGTTGTCGGAAAGCGTGATGGTGCGGGCATCCTTGTCGTACGCGACGTGGATCTTTAGATCGCTATCACCCTCATATAACGCCCCATCCGATAGCGCCTCGAAGCGCAGCTTGTCGCA
>MEQN01000120.1:5557-5914 GCA_001770235.1 Betaproteobacteria bacterium RBG_16_58_11
GTTGGAAATCAACTCCCGCAGGAATATTTCCTTATTGCTGTACAAGGAGTGAATCATCAGCCGCAACAACTGCTTCACTTCGGCCTGAAAGCCCAGGGTTTCTTTTTGAATTTCGGTGGTCATTTCATCGTCCTATGGTGAATTTTTGCGAAGTAATAATGGGGGCGAGTCTATTGGATTTCAAGGGCCGGGAAAGCCCAGTCAATCGAAAAGGTGCTCCTGCACGATTTTTTGCCGCTGCCCGTGAATGGCGGCATCGGCATCCATAAACGGGTGGGCGAAATGTTCGGCGACCATCGTCTTGGCGCCCCGGGCGCGGGCCATTTCAAGCAATTCCCGCATTTCGCCCGCTCGGAC
>MEQN01000120.1:5923-6211 GCA_001770235.1 Betaproteobacteria bacterium RBG_16_58_11
TTGCAGGCCGCTGATAATCAGAAGCGGTGAACTGTCCGCAGGCAGCTTGCCAACGGGATCGTACTCGGCGGGGCAACCCAAGTTAGAGACCCGGCTCGGCGCGGAATCGATGACGGCCTTGTCGAATTGGATCCCCCTGCCGATGACATTCAGCATGACCACGCCGCCAAACGAAATGCCGTAAAGCAATTTACGTTCATAGCCGCTGGCGCTGTGCGCCTGGAAAATCTCGCGGTAATCGCCCACGATCGCCTGCAAGCGCGGCTTGCCTTCCGAAGCGCCATAGCC
>MEQN01000120.1:6280-6422 GCA_001770235.1 Betaproteobacteria bacterium RBG_16_58_11
TGCCAGCATGGCGTTCCCCTGGGCCACCAACAGGAAGCCGCTGCGCCTCCCGACGCCTGGTGGTGCTGGCCTGGCTGAAATTTTATAACCGGCCAAGGCGCGCCCGTCCCGGGTCTTGAAGGAAACCGGCGCAGCGCCCGGC
>MEQN01000120.1:6433-7079 GCA_001770235.1 Betaproteobacteria bacterium RBG_16_58_11
GGCTTGAGGATTCGGCGCGCCCGCAACCGCGCTCCACGCCGCGAATGCGAGCCTTTCCTTAAACCAGCCGCAGACGGTTTGCTCTGGATCTTCGGTCGAGGGATCGGTGGCGGCGAGTGTCATGCTAGAAAGGGTAAGCCATAAGATGAAGCCGGCGCCGCATCGCCAATCAAGACACGCCCTCATGTTGAACGCTCTTCCATGCCGGCATCCGCCTCGCACTCGATCATCGACCCGCGGTAACGTTCACTTCGCCTTGCCCTGCTCCTCGCGCAATTGGACCAGCTTTTTCTCGATCTCGGCGACTTTGTCTTGATAGGGCTTGAGGCGATCCAATACCCTTTGATAATTTTTCTCTTCGCCGAGACGAATACTCTCTTGCTCCGTCAGCGCTTTTTTGGCCTCGGCCAAAGCGCGCTCCTGCTCGGCGATTTGCCCGCGCGACGCGTCTTGTTTGCCGCCTCCCTCCGAGTCTGATCTGGATACCGGCGCAGCGGTTCTCGTCGCGTGCACCACGTTAATCGGCGTGGTTACCGGAGTGCATTGGGCGTTGGCTTCTTTCGTTTCGGAATAGGTAATTTTGCCGGCGGGGTTGATGCATTTGAACACCTCGGCATCGGCCGCAGACATCGCGCATAAAGTCAGC
>MEQN01000121.1:0-423 GCA_001770235.1 Betaproteobacteria bacterium RBG_16_58_11
GAAGGCGGCGCTAAATCGGTTCACCATCATGTTCGATGAGCGGATGCCGCAACTTTAAACGATTACCCGTTTACACAAAATCGCGGACACCCCCCGATTAACCTAAATTCCGCTTGGAAGTTTTATCCGCATTTGCTAAATGAATGAGGTTAACCTTCCAGCGGATCCACATCCAAGGCCCAACGTACATTGCGTGATTTATGCGTTTCTAATTCGGGCATCCAAAGCGCTAGAAATCTTTGTAGTGCGGCACGCGAAGTAGATTCCACTAATAACTGTGCGCGTTCATTACCTGCTAATCGCGCCATGAGGGCGGGCACGGGGTCATAGATGTTGACATGTTTACTCGCGGAGGCGAGGGTGGCGGCTGCGCGCAGAAATTTGAGCGCGGCATCGAGATTGCTGGCTTCAGCTCGCAGCATG
>MEQN01000121.1:460-751 GCA_001770235.1 Betaproteobacteria bacterium RBG_16_58_11
GCTCGCTGAGTAGCGTTTTGGCAAATGCCGCATAATCGCCGTGCTTCAATGCGGCGAATAAGGGGTGCTCCGGAAACGCGGTTTGGATCAGCACTTCGCCGCCGCGGGAGGCGCGCCCGGCACGGCCGGCGACTTGCAGCAGTTGCGCAAATAAGCGTTCGGAGGCGCGAAAATCCGCGCTATACAAGCCGCCATCGGCATTGAGAATGCCCACCAAGGTAAGCTTGGGAAAATCATGGCCCTTGGCCAGCATTTGCGTGCCGACCAGGATATCGATTTCCTGTGCATGCA
>MEQN01000121.1:769-3483 GCA_001770235.1 Betaproteobacteria bacterium RBG_16_58_11
TCTGCATGCACTTTCTCCAGCATTTCCGGCAGGGAATTCTTGCGCCGGGTGCTGTCGCGGTCCACGCGCAAAATGCGCGCCTCGGGTATAAGTTTTTCCAGCGTGGCTTCCAGCCGCTGCGTGCCTTGCCCCACGGGTGCTAGATCGACATTGCCGCAACTGGGGCAGGCGCGCGGCAGACGCTCCTCGTGGCCGCAGTGATGGCAGCGCAAACGCTGTTCCTTGAGGTGCACCACCAGACGGCTGGTGCAACGCGTGCAGCCGGCGAGCCAGCCGCAACCGCCGCACATCAGCACCGGTGCGAAGCCGCGGCGGTTGATGAACAGCAGGCTTTGTTCGCCGCGCTTGATACGCTGCTTCAGCGCGCTGATCAGCGGCGTGGAAAAGCCCTCCATCAAGGCCTCGCGCCGCAGATCAATGCAGTGCACCGTGGGCGGCGCGGCATCGGCCACCGCGCGCGTTTGCAAGGTGAGCAGGCGATAGCGGCCATTCAGTGCATTGTGATAGCTCTCCAGCGCAGGCGTGGCCGAGCCGAGCAGGATGGGAATCGCCGCCTCGCGCGCGCGAAACACCGCCACATCGCGCGCCGAATAGCGCATGCCGTCTTGCTGCTTGAACGAGCCGTCGTGCTCCTCATCCACCACCATCAATTGCAGCGCCGGCATGGGGGTGAATACCGCCAGCCGCGTGCCGAGCACAATTTGCGCCGCGCCTTGTTGCGCCATCAGCCAATGCCTGAGGCGTTCACCCTCATTCAAATTGCTGTGCAAGCTGACAATGACAGCACGGGGGAAACGCGCTTGAAAACGCGATTCGAGCTGCGGGGTGAGATTGATTTCCGGCACCAGCACCAATACCTGGCCGCCACGCGCGAGGATGTCTTCGATCAGATGCAGATACACCTCGGTCTTGCCGCTGCCGGTTACGCCATGCAATAGCCAGGCGCTGAATCCTGCCGGCGCGGCGCATAGGGCATCGAGTGCCTGCTGCTGTTCTGGATTGAGCGTGGGCGCATCGAGGCTGGCGGGCAGGGTGTGATTGCGGGCCGCAGCAGTGAGCGGCTCCTGCGTGATGCTTACCCAACCCTGCGTCGCGAATTCTTTCACCGCCTTGTTGGCGCTAGGCGAGAGACGCGCGATCCCGGCATGCGTGAGGCTGCCCGATGCACGTAGTGCGGCCAGCAGTTTCTGCTTTACCAAGGCGCGCTTGGGCAGCGCATCCGCTGCCGCATCCCGTCCGGCATCCGTTAACACGTAGCGCGCTTCGGTCAAGGCGCCCACCGGCTGCGTGCGCCGCAGCCGTACCGGCAACAAGGTGGCGAGTACTTGGCCCAGGGGGTAGTGGTAATACTCGCTGCAAAAGCGTGCGAGTTTTAAAACCGCTGGCGGCAACGGTGGCACATCGTAAAAAACTTCCTTCACGCGCTTGAGTTGAAATGCGGGGTCGGCGGGCGCATGCGCGATCCCGACAATCACGCCCACCACCAGCCGCCGGCCGAACGGCACTAAGGCCCGACGGCCAATATCATCCTGACTGATTCCCGGCGCGAGGTAGTCGAAATGCCGCGAGAGTGGAACATCCACTGCGATTTGTGCGATTTTTTCAGGGGTGGTTTGCATGAATCTTCCCGGGCCCGCTTATTTCCCACACGGCATTAATGGCATATTCGGAACAGGCCTAAATACGGGCCATTCCAGCCTGTGGATAACTTTGTGCATATTATTTAAGGAAGGAGCGCAGATCGCATTTAAAGTCAAGAGATGGAAAAACAAGGGCTCTGGAAATATAATTATTATTATTATAAATCATATAGATGCGACATCACAAAAGCGATCCATTTGATTTGTTTATGGATTTATACAAAATGCCGGTTTTGTGCATAAGTGGCATGAAAATAGCTTTATCAAGCCCGCTGATTTGCTGGATATATTGAGGCTAATGCTATATTGCGGCGTGCCCTATTGGCTAATATTCGAGCGTATTCCATGCCTTTATTTCAATACACCATCAAAGTTGCGATTTCCGCCGGGGTGGTTGTCGCCGTGGCCGAGATTGCCAAGCGCAGCTCATTCTGGGCAGCGGCGTTGGCGTCGCTGCCGCTAACTTCTTTATTGGCGTTCGTCTGGCTCTATCTGGAAACAGGGGATATCCAAAAAATCACCACGCTCGCGCAAGGCATTTTTTGGCTGGTGATTCCTTCCCTGCTGCTGTTCGTATTGTTGCCGGTGATGCTGCGCGCCGGTTGGGGCTTCTGGGTGAGCTTGGCGGCGTCGTCGTGCGCCACGGCAATCGGCTATGTGTGCATGGTCTGGGCGCTGGCGCGGGCGGGGATTCATGTTTAAATCCAAGAAAAGTTCAAAAGCCGTTTTAGCTTAAGCGGGTGCGCGGCCCAAGCGCAGGGCGCCGGCCAGCATTACGCCCCCCGTTACTAAAGCCAAGATTGCAGCGATGCGCAGCAGCAGGAGCGCTTGCGACTGATGGGCTTGCCAGCCCATGTCCATGGCCGTGGCACGCTCGCCGGCGCCTTGTCCGAGTAAATCCGCTTGATGAATCGCTTGCACCGACAACACATTCAGCTTAAACAGCGCTTCGCGCGCCCGATCCCAATCCTTATCCGTGCTGGTCATGGCGCCCTCTAAGCCCAGGCGAAAGCTATCCATCTCTTTATAGAGCCGCGTGAGTTCAGCCGCCGTAGCCGCGCCGCCCTCTTGCAG
>MEQN01000121.1:3553-3961 GCA_001770235.1 Betaproteobacteria bacterium RBG_16_58_11
CTTTAAAACCGTCGAGTAGAACTCGTTCATCGTCAGCTCATACCCGGCCGCCAAGGATTTCAAGGATTGAGCAATGCGGTATGACTGGAACGTGGCTTCGCGCGCATCGCCCCCTTTCTTGCCGGCCATGCTGATTTGTTCTCCGGCCCAATAGGATAAACCGGCCGCGATCAAAGCGAGGATGGCGGCCATGGCCGATAAAGTGCGAATACCGAATTTCATACGATGCCCCTTTAGGTGGATGAAACGCTTAGTCGAAGCGGGGCGCACTTCATTACGGGGACGTAAATATTGGGTGTTCTTGGGTACAGTGCGTGTGCTGGGCTCTTGCTGCCAGAGCCCAGCAGCGATGGTAAGTTATTTGTGGCGAGAGGCCAGAAGTGTGACGAAGCCAATTAGTACTAAGGG
>MEQN01000121.1:3980-5304 GCA_001770235.1 Betaproteobacteria bacterium RBG_16_58_11
TGGGCTTGCCCGTCAACCACGACTCGAACATCGTCAAACCATTCCCCGACACCTAGATCGAGCGTTAATGTCCTGCGGTCACCGGATATAGTGACCCAGTCCCTCGATAACGCAGCACTGAAGTTTGCGCCTTCCAACCCCCTGCCACCAAAAGTAGGTGTTGTGGTCTCATAAAGGGTTCCGGGGTTCCCGAGCAAGGCGTCTGTACTTACCAATGGGTTGTGGCTTCCGATGATTCCTAGGATGTCGCTGTCGAATGTAATGGTACCCAAAGATCGAATGCCCGTGCCTAGAAAGAACATGTCGAAATGGAATAAGTAGCTGTCGACGATGGCGCCGGCGCTGATGAGCAAAGTGGCTGCTTCGTTAGTGAGCGCGGGATGATATGTGCCAGTGCCCATATAGTTAACAAGCAATCCAGAATTTAGCAGTACGCCTTGACGCTCTTGGTAGGCAAAAATGGTGGTGTTGCTCTGCAAGACGTCCTTCTGCAGCGATGACGGGATAGGCGCCTGAATTACGCTTGGCGATGTGCTCAAGATGGCGCTTGAGAAAGCAGCTTGCGAAGTGAGCAGCAATATCAGTGATAGGAAAATTTTCCGAATGCTGTTTTTATTCATATGGTCCCCCAATATCCTTGAAATTGTGTGAAAACTTGTGGTCAAAAAGCAATATTTATGCCCAGACGAATATGTCGCTGATTCATCAAGAGATATGCTGGGTGCTTGTCGGGCAACTGTAAAGCCACCCGACAAATAGGGTGTGTAGCGTAGCGGCCTTAGTGAAACGCCAGAGACAATTCATGCACCGCATCCACCAGTGCGGCGACATTCTCGGGCGGGGTGAATTGCGAGATGCCGTGGCCGAGGTTGAACACGTGGCCGCTGCCCGAGCCGTAGCTGACGAGGATGCGCTGCACTTCCTTGCGGATGGCGGCAGGGTCGGAGAACAGCACCATCGGGTCCATATTGCCTTGCAGCGAAATATGGCCGCCGACGCGTTTGCGCGCTTCGCCGATGTCGCAGGTCCAGTCGAGGCCGACTGCGTCGCAACCGATAGCGGCGATTTTCTCCAGCCAAATGCCACCGCTCTTGGTGAACACGATACAGGGCACGCGTTCGCCGTCGTGGTTACGAATCAGGCCAGACACGACTTGGCGCAAATAGGCGAGCGAGAATTTTTCATATGCATTGCTCGACAACATGCCGCCCCAAGTATCGAATATCTGCACTGCTTGCGCGCCGGCTTGGATTTGCGCATTGAGGTAATCAGTCACGGCCTTGGTGTTCACTTGCAGAATGTGGTGCAACAATTCCGGGCGCTG
>MEQN01000122.1:0-245 GCA_001770235.1 Betaproteobacteria bacterium RBG_16_58_11
CGCCTTGCCTTCGCGATATTCGCGGTCGGCGTTGATGAAGAGGATGTGCTTGCGGTCTTGTGCGCCTTGCTTGTTCATCACCAGCACGCAGGCGGGGATGCCGGTGCCGTAGAACAGTCCGGCGGGCAGGCCGATGACGGCTTCGAGCCAGCCGCGTTCGATGAAGTGCTTGCGCGCTTCCTTCTCCTCGCCGCCGCGGAACAGCACGCCGTGCGGCATGACGGTGGCCATCTTGCCGTCGGCCT
>MEQN01000122.1:377-617 GCA_001770235.1 Betaproteobacteria bacterium RBG_16_58_11
TCGTAGCGTTTCAGCTCGTTGCTTTCGGCCTTGTGCTGCGGGCGTCGCAGGGTGTCTTCCTGGCGGATATCGGCGTGGGAGATGCCGTGCAGCAGCATGTTCATCTTGCAGATGGACCAGGTGGTGCCGATGCTCTCCTGCCCGAACAGCGACAGGTCGCGCGGATCGCCGCCGCACTCGCGGATGTAGTCGCGGGTCTGGATCAGCATGCCGCCCGATCCGCAGGTGGGGTCGTAGATG
>MEQN01000122.1:671-5096 GCA_001770235.1 Betaproteobacteria bacterium RBG_16_58_11
CCGCCGGGGTGTAGAACTCGCCCGCCTTCTTGCCGGCGGAGTCGGCGAAAAACTTGATCAGGTATTCGTAGGCCGCGCCCAACAAATCGGGAAACTCGAAGTTCTCGTCGCGCAGCGGGATTTTTTCGAAGTTCTGGATGAAGTTGGCGAGGGTGTCGTCGTCGAGCGTGCGCTGTCCGATCTTCTTGTTGAAATTGATGCCCTTGAGCACGTCCTGCAAGGCATCGACGTTGGCATCTTCGAGGGCTTCGAGCGCCTTGTTGAGCGAGGTGCCGACATTGGTCTTGAGGTGGCGGATCGTCGACCAGCGCGCTTCTTCCGGGACGAAGAAGGTGTACTTGTCGGGATTGGCGAACTGGGGGGCGATAACCGCATCTGCCATGCCCTTGGCCTTCAGCTCTTTGCCGAGTTGCTCGCGTTCCTGGTCGAAAAGGTCGGAGAGCCGCTTCAGGAACAACATGCCGAAGATGTATTCCTTGTATTCCGAGGCGTCCATATTGCCGCGCAGGTCGTCGCAGGCGCGAAACAGCAGGCTGGAAAGCTGGCTGAGGGTGAGCTTGGTCATGCAGACTTTCCGTGTGAGTGTTGCAGCCAGATGGAGCCGCAACGCCGCTGATCGATCATTGCGCTTGGTTTTTGTTGTTGTGGAATCACTACTATCCCTTTCTCCCGCTGACTTAAATATTGTCTGCAAACACAAATTAAGTACTAAGCGGCAAAAATACCCTTACCAAGTTCGCAGTAGCGAAACAGTTTACTTTGATTTTTCGGATGCTCCACGCCAATCACAATCAAGCGAATTACAAGGCCTGTTTGACCGCATCGCAGCGCGCCGCGAACACCGCTTGTTTGATCGCCTCGCCGCCTTGGTGCTGCTGGGCGACCGCACCCGCATCGACTTGCGCGGCTATCTGATAGGCGCTGGCCAAGCGCTCCGCCGCGATAAACCGCTTGCCCGGATAGCCCGGCCGGCCCCAGTAATCGGCGGCGCAGGCTTGCAGGAATTGCACGAAGCGCGGCGGCTGGCGGAAGGCATCGACTTGCTGCAACAACTTGACCAAGGCCTCGGCGGGCAGTTGATCGGCGTTGTGCACCTCGCCGTGCCAGCGCGCGACCAGCACCGCCAATTCGGCGCAATCGCTCGGCGCTTTGATGCGGCGCGACAGGGCTTGCGCCAACGCGACACCGTGCGCTTCATGTCCGTTATGATTCGGCCAGGCTTCCTTCGGCGTAGCGCCTTTGCCCAGATCATGGCACAGCGCGGCGAAACGCACCGGCAAGGGAAATTTTTTTGTCGCCGCCATATCCAGCACCAGCATCACATGCACGCCGGTATCGATCTCGGGATGGCTCTTGGGGTTTTGCGGCACGCCGAACAGACAATCCACTTCCGGCATGATGCGGGCTAAGGCACCGCAGGCACGCAGCACGTCGAAGAGGCGCGAGGGTTTCGCCTCCATCAAGCCGCGTGAAATTTCCTGCCAGACGCGCTCGGGGACTAAGGCGTCCACTTCGCCGCTTTGTACCATCTCGCGCATCAGCACCAGCGTTTCCTCGGCGACAGTGAAATCGGCAAAGCGTGCGGCGAAGCGCGCCACGCGCAAAATGCGTACCGGGTCTTCACTGAACGCCGGGCTGACATGGCGCAGCACTTTGGCGGCGAGATCAGCTTGTCCGCCATAGGGATCAATCAGCGCGCCGGCTTCATCCTTGGCAATGGCATTGATGGTCAGATCGCGCCGCGCCAGATCTTGCTCCAGCGTGACCTCGGGTGCTGCGTAAACCTGGAAGCCCTTGTAGCCGCGCGCGGTCTTGCGCTCGGTGCGCGCCAGCGCATATTCCTCGTGCGTTTTGGGATGCAAGAACACCGGAAAATCCTTGCCTACCGGCTGATAGCCGAGCCGCACCATCTCCTCCGGCGTCGCCCCCACCACCACGAAATCGCGATCCTGCACCGGTAGGCCGAGCAGCTCATCGCGTACCGCGCCGCCAACTGTGTAGATTTTTCCTGACACCTGATTCCCGACGCCTGATTTATCGCCGCGCGTTGCAGCGGAAACCATCGTAGTGCGAATGCTCCACCCCCTGCGCGAGATATTTCGGCGCAATCACTTCCATCGGCGTGGGCTGAAAACCAAACACCGCGGGGAAGTCACAGCCACATACACTATTGCCCAGCAAGGCGTAGTAATCGTCACGCGTCATGAGCTTGCCGGGCAATTTTTCCAATAACCAAGCCTGGAAATAAGATAGCCGGTCATTGAGCGAAAACACCGGACGCTTGATGCCTTGCAGTTGCGCCACGTAGGCCACCAGTTGTTGCAGGGTGTAAACCTTGGGGCCGCACAAGTCATACGCCTGATCATAGGCCGCGGGGTTTTCCAGGCTCCGCACGAATGCGCGCGCCACATCCTCCACATACACCGGCTGCAATTTGGCTTGGCCGCAGGCCAAGACCATGACGGGCAAGCACCGCAGTAGCCAGGCGAATTGATTGAGGAAGGAATCTTCCGCGCCGAAAATCACCGAGGGACGAAACACCGTAACCGCCATGCGCTGACCGCGGGTGAATTTCGGGCCGTCGAGATACCCGCGTTCGTTGTCAGAGTGCGGCTGCCCCGCCTCGCGCAGCAGCGCCTCGCCCGCGCCCTTGGAACGCAGGTAGGCGCTTTTCGAGGTGGCATCGGCATTCAGTGCGCTCATATGCAGCACGCGCTTGATGCCGTGCTTGGCGCAGGCCTGCAAGATTTTGCGCGGCAGCTCGATGTGCGCTTGATGAAAATCGCCGCGCCGCGCGCTCGGCTTGTCGATGCGGCCGACGTGCTTTTCATGCAGGATGCCGACCAGGTTGATGACGGCATCCATGCCTTCCAGCAACGTGCTCAAAGCACTCGGATCATGAATATCGGCCTCAACCACATCCACGCCGGGCAGCACGATCAAATCCTTGGCGCGCTCGCGATGCCGCGTCGGCACGCGCACCTCATATCCGCCGCTGTGCAGCAAATGCACGATATGGCGGCCGACAAAACCGGCGCCGCCGATAACGCAAACCTTGCGAATCTTGGGCAGTGCTGCAGGCGTTGTGTTGTTGCTTTCGTGCGAATTCATATCTACCTTATTGCATGGTTATAGAAAAAATCTGGGCCGCGAATTAACGCTAATTCCCGCAAATTATTTTTTGGTTTTAATTGGCGAAATTAGCGTTAATTCGCGGCCAAGTCTTTCTGCTTTTCTGGGCTAAAGTTTAACCCGAAAGGGGAAGACGCGGGAGGCGCTTATTTGCCGGGTTTCGCAAGCTCGGCCAGCAGCGCATTCTGTGCGCTGTACGGCTTGCCGCGACGCGGCGCAAGGCGGGTGTATTCGCCGGACGCCGCCATCTCCCAGGCTTGGCAATTATCTTTGAGGTAGGGTTCGAGCCCTTCTTTGATGACGCGGCGCTTGAGCTTTTTATCCAGCACCGGAAATGCGACTTCGATCCGGCGATGCAGGTTGCGGTGCATCCAATCGGCACTGGAGAGATAGACGTCTTCCGCGCCGCCGTTATGGAAATAAAAGATTCGGGTGTGTTCGAGAAAGCGCCCCACCAGCGAACGCACCCGGATCGATTCCGACACACCGGGAATGCCGGGTTTCAACGCGCATACGCCGCGAATAATCAAATCGATTTGCACGCCGGCTTGCGCAGCCTCGTACAAAGCTTGAATGATTTTCTCATCCACCAGCGCATTCATTTTGGCCATGATGCGCGCTTCACCGCCCGCACGTGCATATTCGATTTCCTTGCGGATCGCGGCAAGGATATTGGACTTCAAGGTAAACGGCGCTTGCCATAAATGGGTCAACTTGCCGGCCCGGCCCAAGCCGGTGAGCTGCACGAACACATTGGCTATATCGGCGCAGATTTCCGCATTCGCGGTGAACAGGCCGAAATCGGTATAAAGCTTGGTGGTGCGCGGATGGTAATTGCCGGTGCCCAGATGCGCATAGCGCTTCAAGCCGGCTTCCTCGCGCCGCACCACCAGCACCATCTTGGCGTGGGTCTTGTAGCCGACCACGCCGTACACCACATGCGCGCCGGCTTGCTCCAGCCGCTGCGCCCAATTGATGTTGGCCTGCTCGTCGAAGCGCGCCAGCAATTCCACGACCACCGTGACTTCTTTCCCGCTTTGCGCTGCGGTGATCAACGCTTCCATCATCTCCGAATCGGCGCCGGTGCGGTACACGGTCTGCTTGATCGACAGCACCTGCGGATCGCGCGCGGCGAGCTGGATGAATTCGGTCACCGGGCCGAACGACTGGAAGGGGTGGTGCAGCAGAATATCTTCTTTGCGGATCGTGGCGAACAGGTCACCCTCTTTCGCCAGCGCCGGCGGCAGGCCCGGCACGAAGCCGGGGTAGCCGAGATCCGGCCGCTCCACCCAG
>MEQN01000122.1:5151-9294 GCA_001770235.1 Betaproteobacteria bacterium RBG_16_58_11
CGTCCGATGCCAGGCCGAATTGGCTGAGCAAAAAATCCGCCATTTCGGGCGAGCAACTGTCGGCCACTTCCAGCCGCACCGCATTGCCGAAGTGGCGATGCGATAGCTCGCCTTGCAGCGCCACGCGCAGGTTGGTGACTTCTTCCTCGTCCACGAACAAATCGGAATTGCGCGTCACGCGAAATTGATAACACCCCTTCACTTGCATGCCGGCGAACAACTCGCCGACATGCGCGTGCAGCACCGAAGACAGAAACACGAAACCGTATTCGCACCCCGCCACCTCATGCGGGAGACGAATCACGCGCGGCAGCACGCGCGGCGCCTGCACGATAGCGGCGCCGGAATTGCGGCCGAAGGCGTCTTTACCTTCCAGTTCCACCGCGAAATTGAGACTCTTGTTCAACACGCGTGGGAAGGGATGCGCCGGGTCCAGTCCGATCGGCGTCAGCACGGGCATCACTTCGCGGAAAAAGTAGCCTTTCACCCATTGGCTTTGCGCGGTATTCCATTGGGTGCGGCGCAGGAAGCGCACCCCCTCGCGCGCCAACTCCGGCAGGATCACGTCGTTCAGCAAGGCGTATTGCCGCGTCACCAGGGCATGCGCGCGTTGCGCTACCGCCTTGAACGCCTGACGCGGCGCGAGTCCATCCGGGCCGGCCACGTCGCTGTTGAATTTGATTTGCTCTTTGAGTCCCGCCACGCGAATTTCGAAAAACTCGTCCATATTGTTCGAGACGATGCACAGGAATTTTAGCCGCTCCAGGATCGGCACCGCCTCGTCCTCGGCTTGCGCCAACACGCGCGCGTTGAACTCAAGCTGAGCCAGCTCGCGATTGAGATAGAGTTCCGGTGCGTCGAGATTGGGCATGATGGTGAGAAAAGCCAAATGAGACAGTTTAACCACGGGGGACACGGGGCGCACGGGGAAAACATGGTGGCCAATCATCTCTATGGCTACGCCATTACGCCTTGCAGGTAAGAAGGCGAGCTAAACAGTGTTTGATCTTCCCCGTGCGCCCCGTGTCCCCCGTGGTTCACATGTTTTTAAGAAAATGCAAAAGGCCGCAAATGTAGCGGCCTTCATTGGGTGTGGGCGAACTTTGCGACCGTTTCGTGCCGCTTACTTGCCTTTGCCTTGGGGCACGAAACCAGCCGGCATTTCGCTGCCGCCGCCGAAGAAATGGCCTTCCATCTGCGCTGCCAAGTACTGGCGCGCCTTGATATCCGCCAGGTTAAGCCGGTTTTCGTTCACCAGCATGGTTTGCAGCCGGATCCAGCCTTGCCATGCCTCCTTGGAAACGCTCTCGAATATACGTTTGCCCAATTCGCCGGGATAGGGCGGAAAATCCAGGCCTTCCGCTTCGCGGCCGAGCTTCACGCAATGCACCATACGCGCCATGATCTTGCCTTTCAGGAATATCGAAAAACGCTAATGATAGCGCAATTGGCACGCTTCTAGGGGCGCTCAGGCGGCCTTGGTCAGCGCCGGGTGTTGGCCGCGCGGCATGTCGAGGTGGTAGCCCTGCACCAGATCGACGCCGAAGGCTTTCAACATCTCCAGGGTCTCGGCATCCTCCACGAACTCCGCCACGGTGATTTTGTGCATGCCGCGCGCCACGTCCACGATGGATTTGACGAATACCTGGTTGTCGCGGTCGTTGGACAGATCGCGAATGAACAGGCCGTCGATTTTCAGGATATCCGCCTTCAGGTGTTTGAGATAAGCGAAGGAAGAAAAACCGGTGCCGAAGTCGTCCAGGCAAACGCGGCAGCCGGTTTGGTGCAGCGCTTCGATGAAGCGCTGCGCGTCGTGCAGATCGGACACCGCCGCGGTCTCGGTCAATTCCACCAGCAGACGGAACGGCTCGACCCCGTTTTTACTCAACTCCTCGGCGATGTACTGCGGCAGCAGCGGATCGTCGAATGATCGGCCGGAAATATTCACCGCGAGCGAGGGAATGTCGCGCGACTCGGCAAGCAAAGCAACGCTTTGGCTGATCACCCAGCGGTCGATTTCCAGCACCTTGCCGGTTTTTTCCGCCAGCGGAATGAAATGGCCGGGCATGATGATGCGCTCCGGATCGCTTTCGTCGATCATGCGCACCAGCACTTCAAGATGGGACAGCGTGCCGTCGATGGCGTTGTACACGCCTTGGAAATGCAAGCGCAGCAGGTTCTTCTCCAGCGCATTGCTGATGCGCTCGTTCCAACTGAGCCGCGACAACATCTCGCGCGAGGCGTCAAGGTCGGAGCGGTAGATGCGCCAGGCGTTTTTGCCCGCCTCTTTCGCCTGGTACATGGCCGCGTCGGCATGGGCGATCAACTCTTCCGCGTTGTCGGCATGCTGGGGATAGAGCGCTATCCCTAAGCTGGTGGTGAGCCGGATATTCTGGCCCTCGAAGCGGAACGGGATTTGCGAAATCGAGCGTACGATGCGCTCGGCCAGCATCGCCGCCTCGCGCTCGCTTGCATCCGGCACCAGCACCGCGAATTCATCTCCCCCTAAGCGGCTGAAGATTTCGTTGCGCCGGATCAGGGTGCTGACCTCGCCTGCGACGCGAATCAGCATGGCGTCGCCGGCGCGGTGGCCGAAGGTATCGTTCACATACTTGAACTCGTCCAAGTCGAAAAACAGCAGCGCGCCGCGCGAATTGCGCCGGTCGGAATCCACCAGCATGCGCCCCAATTCATCCTGGAAGCGATGGCGGTTAAACAGGCCGGTAAGCGAATCGCGCTCGGCGAGGTAGATCAACTGCTCCGCGGTTTGGCGCTCGCGCGTGACGTCTTCGTAAACCCACAGGCGGCCGATGAAGCGCCCCTCCAGATCGCGCACCGGATAGGAGAGCTGCGTCACCACGCGGCCGTCGGCCATGACGATCTCGAATGTCTCCGACACCTCATGCGTATCCATCACAAACAAAATGTGCTTGGAAAAATGATCCGGGCGCGCCAGCACATTGGCAGAGAAGCCAAGCACCTCGGTGGTCAGCCGCCCGGCGAGCTCGACATTGTCGCGAATCAGCCAGACGCGGCGGAACGCCGGGTTGACGTAGATCACGCGGTTCTCGGCGTTTTCGAACAGAATGCCGATATTCATGGCGGAGAGCAGCGAGCTCATGCGCGCCTGTTCTTGCTGCGCTTGGACCAGCAGCCGGCGCTGAACATCTTCCGATTGGCGCAACTCCTCGACCGCCTCATGCAGCACGAACTCGGCTTGCTTCAACTCGGTAACATCGCGAATGCTGCTGCGATGCCCGAGAAATTCATGGTTAGGGCCGTAAATCGGCTGCCATGACATCGCCGCCCAGAAGATATCGCCCTCCTTGCGCCGCATGCGAAACTCGAATGCCTCGCCCATGCTGCCCTTCACCGCGCGCCCGAATTCCTTCAGCACGCGCTCCCGATCCTCCTCCACAATGAGCGCGGCGGGAAAATCCGCCATCGCCAGGCACTCCTCGGGGGTGTAACCGCTCAGCCGCTCTACCGAGGAATTCACCCAAATCAGCTTGCCGCCCGGGTCAACCCAGTTTTCCCAGTCATAGGTGTAGTCGGCGATGGCGTGGAATTTGGCTTCGCTCTCGGCCAGCGCCTCCACCCGCTGGCGTACCGCCTGCGACATTTGATTCATCGCTTGCGTCAGCACCCCCACTTCGTCGTCGCTTTTCACCGCCAGATTGACATTGAAATCGCCTTGGGCGATTTGTTGGCTGGCTTCGGTGAGCAAGCCCAAGTGACGCGTGAGCCAAATGCCGAGCCCCGTGAGCAGGAGCAATGTCAGCAATACCTCCGCCACCGCGATGAGGGTGCTTTGTTGCGCCAGGCGCTGCTTGCTCACGAGCAGGCTTTCGAGCGAAATCCCATAGCGCAGGTCGCCGTACTTCTGGCCGGCAAACTCGATCGCGGTGTGGGTGTTGAAGGTGCGGCCAGCAGCGGCGTCAACCGCCGCGATATCCTTATCCAGTACGGGCAGCGGCCGGCTGCGATCCCAGCCCACGGACACGACGGTCTTGCCTTGGTTATCCAGCAGCACCAGATAAGTGACGCCCTTCTCGGTTTGAATCTCTTTCAAGATCTCGCCCAGGGTCGCATAGTCGCGCTGGGCCATGGGGCCGACCAGGGCGGCGTTGAACAGCGGCTTTA
>MEQN01000122.1:9353-9478 GCA_001770235.1 Betaproteobacteria bacterium RBG_16_58_11
TTACCCACCAGCAGCGTGAGCATGACAATTTCCACCACGACGCTGGCTAATATCAGCTTGGTGCGCAGCGATTTAACAACCGAGAAATTGAACACTGGGCGAATCCGCAAAGGGGAAATCGTTTT
>MEQN01000122.1:9565-10831 GCA_001770235.1 Betaproteobacteria bacterium RBG_16_58_11
GCGCGCCTCAGCCGGCTGCGCCGCTTCACGGCTGCATGGTTTCCAGCAGCCGCTTGAGTTCCTTGAGGTAGGGATCCATGCTTTTTAAATCCGCCTCGTCGATCGTACGTATCCCTTCGAATCCGGCGTCATGGAGAAACACGCGGCCCTCCGCCGCTTGCGGAAAATTCAGCAGCGCCGCCTTGATGCGCTTGATCGACTGCCCCAGCCGCGGATGGGCCAGATACATCACATGCGGCACGCGCGGGGTTTGCGCAATGACGCGCACGCTGTTGCGCAGTTCAGCGGGCATCTGCTCCAATGCGGTGCTTGACGTAATCGCCGCCTCCGCCTCGCCGTTTTGCACCGCCAGCACCGCGTTATTATGCGAGGCCACGTCCAGTATGCTCACGGAACCTTCCGCGGCCAGCCCGTTTTCGCGCAACAGTTGGCGCCCCATCATGGTCACCAGCGCAAGCTGATTCGGTGTCGCAATCCGCCGGCCTTTGAGCGCCGGCAAACTTTGGATCGGGGAATCGCGCGCCACCACCACCATGCCGCGCAATTCGCGCGTATACATCGCCAGCGGAATATAGCCCGCCTCGCGCTGCGCCAAGCGCGCAAAATGCGGCGGCGTGACCACGATGTCGTACACGCCGCGCTGCGTCTCGCTGGCATAAGCCTTGTAATTCGGCGCCGTGAATACATTGACCGGACGCCCCATCTCCTGCGCGAGATAGGCGCGCACCGGCTGGTATAAATCCAGCAGGGTCCGGGTGCTCAGATAGGGGAAAACCCCCAGATCCAAGGGGGGGACCTCCGCGGCTTGCGCGGCGGGCGCGGCAAGCGAGGTAAAAACCAACAGCCATGCGCGGCCTGCCAAGCGGCGCCGCCAGCGCATGACCGTTGCCGCCAGACTGCGCATGGTCATTCCCCTGCCCTCCCTGAAACCGCATGGCTTACCGGACATCGCTTCCCCTCCTTTGCCGCCGCTTCACGGCTGCGTGGTTTCCAGCAAATGCTTGAGTTCCTTGAGGTAGGGATCCATGCTGCTTAAATCCGCCTCATTGACCGGGCGCATCCCTTCGAAACCATTGTCTCTGAGGAATGCGCGGCCCTCCGCCGTTTCCGGAAAATTCAGCAGCGCCGCTTTGATGCGCTTGATCTGCGCCTGCCCGAGCCGCGGATGGGCCAGATACATCACATGCGGCACAGGGGCGGTTTGCGCGATGATGCGAAGATTTCTTTTCAGCTCCGTGGGCATCTGCGCCAATGCGGCATTTTCCG
>MEQN01000122.1:10864-10938 GCA_001770235.1 Betaproteobacteria bacterium RBG_16_58_11
CGAACACCGCGCTGTTGTGGGAACCCACCTCCAGCATGGTTACCGCGCTTTTCGGCAGCAAGCCGTTTTCGCGC
>MEQN01000123.1:0-134 GCA_001770235.1 Betaproteobacteria bacterium RBG_16_58_11
GGAGGTTTTGACCTCGGCGATAATCGCTTCGGAAGTCATGTTCTCTGCCAGAATTTTCTTCAAGGCCTGATAGCCGCCGACGCGCTCGTAGTTGGCGAGCGTGCCCGGTTCGGGGTGATCCAGCGTATTGAGGA
>MEQN01000123.1:378-516 GCA_001770235.1 Betaproteobacteria bacterium RBG_16_58_11
GTGCAGATCACCAGCTTATGTTTGCCGCGCGGCTGCGTGTCATACATATTGTAGAAAGTAGCCACTTCATACGCCGCGATGCGCGGCATGCCGAGATAATCCGCCACGAATTGGATCGTGTCGCTGGCAAGCCAGCCC
>MEQN01000123.1:534-907 GCA_001770235.1 Betaproteobacteria bacterium RBG_16_58_11
CGCAGTGCTGACATCACCGCCGATTGCTTTTGATCGGCTGGATATTTGGCGATTTCGCGGTCGATCTTGGCCAAGGATTCTACTGACAGTGTCATCGATCAATTTCCCCAAACACAATATCTTGCGTGCCGATAATCGCCACCACGTCGGCAATCATGTGGCCGCGCGCCATTTCATCCAAGGCCGCCAGATGCGCGAAACCCGGCGCGCGAATTTTCATGCGGTAAGGCTTGTTGGCGCCATCCGATACCAAATAAATGCCGAACTCGCCCTTGGGGTGCTCGATGGCGGCATAACATTCCCCGGCGGGCACATGGAAACCCTCGGTGAAAAGTTTGAAGTGATGAATCAACTCTTCCATATTGGATTTCAT
>MEQN01000123.1:960-5455 GCA_001770235.1 Betaproteobacteria bacterium RBG_16_58_11
GATTCTTGCGCAGCCATGCCACGCATTGCTTAATAATATTGTTGGATTGACGCATCTCTTCCATGCGCACCAGGTAGCGGTCGTAACAATCCCCATTGACGCCGACCGGGATATCGAAATCCATGCGGTCGTACACTTCATACGGCTGCTTCTTGCGCAGATCCCACGCGATGCCCGAGCCACGCAGCATGGGGCCGGTAAAGCCCAAGGCCTGCGCGCGTTCCGGCGTTACCACGCCGATGCCGACCAGACGCTGCTTCCAAATCCGGTTGTCGGTGAGCAGGGTCTCATACTCGTCCACGTAGGTCGGAAAGCGCTGGGTAAAATCGTCGATGAAATCCAGCAGCGAGCCTTGGCGATTATCATTGAGCTTGGCGATATCGCGCGCGTTGTGGATTTTCGACGCTTGATACTGCGGCATCTGGTCCGGCAGATCACGATACACGCCACCCGGACGGTAATACGCCGCATGCAGGCGCGCGCCGGAAGCCGCCTCATAACAATCCATCAAATCTTCACGTTCACGGAAGGCGTAGAGGAACACCGTCATCGCGCCGACGTCGAGTGCATGCGCACCGAGCCACAACAAGTGATTCAGCAAACGGGTGATCTCATCGAACATCACGCGAATGTATTGCGCGCGCTCCGGCACGTCGAGTTGCAGCAGTTTCTCGATCGCCATCACATAGGCGTGCTCGTTGCACATCATGGACACGTAATCGAGGCGGTCCATGTAGGGCACGGATTGAATGAAGGTCTTATTTTCGGCTAGCTTTTCGGTCGCGCGATGCAATAGCCCGACGTGCGGATCCGCGCGCTCAATCACCTCGCCATCCAACTCCAACACCAGACGCAGTACACCATGCGCAGCAGGGTGTTGCGGACCGAAATTGAGCGTGTAATTGCGAATCTCAGCCATTGAAAGAGCCTTCCCGAATCGTGCGCGGGACAATTTCGCGCTCTTCAATCGACACCGGCTGATAGACCACGCGCTTCTGATCCGGGTCATAGCGCATTTCGACATAGCCGGTCAGCGGGAAATCTTTGCGGAACGGGTGTCCGACAAAACCATAGTCGGTGAGAATGCGGCGCAAATCGGGATGGCCTTCGAATATGAGGCCGAACAGATCGAACGCCTCGCGCTCGAACCAGTTGGCGGCCGGCCACAGCTCAATGACCGAATCCACCACGGGGAAGTCGTCATCCTCGGCGAACACGCGCACGCGCAGGCGCTGATTTTTGCTCACCGACAACAAGTGATACACGGCCGCAAAACGCTTGCCGCTCCAGGCGCCATCGCCATAACTTTGGTAATCCACGCCGCATACATCTATGAGCTGCTCGAAGCGCAGATCGTAGTCGTCGCGCAGCAATTTCAATACCGGCAACATGTCGGCGCGCGGCACCACCAGCGTCAATTCACCCACATGCTCCTGGAGTGTGAAATCGACGCCTTCGAGCAAAGTATCGAGACGCGCGGATATGGCTTGCAGCTTAGGATTCATGCGGGGCTTTAACTTGAAACTCGCGCAGCGAGCCTGCGTCCCTCTCTCCCGCTTGCGGGAGAGAGCAAGGAGAGAGGGAAACGGTCATGGCGAGTTTCATCTTCAGGGTTAATTTTTATCATGACCGTTATGGTTAACGCGCAATGGTATTGGTGCGTTTGATTTTGTTTTGCAACTGCACCAAGCCGTACAGCAAGGCTTCAGCCGTCGGCGGGCAACCCGGCACATACACATCGACCGGCACAATGCGGTCGCAACCGCGCACCACGGAATAGGAATAATGGTAATAGCCGCCGCCGTTGGCGCACGATCCCATGGACATCACCCAACGCGGCTCGGCCATCTGGTCGTACACCTTGCGCAAGGCAGGCGCCATTTTGTTGCACAAGGTGCCGGCCACGATCATCAGATCGGATTGGCGCGGACTGGGACGGAACACGATGCCGAAGCGGTCCAGATCATAGCGCGAGGCGCCGGCTTGCATCATTTCCACCGCGCAGCAGGCCAAGCCGAAAGTCATGGGCCACAAGGAGCCGGTGCGGGTCCAATTGACCACGGAATCGACCGTGGTGGTGATGAAGCCTTTTTCCAGGACGCCTTCTATTCCCATTCCAAGGCTCCCTTCTTCCACTCATAGATGAAACCGACCACCAGGATGCCGAGGAAAATCATCATGGCGACGTAGCCGAATAGACCGATCTCTTCCAGCACCACGGCCCAGGGGAAGAGAAAGGCAATTTCCAAATCGAACAGGATGAACAAAATGGCGACGAGGTAGTAACGCACATCGAATTTCATGCGCGCGTCTTCAAACGCTTCAAAACCGCATTCGTAGGGGGATAGTTTTGCGCTGTCAGGGCGATGCGGGGCAAGCAAAAACCCCATACCCATGGCGATGACGCCGACGGCCAGGCCAACGGCGACGAACAGCAAAACGGGGAAATAATTCTCCAGCACGCTCCTCCACCCCCGGCTGACATCTTGGGCCAGCGCTTTAATTGAGACCCGCCAGTTAGTTCGTTACTGGCAATTCATTATTTTGTGGACTCAGTCTAGTGGTGTTCAGCGCCCGGTGTCAAGCACCGGAATAGATATTTATCTATTGTAATTCAATATGTTACGAGATTATTTTGACTTATTATCACATAATGATCGTTTATGGTGCCGACGGCGAGACTCGAACTCGCACGGCTTGCGCCACCGCCCCCTCAAGACGGCGTGTCTACCAATTCCACCACGTCGGCAAAAACTTCTAAGAAATACTAATTGGGAATATCTTTAGCCTTGGAACCACTCGGTGCAGCAGGTTGCTGCGGCGCTGCGGGAGCCTGGGACTGAGCAGGCGCTAGTTCCTTCACCGTCATCGGTGCATGCTGTTTAGCAAAAGCAAAATAGGTCAGCCCCATGCTGGTCAAGAAGAAAACAGTCACCGCGACGGCGGTGGCGCGGCTCAAGAAATTGGCCGAACCCGATGCGCCGAAGAGGCTGCCGGAGGAACCGCTGCCAAATGCCGCGCCCATGTCCGCGCCTTTTCCATGCTGCAGCAATACCATGCCAATTACCGCCAGCGACGCAATGATATGCACTATCCAAACCAGAGTTTCCATCATTAAACCTTATGCAGCCTTGGCGGCTGCTTTGCAAATTGAGACAAATTCAGTGGCATCCAGCGATGCGCCGCCGATCAAGCCACCGTCGATATCCGGCATGGCGAACAGTTCGACCGCATTCGAGGCCTTCACACTGCCGCCATACAAAATCATGATGTTCTCGGACAAGCCCTTATTGTGCTCGGACAGCAACGCACGAATATAAGCATGCACTTCTTGCGCCTGTTCCGGCGTTGCGGTCTTGCCGGTGCCAATCGCCCACACCGGCTCATACGCGATCACGCAACGGCCAAAGCCTTCCATTCCCGCCTTATCCACCACGGCTTGCAACTGGCGCTCCACGACGTTGGCGGTAATGCCTTTTTCGCGCTCTTCCAGCGTCTCGCCTACACACAAAATGGGGATCAGCCCGCCTTTCTGTGCTGCGACGAACTTTTCCGCCACCGTCGCATCGTCCTCGCCATACAGGGCGCGGCGCTCTGAGTGGCCAACAATCACCACGCTGCAACCCAGATCGCGCAGCATGCTCGCGGACACTTCGCCGGTGTAAGCGCCTTTTTCATGCTGGCTCACGTTTTGCGCGCCCCACACGATTTCACTGCCTTGCAGCGCGAATTGCACTTGAAAAATATAGGGAAAAGGCACACAAACGGCGCAATGCACGCCTTTGACCCCGGCCATGCCCGCAACGATTCCATCCAGCAAGGTCTTGTTGCCGATCAAACTGCCGTGCTGCTTCCAGTTGCCCGCAACCATCCGCTCGCGCATAGCTTTCCCCGTTGTTCGCAAAGGGGTGCATGTTAGCGAGTTACCTTTAACGGGTCAATCCCAAACCCCTGTTAATCAATGAGCTATGCTGAATTTTGAATTGTCACAATTCAGTAACAATCGACGTCTACTATGCACGCCGTAGCAACGTAAATCCCCAATCTTTATGGAGGTAGCCCAAATGTTCCAACGTAACTTTTTCAAACAACTCGCCCTGACCGCCTGTGTCGCTGGCGCCCTCGGTGGGTTTGCACCGGTGGCGAGCGCCGCCGACCAGATCATCAAGATTGACGGTTCCAGCACGGTATATCCGATTACCGAAGCGGTGGCCGAAGAGTTCCAGAAGTCCAAGAAAGGCTCAATCAAGGTCACGGTGGGCATTTCCGGCACGGGTGGCGGTTTCAAGAAATGCTGCCGCGGCGAAACCGATATTTCCGACGCCTCGCGCCCGATCCTGAAAAAAGAAATGGAAGCCTGCGCCCAAGCCGGCATCAAATATATCGAATTGCCCGTGGCCTATGAAGGCATCACCGTGGTGGTCAACCCGCAAAACACCTGGGCCAAGAGCATCACCGTGGCGGAATTGAAGAAAATCTGGGAACCCGCCGCCCA
>MEQN01000124.1:0-1031 GCA_001770235.1 Betaproteobacteria bacterium RBG_16_58_11
GATTTCGTTCAATCACTTGTCGGCGGGTTTTAAAATTGCGCCAAAGCCGCTGCTGGCCGTGGGCGGCTTGGCGTTCGCCGGGGTGTTCCTGGGCATGCTGGTGTTTACCTTGGGCTGGCGTGAAGAATTTATGCAGCTCTTGGAGCTCGCACGCAGCCAGACTTCAGATCAAGCGGCCTTGCTGCTCGCGATGCGAGAGCTGCTCATCCCCTCGCTACTCACGCTTTCGGTTTTGCTGCTGATGGCGATGGCCACTTGGTTTGCCCCCGCGCTGGTGGTACTCAAGCAAGTCACGCCGCGCGCTGCACTGCGGCTATCATTCAAAGCCTTCTTGAAAAATTTCTGGCCGTTCCTGGTGTATGGCGTGTTAATGCTGCTGCTGGATGCGGTCTCGTCCTTCGCCTTGCGCATGGCCGTCACCGCGCTGCAATCCATCGCCGGTGAGCAGGTGGCGGGCGGGGTGGCGATGCTGATCAGCTTCCCCCTGCTGTGCGCTTTTCTCTCCATCACCTTCGCGTCGGCGTATGTGAGCTATGTGGATGTGTTTGAGGTGGAGTTAAAAGCTTGAACCACGGAGTACACAGAGTACACGGAGGAAAAACTGAATAGATGCTAAAGGGGTTCCTCCGTGTACTCTGTGTACTCCGTGGTGAAAAGGTTTTCCTAAGCCGGCGTCAACTTCGCATATTGCAACGCCAAGCGCTTCGTTCCGCTCTGTCTGAAATTCACTTCCACTTCCGCATCCGAACCGCGCCCGCGGCAATTGATGATCACGCCCGGACCGAATTTGGGGTGGGTGACGTTTTGGCCGATGCGCCAAGCTTGACCGGATTCGGATTCGACGCGCTGGGTGCGCGGTGCTTCCCACTCGGCGGGGGCTTCCACCGGCATCAACGGTGCATTGACCGGCTTCAACAACTTCTCTGGAATCTCATTCAAGAAGCGTGAGGGCACGCCGTAGCGCACTTGCCCGTGCAGCATGCGGCTCTGCGCGTAGGAGAAATACAAACGTTTGCGGGCGCGGGTGATGG
>MEQN01000124.1:1098-1356 GCA_001770235.1 Betaproteobacteria bacterium RBG_16_58_11
TTCCATGCCGCTGATGAAGACGGTGTGGAATTCCAGGCCCTTGGCCGCGTGCACCGTCATGAGCTGCACGGCCTCCGTGCCCTCACCCGCTTGGCGCTCGCCCGCTTCGAGTGCGGCGTGGGTGAGGAAGGCGGTGAGCGTGTCGGGCATTTCTTCGGTGCGCTCGCCATCGTATTCTTTCAAGAACGTGCGCGCGGCATTCACCAGTTCCTCTAGGTTTTCCCCCCGGTCGGCTTCGGTCTTGGAGGCTTGATAGTG
>MEQN01000124.1:1586-1745 GCA_001770235.1 Betaproteobacteria bacterium RBG_16_58_11
TGGGGAAATTGATCACGCGCAGCAGCGCGTTGTCGTCGGCCGGGTTGGCGATCAAACGCAGATAGGCGAGCGCATGCTTCACCTCCTGCCGCTCGAAGAAGCGCAGCCCGCCATACACCCGGTACGGAATCGCGGCGCTAAACAGCCCATGTTCCAACA
>MEQN01000124.1:1896-5013 GCA_001770235.1 Betaproteobacteria bacterium RBG_16_58_11
GTCCACAGATTCTTGCCCAAGCGCTCGCGGTTATGGCTGATCAGCACATTGGCTGCATCCAGGATATTGCTTTGCGAGCGGTAGTTCTGCTCCAGCTTGATCACGTTGGTGACGGCGAACTCGCTGAGGAAGGTCTGCATATTGCCGGCATGCGCGCCGCGAAAGGCGTAGATCGATTGATCGTCGTCGCCCACCGCGAACACGGCATTGTCTTTGCCTGCGATGCATTTCAACCAGGCGTATTGGAAGCGGCTGGTGTCTTGAAACTCGTCCACCAAAATGTATTTGAAGCGCGCCTGATAGTGCGCGCGCAGCGGCTCGTTGCGCGACAGCAATTCGTAAGAGCGCAGCAGCAGCTCGGCGAAATCCACCACCCCTTCGCGCTGGCATTGCTGCTCGTAGGCGGCATACAGATCGCGGTAGCGCAGCGTGGTTTCGTCCAACGCCTCGACATCATTGGCGCGCAAGCCCTGCTCTTTAGCGTTGTTGATGAAGTAGGACACCTGCTTGGGCGGGAAGCGCTCATCGTCGATATTCAGCGCCTTCATCAGGCGCTTGATCACCGAGATCTGGTCTTGGCTATCCAGTATCTGAAACAACTGGGGCAGATTCACCTCGCGGTGATGCGTGCGCAACAGCCGGTTGCACAGGCCGTGAAACGTGCCGACCCACATGCCGCGCGGATTGATCGGCAGCATGCTGGTAATGCGCGTGAGCATTTCCTTCGCCGCCTTATTGGTGAAGGTTACCGCCAGCACGCCCGCCGGGCTCACCTGGCCGGTCTGAATCAAATAGGCGATGCGCGTGGTGAGCACGCGCGTCTTGCCGCTGCCCGCGCCGGCGAGAATCAATGCCGATTGGTGCGGCAAGGTAACGGCGGCGAGTTGTTCGGGGTTGAGGTGTTCGAGGAATGCGTTAGGGGTCACGGGCCGGGTTCTTTGCGGATAGAGCCCGAATTATACGGGACTGGCTACTGTGCATCTGGCAAATACCTTGGCCTTTAGCATTACCCTAAAAACGGCTTTTGAACCACGGGGCTCACGGGGAAAACCAAATGCTTTTGCGCTTGAACTCCTTCACCCGCTGGGTGCAATGGTTTAATCACACAACTAAATTGATTTTTCCCCGTGTCCCCCGTGGTAAATTGCTTTTCTTTGCGGGCTGGAATCAGCCTTACGAACGCGGCAAGGGCGATCACAAGCATATCGGCAAAAAGGAAATGCCTTACCAGTTTGTAGATGAAGCGCAACTATTGGCGGATTTTTGGCAAGACGTGAAGGAGGCAACAAAATGAAAGCCCATAACGCAGTACTACATCTGACCGTTGGTGAACCGATGGAAGCCAGCCTCGCACGTGCCACGGCCGCCATGAAAGCCGCCAAACAAGGCAAGCGGGTCAAGCCCTATTTCGGCGTGGGCTTCGGTGAGGTCGGCGAAATGTTTTCGGTGTTCACCCCCAAGCGCTGGGAGTTAATCGGCGTATTGCGCGAAAGTGGCGCGATTACCGTTGCGGAACTGGCCCGCCGGCTCAAACGTGACTACAAAAATGTGCACAACGATTGTGAACGCCTGATCGAATGGATGGCGATCGAGAAGGACGAAAACGGTTTGGTTTTCGCGCCCTATTCCGAGATTGTGGTGGACATGAAACTGCCGGACAGCCGTGCGGCGTGATAGTCAATGGCAGGCACTCGATCCCGGTGTTGGCGCAAAAAATAAAGTGGCTCACAAGTTTCCCTGTGATCGATGAGAAGAGCGATCTCAGAAAACAGCCTGAAGAGATGGCGCAGGAATATAGAGAATTTACTGGCCGCCGATGAGTGAAGAAATGGGCTTCGCACCGCGCTGCTTGTGCCTTGATCTGGAGGTCGATCCTGGCGACAAGCGTCTACTCAAGATAGGTGCGCTACGCCCGGATACTGGCGCTTTCCTGCATTTCAAAGGCCATTTCGATCTTGCTGCTGCGCTTGACGAACTGGATCGCCTGGCCGCTGGCGCCAGCTTCGTTCTCGGCCACAATGTCATTCGTCATGACCTGAATCTTCTCAAGGCCATGGTGCCGGGGCTTAAGCTTCTCGAATTGCCTGTGGTGGATACCCTGGCGCTCTCACCGTTGGCCTTCCCCCGCAATCCGTACCACCACCTGGTCAAGGATTATCGGCTGCTCAAGCTGGCGGTCAATGATCCGCTGGCTGACGCACAGCGAACCGTTGAACTGTTTCGCGACCAACGGGATGCGCTGCAACGCGAGGCGCCGGAGGTACTTCGTGCCTATCATTACTTGCTGGCGCCTGAAGGAGCCAATTCCGGTCTCAACAACTTCTTTATGACCTTAACCAAGGCGGCGCGGCCGGGACGGGGAGAAACCGTCGCTGCGCTGCGCCAGACCTTGGATGGCCGCGTGTGCCGGCCGCGCCTGGAGCGCTTGTTGACCGCTGACCTCGACGATTCAACGCTGCGCCCGGCCATTGCCTATGTTCTGGCCTGGCTGCGGGTGGCGGGAGAAAACTCGGTCATGCCGCCCTGGGTGCGATTGGAGTATCCGGGCATCGTGCCTCTGGTGCGCGAACTGCGCGCCACGCCCTGCAAGGATGCCGCGTGCAACTGGTGCCGAGAAAACCACGATGTGCGGCGCTGGTTGAAACGCTGGTTTGGTTACGATGATTTCCGGCGTGATGAACGCGGCAGTTCGTTGCAGGACGACATTGTCAACGCCGGGATCGCTGGCCGCTCCTTGCTGGGCATCCTGCCGACCGGAGGCGGCAAGTCACTGTGCTACCAGTTGCCCGCGCTTATGCGTTACAACCAGACCGGTGCCCTGACCATCGTGATCTCCCCTCTGCAGGCGCTGATGAAAGATCAGGTGGATACCTTGCTGCGTCGTGGAATCACCGCCGCAGCAACGCTGAATGGCTCGCTTTCGCTGCCAGAACGCAAGCAAGTTTTTGATGGCATCCGTTTAGGCGATGTTGGCATCCTGCTGGTGTCACCCGAGCAAGTGCGCAACAAGGGTTTTCGCGAGGCGATCAAGTATCGCGAAATCGCCGCCTGGGTCTTCGACGAGGCGCATTGTCTGTCCAAGTGGGGGCACGACTTCCGGCCGGATTACCTCTATGT
>MEQN01000125.1:0-147 GCA_001770235.1 Betaproteobacteria bacterium RBG_16_58_11
CCTTCCGTGAAACATACAACACATCCCATATTGAATATACCTTGATCTATCTTTCATAATTAATATACTGTGATATCTACCACAGCAAGGGGGTTCCGCCATGCGCCAAGTAGCCAAACTGTTCACCAATGGGCGTAGCCAAGCGGT
>MEQN01000125.1:378-4904 GCA_001770235.1 Betaproteobacteria bacterium RBG_16_58_11
CTCGACACTAATACGATTAGCCATTTGATCAAAGCGCATCCTGCCGTCGCCCGGCGTGTGGTGGATGTGCCCATGACTTCCCTTTGCATTTCGGCTATCACCGAGGGTGAGTTGCTCTTTGGCCTGGCAAAGCGCCCGGACGCAAAGCGGCTACACCTCGCTGTGCGGGAGCTTCTGCGACGTGTGGATGTGCTGCCATGGGATAGGGTTGTTGCTGAGCGATATGGAAGTGCGCGGGCTGTGATGGCGCGTCACGGCAAGATACTTGCACCGCTTGATCTGCTGATTGCAACACACGCGCTGAGTGTGGATGCGGTGCTGGTAACGAACGATCAGTCTTTCAGATTGGTAGATGATTTGAAGGTTGAAGACTGGACAATTTGATCACCGAAGCTTGCACGAATGAAGCCTTTGATCGTTTCGCAGTTTATCTATTCCAACCATTCTTGACTCATGGCCCGTAAACCCCGCATCCATGTTGATGGCGCGCTCTACCATGTGATGTTGCGTGGTAACGGCGGGCAAATTATTTTTCTCACCGACGACGACCGCGACGCTTTCGAGGCCTTGGTGGCTGAGGGCGTCTCTCGCTTTGGACATCGCATCCACGCTTATTGCTGGATGGGGAATCATGTTCATCTCGCAATCCAGGTGGCGGATACGCCGCTCTCCAAGATTATGCAGAATCTTGCCTTTCGCTATACGCGCTTCGTCAATCGGCGCGAGGAGCGCATCGGGCATTTGTTTCAGGGGCGGTTCAAGGCTTTGCTGGTGGATGCGGATAGTTATCTCTTGGAGTTGGTGCGTTACATTCATTTGAACCCAGTGCGCGCGAAGCTGGTTGCGGACCCGGCCGATTATCGGTGGAGCGGCCATCTGGCTTATCTCGGCAAGGTACACAAGGAATGGTTGACGACGGACTGGGTGTTATCGCAATTCGCGTCATCGACTGGCGCTGCCCGCCAAAGCTATGGGGCTTTCGTGAAGGCTGGGTTGCACGAAGGGCATCGGGAAGAGTTTCACCGCGAACGCTTGGAAGGCGCGATCCTGGGAGCGGATCATTTCGTGGAAAAGATCATTTCCGCTCAGGCTGAACAGCCATCACGCCGCATTTCTCTCGATGCGATCATGCAAGCGGTGGCTCATGCGTGGGAGGCGAGCCAGGGCGCAATGCAGTCATCCAGCCGAGTGCGGACATTAGCGGAAGCCCGATCCGCCGCGGCTTATCTCGTAGCGGAATACGGCGAGGACACCCTCAGTTCACTGGGTAGGTTGCTTAGCCGTGACGTTTCGACGCTCAGCACCGGAGCACAGGCAATCCGCTCAGCACTGCCAAACGACCTGGCACTGCGCCGAAGAATTCGAGTAGCACTCTCTAACGCAGGAGCGCACCAGAATAACACAATAACCAAAGCCTGACCCCAAGAATATAAGGTTGATTATCTTGACTAAGACAGTATTTATATATACATTTTAATGCATTCAATACGCATGATTAGGAATTGGCATGGCTTTGAGCATACGAAATAGCCGCGCAGAGATTCTGGCGCGGGAAGTCGCTAAAGAAAGCGGTGAAAATATCACGCAGGCCATTATCCATGCGCTTGAAGAGCGCTTGGAACGTGTGCGTGGCCGGCGAATGATGTCTGACATCACCCAAGAGATTATGGCTATCTCCGAGCGTTGCAAGGCTTTGCCGGAGGTTGATAAGCGGTCAGCAGATGAAATTCTCGGGTACTCCCGCGAGGGCACGTTCGACCATGGTAATTGATACCTCAGCCCTCATCGCCATTCTATTGGGTGAGCCTGAATCTGCCAGGCTTGCGAAAGCCATCGCAGAAACGCCAGTTCGCTTGATGAGTGCGTTTTCCGCGCTGGAAACCGCCATCGTGATCGAAGCGAAAAAAGGCGAAAGCGGTGGACGCGAATTGGATTTGCTGTTGCACCGCGCGCAGGTCGATATTGTCCCGCTGAACGCCGAGCAAATGGCATTGGCGCGCAGCGCATGGCGTCGCTTTGGCAAGGGGCGCCATGCAGCAGGGCTAAACTTAGGCGACTGCTGCGCCTATGCGTTGAGCAAATATGCGGGTTATCCCTTGCTGTTCAAGGGCGATGATTTCCCGCAGACCGACCTGCAAGCGGTGGCTTACTAATGCATCTTTCACTCATACCGCAACGCCTCCACCGGCCTTAAACTCGCCGCCCTCCGTGCCGGGTAGTAGCCAAAAAAACACCCCCACGGCGAAGGAAAACAGGAACGACATCCCGATCGCGCCGAAGGTGATCTTGGGTTGGCCCATGGACGGTTTCCCTTTACACCAATCGTTTTATCCGTTGCATGTAACGATTATTGCCCATATAATGTTACATGAAACAACCAATTACGGGGATGTCCATGAAAACAAGTACGTCAGACAGAGTTCAGAAGCACCGCACGGCTTTGCGGGCTGCCGGCTTGCGACCGGTACAAATTTGGGTTCCCGATACCCGCCGAGCCGGGTTTGCTGAGGAATGCCACCGTCAATCACGCGCCTTGCGTGGCGATGCACATGAACAGGAAACCTTGGCGTGGCTAGAAGTTGCGGCTGACACGGATGGCTGGAAATGAGACGCGGCGATCTGGTAACGATTGCCTTGCAAGGTGATTATGGTAAACCGCGTCCGGCACTCGTTATTCAGTCCGACCTATTCGACGAGCATCCATCTGTTACGATCTTGCCAGTGACTGGCGAGCTTCGAGATACCCCTCTATTCCGCATCACTTTAAAACCGAGCGATGAAAACGGCCTGAGCAAACCTTCGCAAGTGATGGTTGATAAAGCGCAGACCGTACCCCGCGAGAAGATAGGGGAAACATTTGGGCGGCTCGATGACAAAGCCATGCTCGCAGTGAATCGCGCCTTGGCGGTTTTCTTGGCGTTCGCGTGAAAAAGTACTGATACCCGCCTTCACTCATACCGCAAAGCCTCCACCGGCCTCAAACTCGCTGCCCTGCGCGCGGCCTCATTTGAATTTTTATGAATTTGTTATTTTGCTTATTCCCTTACATTGGCAAGCTTCTTACCCAAGCGCGGCATGATGTACCCAGTTTCTAGTTTTTTCTTTTCAATTTATAAAAGTACTTATATAATTAAAATTCATGAAAAAGCTTAAATTCATCGGCACAAGCGAAGATGATTTAGCCAACTTTCCCTTGGATGCCAAGCGTGCAGCGGGATTTGAGTTGTGGCAGGTACAGATCGGTGCGAGACCTTCCGACTTCAAGCCGATGCCCGGCGTGGGTGCGGGGGCGTATGAAATTCGCGTGCATATTCTTGGCGAGTGGCGCGTGATTTATGTGGCGAAATTCGCAGAGGCTGTTTATGTGTTGCATGCTTTTCAGAAAAAGACGCAGAAGACCCGGCAGGAAGATATTGAACTAGCCGCCCGCCGTTACAAACTGATTGGAGGCGAAGCATGAAAAAGATTGACACACTTAAGGACGATAATCGTATTACCGAATCGAGCGGTAATGTGTTTCTCGATTTAGGCTTTCCGCCCGAGGAAGCAGCACTGCTCGCCATGCGCGCCGATCTCATGGCAAAACTGCGTCTGACTATCGACGAAAAGAAGTGGACGCAGGCCGAAGCCGCCAAGGTGCTTGGTATCGCTCAGTCACGCGTGTCTGACCTCGTGCGCGGCAAGTGGGAAAAATTCAGCCTGGATATGTTGATTTCGCTGGCTAGCCGCGCGGGTTTGCAACCAAGGTTGGAGCTTGCGGCGTAAATCCGCCTTCACTCATACCGCAACGCCTCCACCGGCCGCAGACTCGCCGCCCTTCGCGCCGGGTAGTAGCCAAAAAACACCCCCGCCGCTCAATTGACGGTTGCTAAACATTAGAATATATTGTTTAGCAACTTTGGTAACGATCAATACTTCTATGCGTTTCTCTGAACTGACGCTTTCTGCCCAGACCGCCTATGCAGAGCTTTTCGAACAAGCGCGCACGTTTGAATTGACGAACGCCCTCGCAGGGCTGACCGGCAGCTTCCAACAGCTAACCCGAAAAGGGAAGAGTTACTGGTACTTCGCGTATCGCGACCTCGACCAGAAAACCCGCATGGCCTATGTTGGCCCGAATGATGAGCGGGTACGAGCATTGGTCGAACGATTTGAAAAAATTCGCCGTGACAAACCACTTTCCCCTGCTGCGCGCTCAGCACTTGCACTGGGATGCGGCCCTTCCGCACCTAAGCATTTCCGCATTATTAAGCGCCTTGCCGAATATGGCTTCTTTCGTGCTGGCGGAGTGCTGATTGGCACCCACGCCTTTCTGGCAATGGGCAATCTGCTTGGTGTGCGCTGGAGCGATGGCTCAGCCACACTCGATGTGGACTTTGCCCATGCTGGACGCAATATCTCGCTTGCGCTGCCGGCAAACATGCGTATCGACGTCCATGGCGCACTCGAATCCCTAGAGATGGGCCTGTTGCCACTCGCCCAATTCGACGGCGCTGTTGGCGCGCAAGATCGCAACCCGAATGATC
>MEQN01000126.1:0-1671 GCA_001770235.1 Betaproteobacteria bacterium RBG_16_58_11
AGGCGCAGGGATCGCGGGCGTGCCGGCGGCGTATGCGATCAAGAACCGCTTGGGCCCGAACGACCGGGTGACGCTCGTGTCCGACCGGGCCGATTTCAATTTCGTACCGTCCAATCCCTGGCTCGCCATGGGCTGGCGCGATCGGGCCGATATCGCATTTCCCATCCAACCCTATCTGGAAGCACGGGGTATCCACTTCGTCGCCCAGGGTCTGGCGCGAATCCACGCGACAAGCAATCAAGTAGAGCTCACCGATGCCAGCCGCTTGCACTATGACTATCTGGTGCTCGCCGTAGGCAGCGCCCCGGCCTACGACGAAGTCGAGGGCATGGACCCGGCCCAGGGTTATGTGCATGCTGTCGTTCACATTGAACAGGCGATCGAGGCATCCCAGGCCTACAAGGAATTCGTCAAAAACCCCGGGCCGATCGTCATCGGCGCTGCAGCGGGTTGCGCCATCTTGGGCCCGGTGTATGAAACAGCATTCCTGGTCGATGCCGATTTACGCCGGCGCGGCCTGCGCGAACGGGTGACCATCACCCTGGTGACGCCCGAGCCTTATGTCGCTCATTTCGGCATCGGCGCCAAAACCGAAACCCAACGCTTATTGGAAAATGCGCTCGCGGATCGCGGGATTGTCTCCATGTGCAACATGAAGACGACCAAGATCACGCCGGGCCATATTCATCTCACGCAATACGACCTCGGCGGCAAGGAAATAGCACAGACCACCCTTCCCTTCGCGTTCGGCATCTATGCGCCCGCTTACCGGGGAATCGCGGCGCTTTCGCGCACCCCCGGCCTGACCGATGCGCGCGGCATGGTGACCGTGGACGAATACCTGCGCAACCCGGCTTATCCCAATGTGTATGCCGCCGGGATCTGCGTGGCGCAACCCTCGTTCGCGCCAACACCGGTGCCGGTGGGGCCGCCGGAGTCGGTCTATTCCATCCAGAACCAGGTGGATACGGTGACGCGCAACATCATCGCCGCCATCAAAAAAGAAGCGCCGGCGAGCGCCCTGCCGCAACGCGCCAAATGGTTGTCGGATCTAGGCGAAACCGGCGCCGCCCATCTGGCGGAGCCTCAGATTCCGCTACGCAACATCAACCGGATCAAGCAGGGCCGCTGGGTGCACTTGGCCAAGGTGGGATTCGAGCAATACTTCATCAACAAGATCAAACTCAAGCCAGGTGAGCATGCCCCCAGTGTCGCCAGCCATGTCGCCACCACGGTGCAGCACTTGCAGTCAGAGAAAGAAGCCGGCGGCACGCAAGCGACGCGCACCGCGACGGTAGCGCGCCGTCTCGATATAGCGGTGGAACGGGATGCCAACTATGAACTGCGCGCCCTGGCCAAGACGCTAAACGTCGATGAAAAAGCCATCGCGGCCATGCTGTTGAATGCCGCGCTCAAAGATGCCAAACGTTATCTGGACGAAGTCGCTCTGGCGGACATGGAGCAGGCGCGGCGCGATTTGATCCTGGCGGAACTGCCGGAAAATCAACCGGGCGTGGAATTCCACGGCGGCGGAACTTGAGATATCCTTAAAAAAGCAGTTTAACCACGGGGCACACGGGGATCACGGGGGGATTCAATGGGTTACAAAAATACGGATATCACCCAATGGGTACTTCCCCACCCCCCTTCAAAGCCTTTGTTTTCCCCGTG
>MEQN01000126.1:1680-2153 GCA_001770235.1 Betaproteobacteria bacterium RBG_16_58_11
CTTGCGGCAAGCGACTGCGCCAGGGCAATGAGTTCATTCGAGTCGAATAGCGCGGAATCGACCGTGGTGCGGCATTCATACAGCACGCCGCTCTCCAGCAGCGCTTGCATGCTGGCTTCCGCGCTGTCCCCGCTCCCCGGCACGCCCGTAATGCGCTCGTAATCGGCGAATGGCGCTTTGATATCCAGCCCCACCCAGTCCAGTAGCGGCAGCAGCCGCGCGAGCCGGGAAGAATAAATCCCCGCCGTGTGTAATCCCACTTTGAAGCCCAGGTTGCGCACGCTGTGCATAGCCCCCACCAGCCCCGGTTGCAGCGTGGGTTCGCCGCCGCTGAACACCACGGCATCGAGCAACCCAACACGGCGCGTCAGAAATTGCATGACCTCTTCCCAATCAACTTGCCCCGCCACCGTGGCGGGGATGAGATGCGAATTGTGGCAGTAAGCGCAGCGCCAAGGGCAGCCCTGGCAAAA
>MEQN01000126.1:2191-3544 GCA_001770235.1 Betaproteobacteria bacterium RBG_16_58_11
GGTGAGCGGCGTCAAGCCGCCGACGCGTAGCGGTGTCATGGCGAAGCGCCCGTACCGTTAGCACGAGATCCGCCCAGGACGAGATGAAATACCGAGGAGTCAATGGCCACCAGAAACTTGAGCTTATCATCCACCGTCACCGAGATGCGGTCGCCATAGCGCGCCAAGCGCTTGAGCAAGCGATCGAGATCGGGTAGTTGGCTGCGTTGCAAGGCATCGATGCGCAGGGTCACGGTTGAGGAGGTGTGTTTGAGCAGCTTTTCGAGCTGGCGCCCGGCGCGGCGGAAGAAGCGCTTGTCCAACCAGCCTTGCAGCGACAGAGTGAGACTGGGAATGTTGGGCGTGCCGTCCTCCCGGCCCCAAGACAGGGCGAGCCGCCCTTCCCGCAGATAGCGCGCGAACTTATGCTGCGCGCGGCGCAGGTAGCGTTCCATCGTGGCCGGCGTCGTTGCCTGCTTCAGCGTGAAATGGCGCTCCACGTAATCGCGCATGGCCAGCGCCGTGATCCAATCCACGATCACCAGCGGAAATTTTTTCGGCGCGAGCCACGGGAGGCTGCGCAGGAAATGATAGAGCCTCGGTACGCCGCCCGGCAGCACGCCTTTCACCAGCAGCTTGGCGAGGATGACGAGTTGCTGCGCGAACGCATATTCGCCCTGATAGACGGGCGAGGCCATGTAGCGCATTTTGTTGCGAATGCGCGTGGCGATCACGCCGCCCGCGAGCAGCCGCCAGTACAGCGCTTTATATTCATTCACCATGGCGTCGTAATCCATCTGCTTGGGCAGGAAATTGGTGCCGAGCTGGGTGTTGTCCGTGCCATCGGCGCCGGGGATGAGGCGGCCCGCTTGCTCCAAGCGCTGATACAGCGGCGTCTTCGGCAGCGCGGTGAGCAGGCCGATCATGGCGGCTTGAATCCCCGCATCGGTGATGAATTCATACTGCCGGTCGAAAGCATCCAGGGTGTCGTTGTCGAAACCGATGATGAAGCCCGCCAGCACGTCGATGCCGTAGGCGTAGATGCGGCGGATGGAGGTGAGCATGTCCTCCTGCAAATTCTGCGTCTTGTGCGTTTCCTTCAGGCTGGCCGGGTCGGGCGATTCGAGGCCGATGAACACCCAGGAAAAATTCGCATCGCGGAACAGTTGCAGCAACTCGGTATCGTGCGCGAGATTGAGCGAGGCCTCGGTGCCGAAGCGAAACGCATACTGGTGCCGCCGCTGATAGTCGATCAAGTAGCGCAGCAGGTCTTTCGCCAGCGCCTTGTTGCCGATCAGGTTGTCATCGACGAAGAACACATTGCGCACATTGCGCCGCCGCAATTCATCCAGCTCGCGCCCCACCTGCTGCGGC
>MEQN01000126.1:3563-3882 GCA_001770235.1 Betaproteobacteria bacterium RBG_16_58_11
GCCCGAACATCACGATGATGTCGCAGAATTCGCAGCGATACGGGCAACCGCGCGAGAATTGCAGGGTGACGGTCGAGTACTTGTCGATCTGGAGCAAATCGAAGCGCGGCGTGGGCGAATCTTGCATCGCCACCGTGCCGGTCTCGCGGTACAAGCCGCGCGCCTGCCCTGCTTCCCAATCGCGGCAAAACCGTGGCCAGTTATATTCGGCCTCGCCCGCCACCACGCTATCGGCCAGGGATGCGTAACGCTCCGGGCAGAGCGAGGCATAGCTGCCGCCCGCCACCACCGGAT
The DNA here is from genome assembly GCA_001770235.1 of Betaproteobacteria bacterium RBG_16_58_11. Classification (GTDB taxonomy): domain Bacteria; phylum Pseudomonadota; class Gammaproteobacteria; order Burkholderiales; family Thiobacteraceae; genus RBG-16-58-11. The sequence goes on from MEQN01000126.1 coordinate 3,858, forward strand.
AGCCTTGCCCGCGATAGAAGCCGAG
>MEQN01000126.1:3903-4466 GCA_001770235.1 Betaproteobacteria bacterium RBG_16_58_11
CTGCACGCCCATGCCGCACACGCCGATCAGGTCCGCGCGCGGCGCGAGCGGCACCGGCGCCACGTTCTCGTCCACGATTTCGATTTCCCAATCCGGCGGGCACAGCGCGGCCAGCGTGGCCAGCCCCAGCGGCGGATTGATCGTGCGCTTGCCGGGCAGGATGTGCTCCACCGCCCATTTGAAGCTCCAGAAGCTTTCCGGGTACTTGGGATTGATGAGCAATAGCCGCATGGCCGCACTCTCCGGTGAAGCGCGTAGGAGGGGTATCGCTGCGCTCAGCCCACCCTACCGTGCTTAACCCGCCCGCGCTTCGCGAAAGAACTGCCGCTCGTAATGCTCGCCCTTCTTGCCGATGTTGAACGACGCCACCGGGCGGTGATAGCCCATCACACGCGTCCATACCTCGCATGGCTGGCGTTCTTCATCCATTAATTCCACTTCGCTTGCGATAGCCTGGATTTCTGCGGTCATATCATTCATGTCGATCTCCTTTTCATTAGTTATTAAACAGATGGCCATTCAACGCTGCCCATCCGGATTCCCGCCTCAAGCGGCGGCGCTGG
>MEQN01000126.1:4502-16484 GCA_001770235.1 Betaproteobacteria bacterium RBG_16_58_11
GCAAAACGGGTGCTCGCCTTCCAGATACCCATGTTTGGGGCAGATGGAGAAAGTCGGTGTGATGGTGATATAGGGCAGGCCAAATCGCTCCAATGACCGCTTCACCAACGCCTTGCACGCCGCGCCGCTGGAAATGCGCTCGTTCATGTACAAATGCAGCACGGTGCCGCCGGTGTATTTGCGCTGCAATTCTTCTTGCCGCTCCAGCGCCTCGAACGGATCGTCGGTGAAGCCCACCGGCAGTTGCGAGGAGTTGGTGTAGTACGGCGTCTCGTCGGTTCCGGCTTGCAGAATATCGGGGTAGCGCTTGCGATCCTCCTTGGCGAAGCGGTAAGTCGTGCCCTCCGCCGGGGTCGCTTCCAGGTTGAACATATGCCCGGTCTCTTCCTGGAAGGCGAGCATCTTCGCGCGCACGTGATCCAGCAGCCGGCGCGCGAAATCGTGGCCCCATTCGCTGGTGATGTCATGCTCGCCCCGGCTGAAGTTGCGGATCATTTCGTTGATGCCGTTCACGCCCAGCGTGGAAAAATGATTGCGCAGCGTGCCCAGGTAGCGCTTGGTGTAAGGGAACAAGCCATTGTCCATGTGGCGCTGGATCACCTTGCGTTTGATCTCCAGACTGTTCTTGCCGATCTCCATCAACTCATCCACGCGCCGGTACAAGGCCGCTTCGTCGCCCTGGTGCAGATAGCCCAGGCGCGCGCAATTGATAGTGACCACACCCAATGAGCCGGTTTGCTCGGCCGAGCCGAACAAGCCGTTGCCGCGTTTCAACAGCTCGCGCAAATCCAATTGCAAGCGGCAGCACATGGAGCGAACCATATTCGGCTTGAGATCGGAATTGATGAAGTTCTGAAAATACGGCAGCCCATATTTCGCGGTCATGTCGAACAGCAGCGCGGCGTTGTCCGAGTCCCACGGAAAATCCGGGGTCATGTTGTAGGTGGGTATGGGAAAGGTGAACACGCGCCCCTTGGCGTCGCCGGTCGTCATCACCTCGATGTAGGCGCGATTGATCATATCCATCTCAAGCTGCAAATCGCCGTAGGTGAAGGGCATTTCCGCGCCGCCGATGATGGGAATCTGGTCGCGTAAATCTTCCGGGCAAGTCCAATCGAAAGTCAGATTGGTGAACGGCGTTTGCGTGCCCCAGCGCGAGGGCACGTTCAAGTTGTAGATCAATTCCTGGATATATTGTTTAACGCTGGCATAGGGCATGTTGTCCTTGCGGATGAACGGCGCCATATAGGTATCGAATGAAGAGAAGGCCTGCGCCCCGGCCCATTCGTTTTGCAGCGTGCCGAGGAAATTGACGATCTGCCCCACCGCGCTTGAAAAGTGCTTGGGCGGTCCGGCTTCCACCTTGCCCGGCACGCCGTTGAGCCCTTCATTGAGCAGGGTGCGCAACGACCAGCCGGCGCAATAGCCGGCCAGCATGTCGAGATCGTGAATGTGAATGTCGCCGCTGCGGTGCGCTTCGCCCACTTCCGGGGGATAGACGTGATTGAGCCAATAATTCGCGACGACTTTGCCCGAGACATTGAGGATCAAGCCGCCCAAGGAGTAGCCCTGATTGGCATTGGCGTTGACGCGCCAATCCAGTTGCTCCAGATATTCGTTGATGGAGGAGCCCACGTCCACCACGGTCTTGCGATCCTCGCGCAGCTTCTTGTGCTGTTCGCGATAGACGATGTAGGCGCGCGCGGTTTGGAAATGATTGGCGGAAATCAGCACCTGCTCGACGACGTCCTGAATGTTCTCGATGGCAGGGGCTTCGATTCGGTGCTTGTGGATCAGTACCTTCACCACTTGCGCCGAGAGCAGATCGGATTCGATCTCGCCGAACTCGCCTGTGGCTTGCCCCGCGCGATGAATCGCGGAGCGGATTTTCGTCGCGTCGAACGGCGCGGGCTTTCCGTCACGCTTGACGACTTGGCGCGGAACGGAAATCAGGGACGATTTAACCGATGTTTCCAACACTTGCATTGACATGATTGCCTCCTGGACAGCTTGAACACTAAACCACAATATCTTGTGGTACGCCTGTTCAAATACTACCCTCTATAGGTAGCCTGTCAAGAGGATATTGCGCTTTTTATATCTTTATATGCGCGCTGCTTCGGAGCCGCGCCGAAGAAGATTCAGCACCGGTATTTCCAGCGCATCCAAGGTATTTTTTACGAACAAGCCCAGCTCGGTATCCCCTTCCAGAGTCAAGCGCCGGTTGAAAAACAGCGTATCCGGATCTTCCTGACGCAGCCCCAGCAGCAAGAAGTCGCGCGCGTCGGCGCTGATGGTGAGGTCGGGGCGGGACATTCGGCGGCGCGCGACGAAGGCGGTGGGCGTGACGCTGAAATGAAATTCGATCCCGGCGTCACGCATGCGGATGCATATTTGCTTGCCGTGCAGCGCTTGCAAATCCTGCGGCCGAATATGCGCGGACAGCGCCGTGTTGAGGAAGCCGGTAAACAGCACCGCGTGGGGATACTGGGGCAGCACCGAAAACAGCTTCGCCAGCGGCGCGGGGAAAGTAAGCTGCGGTATCTTCATTTTCTTGCCTCCTGATTAGATGTGAAACTCGCGAAGCGAGCCCGGGTTTGTGCCGGCATCCGCGCGAACCGGCACGAAGCGCATCACCTGCCGCACGCTCTCCATATCCAGGCTGGCCTGGGCCTCGAAGCATCCGGCGTAGGCGGCGCTTTCCGCTTTCAGTTCGTAACAGTTGGCGCCGGTGATATCCATCAGCACCGCCGCCATGCCGGCCGCCTGAAATGCTTGATGGCGCTTGATGAAAAAGTTGCTGCAGCACATGCCGACATAGGCCTTCGTGCCCTTGGCTTGCATGGCGCCCAAAGTGGCGGTGAGATGCTCGTAGCTGGTAATGGTGATCGCCTGCATGTTGCGCTCCCGCGCCAAGCGGTACGCTTCGCCCACCTCGCACATGCCGCATTCGGGGCAGTCTTCACGCTGACGCCACTTGCACCATACGGGTTTGGCGCAATACGGCAGCAACATGACTTCGGCCTGGGCCAAAATCATTTCCGTCGGCAGGCCGCCGTCCGCGTGGTGCAACATCAGGCGGTCGTTTTTCAGTTGGAGCCGGTCCTTGGCGGCGGCTTTTTCCACCGCGAGTTGCAGCACCTGCGCAATGTCCCCGGCGGAGAAACCCGGCAGCTCCGCGCGCGCGGCGCCCACGATCCGATGCACCGCGCCCTCCACCATGCACGGCGTCCATCCCACGAGGCCCTGTTCCAGTTGCGCGAACACGTCCGCCGGATGCAAGTGCACGTCCCCCGCCAGCGCCGCGCGCCTGATCTCTCCGGCCTGAGTGTCGTATTCCACCCGCGCCCGCAGCACCCCGCCCGGCGTCTTCCAGATGGCTTCCAGATCCGCTTCCCCACCCCAGTCGATGCGGCGGGTGAATGCTTGCACCGCTGCAAAATCCACGTCGATCTCCGGCCCGGATTGGATGCCGGTCAAATCCGCATGAATATCCATCACCGCGGCGATTCCGCGCGACATGGCCGATAGGATGGATTGCGCTGGCGGTACTTCGCCCAGGCATTGGCGTACGGTGATCAAGCGTTCCCGCGCGCCGGCCAATCCATCGGCGGACAGCTTTTCCGTCGGCACCCGAAGCGCTTCCAGCATCGCCCGGATGTCCGCGTCCAACAGCAGGACGGCCTGCAGCAGCAAGGAATCTCCGTCCCGCGCCAGAAAGGCCGAGGCGATTTTGCGCCCGTCGATTTCCAGATCGTTGGGAAATTTATACGCGGCTTGCAGGCCGAGTTCGTTAAGCCCGGCGGCCAAGGCCTCGCAAAACAGTTGCAGCAGCCGCGCGCAGGAAAGGCGCTCCCATTTTCCCCGGCGCCCGGCAATCAAGCTGACCCCTTGCTGATTCTCGTCGAAATACAGCGCGCCGCCGCCGGTGATGCGGCGCGCGGTTTCGATGCCGTGACCGGCGCAGTAATCCAGCCGCAGCTCGCGGTCGATGGCCTGGTGATAGCCCACGCAGGCCGTGGGCCGGCTGCGGTGGAAGCGCAGCGTGTCCGGCCAGCGGCCGTCCGCATGCTGGCGCAACAACTCCCGGTCAATTGTCAGGTTGCGTACGCCGCTTTGGATGCCGCTATCGAACACCGCGAGAGCGGAATTTTGCGGCGTCATGGCCGGCCTTGCCCCGCCTGCTCCAAACCCGGCCGGCCGTGCCAAAAGCCGTCGCAGGCGTGGCCCGGCATCAGCCGTGTCATTTGATCCGCCGCGGTTTGCGGCGCGAGCTCGCCGTCCAGGCAGTCGCGGAAAAGCCGGATAATTTTTTCGGTGTGGTGGGCCTGTGGGCTGATCCGCGCCACGTTCACGCCGAGCGCGCGCATGTCGGCCAATTCGCAGATCAGGTTGTAGACGCCTGCGGATTGGGTTTGGATGCCGTTCAGCGCCAGGAAAGGCCGGCCTTCGCGGGTGCGCAGCATGAGCCCGTCGGGATAATCCAGGCAGCGGAACTGGCAATCGTCCTTGGGCAAATTATGGTGGCGCGCGGTGAAGCAGCGCGCGGAAAAAGCCAGCGGCATGCGGCCGTAAGCGAATACCTCGGTCTCCATTCCCTTTGGCCGCTGCTGCTGCATCGCTTGCAGGGCTTGGCGCGACATTTCCAGCGGCGCCACCCAGCGCCGCGCGCCCAGCGTGGCCAGATAATTCAGCGTGCCGGGATTGTAAAGATTGATGTGGGGGCCAAGCGCAAACGGTGCGGCGCCCGCGAGCAGCCGCACCGCGCCCATGTCGTTCGCCTCCACCATGAAGCGGCCGTTGCCAGCGAGCTTGCGCAAGGTTTTCAAGTCCGACTCAGATTCCAGCAGCGCTTGGGTGGAGAGCACCACTTCTTTACCCGCTTGCGCGAGGCGTTCGGCCAGATCGAACCAATCCTGGGTGCGCAGGATGTGTCGCCGCGAGCAAACCGTTTCACCCAGATAGACGATCTCCACCGGTGTCTGCGCGATGTCGTCGTAAAACTGGAGCAGGGTCTCGCGCGGCCAGTAATAGAGCACCGGGCCCAGGGCTAATTTCATTGTGCTCACTTCCATGGCCGGTGATACGCCCCCAGCGTATGTTGCCGCCCTTCCGACACTTTGCTCAATTGCTCGCTCCACGCATCAGCCACGTTGAAGTCATGCGGCGCGCGCTGGCAGGCGTCGATCGCCTGCCGCCACGCCTGGGTCACTTGCGCCACATAGGCCGGGCTGCGCTGGCGGCCCTCGATTTTGATCGCTTTGATACCGATGCGCAGCATCTCCGGCAAGAGTTCCATGGCGTTGAGGCTGGCGGGCTCTTCGATGGCGTAATAAGTATCGCCGTTCACTTCGAAGCGCCCCTTGCACAAGGTGGGATAGCCGGCATTCTCGCCGTCTTCGTAGCGATCGAGCAGTACGCCATTGAGACGCGATTCAAGCCCCTGCGGCGTCTGCTGCCAGCGCACCGCCTTGGCCGGCGAGCATACGCCGCAGGTGTTGGGCGATTCCCCGGTGACGTAGGAAGACAAGGCGCAGCGCCCCTCCACCATGACGCACAGGCCGCCGAAGCCGAACAACTCGATCTCCACCGGCGTGTTTTTCACCACCTGCTCTACCTGCGCGAGCGCCAGCACCCGCGGCAGCACCGCGCGCTGGATGCCGAAGCGCTCGTGGAAAAAATTGATCGCTTCGTAGTTGGTGGCGGAGCCTTGCACCGACAGATGCAGGCGCAGCTCGGGATAGGTTTTCGCTGCGTAATCCATCAGCCCGGCGTCGGCCAGGATCACCGCGTCCATGCCCAGCGCCGCAGCCTGGTCCACCGCACCCTGCCAGCGCTGCCAGTTTTCCGCCTGGGGATAGGTGTTGAGCGCCAGCAGCACTTTCGCCCCGTGGGCGTGGGCATAGCGCACGCCCTCGCGGGCGGCGGCCTCGTCGAAATTGAGGCCGGCGAAGTTGCGTGCATTGGTGTTGTCGCGAAAGCCGATGTAAACACAATCCGCGCCGTTATCCACCGCGGCCTTGAGCGCCGGCAGATTGCCCGCCGGGCAGACTAATTCCATCGAAGCGTCAGGCGACATGCTGTAATTCCTTGAAATGTTCGCCGGTATAATCTCCTTGCCAATGCCCGCGCCGGCGCAACTCGCGTTCGATGCCGTTCAACACACTCCACTTTTGGCTGCACCATTCCGGCGCCAGCAAAATGTCTCTCGAAGCCGTGCCGGTCACGCGATGAAACACGATTTGCTGCGGCGTGCGCTCGATCAAATCGCATGCAATGCCGATGTACTCGTCCGCACCAAGCGGCCGGTATTCGCCGCGCCGCCATTGGTTGGCGAGCAGCGTGCCCTTCACCACGTGCAGCGGATGCAGCTTCAATCCATCCACCCCCAGCGCCAGCACCGCATCCAGCGTCTCATGGTAGTGGCGCGGCGTTTCGCCCGGCAGTCCCACGATGAGATGCTTGCACACTGGAATGCCGCGGCCTCGCGCGGCGAGCACGGCTTGCCGGTATTCCGCGAAGCCGTGGCCGCGATTGACCCGCGCCAGCGTCTCGTCGAAGGCCGACTGCAAGCCCAATTCCAGCCACACTTCCCAGCCCTGGCGGCGATAGCCGTCGAGCAAATCCAGCACCGCGTCCGGCACGCAATCCGGCCGCGTGCCCACCGCCAGTCCGACCACATCCGGCTGCGCCAAGGCGAGTCCGTACAGCGCTTCCAGTTGCGCCACATCGGCATAGGTGTTGGTATAGGCTTGGAAATACGCGATGAAGCGCCGCGCTCGAGTGCGCCGCGCGATGGCGCGCCGCCCTTGCTCCATCTGCGTCTGAATCGAAGGCGGCTTGCGTCCATTCGGGCTAAACGAAGCATTGTTGCAAAAGGTGCAACCGCCGCTGCCCTTGGCGCCATCACGGTTGGGGCAAGTGAAGCCGACATCCAGCGCGATCTTGTGCACGCGCTCGCCATGGCGCCGCAGCATGAATTGGCCGAATGTATGCACGCGCTCGGAGAGCACCATCGGTGGAAAATTCGCGGCGTGGGGCATTAGGGTTGATTAAAAACCAGGCTCTATGTGGATCGCTTTGTCCGAAATATAATGTAGCATGCCCGAGCGCCCCGCTCAACTATCTTTGCATTCATCTTTACATTCTTGAGGGGCATTCATTGAGGACAAGATCGCAGCCATGGTCTTGTTCCGATTCTTTCCCGCGCGTTTTATGATAGCGTGTGGGTGAATTGGATATTCCATGCCGAACCACAAACTCGACGTCAGTGAAATTCTTGCCAATCTCCCCTTGTTCCGTCAACTGGGACGGGACGATATCGCGTTGCTGGTGCAAGGCAGCCGTGAGATCAGGCCGCAAAAAGGCGAATTCATATTCCAGAAAGGCGACCCCTCCCACGGCTTCTACGCGGTCGTTCACGGCCAGATCAAGCTTGCCTTCCCCTCCTTGCAAGGCGCGGAAAAAGTGGTGGCGATCCTCGGCCCCGGACAAAGCTTCGGCGAGGCGGTGATGTTCATGGAAAAGCCCTACCCGGTGTTCGCCCAGGCGTTGGCGGACAGTCTGCTGCTGCACATCTCGAAGCAAGCTTTGTTCGCCGCTATCGAGCATGACAACTCGTTTGCCCGCAAAATGCTGGCGGGGCTCAGCATCCGGCTGCACGGCTTGATCCATGACGTCGAAGCCTATTCCTTGCGCTCCGGAGCACAGCGGCTGGTGGGTTATCTCCTGCAAAATGAGAACGGCAAGGATGGCGCTTTGAAGTTCGAATTACCCGCGAGCAAGCAAGTCATCGCCTCACGTCTTAATCTCACGCCGGAAACCTTTTCGCGCATCCTGCATCAGCTCGCTGAAGCCGGGCTGATCCAAGTCGATGGGCGCAGCATCACCATCCCCGATGTCGAAGCGCTGCGGCAATATGAGCCTTAGCCACTATTCTTGACCCGCATCAAGGAGGGTTCGCTGCCCAGCGTTTAAATTGGGGCAATTTCATTTTCTCAAGGATCCTCCCATGGATGGGCTCGGCAATTACCTGGCGCCCGATCATCGGCGCTGCGATGACTATTTCAGCGCAGCGGAAGCAGCCGCGCTGCAGGGCGAATGGGAGGCGGCGGAAGCTCAATTCAATCATTTTTTAGCCGGCATGCAGCACCATTTCGCCAAGGAAGAAACGGTGCTGTTTCCTGCTTTTGAACAGAGCACTCACCTTACCGGGGGGCCAACCGAGGTGATGCGCATGGAGCACGCCCAAATGCGCGGATTATTCCAAGACATGCAACAAGCCCTCGCCTCCCGCGACGCCAACGCCTATGCGGGCGCCGCGGAAACGCTGCTCATTCTCATGCAGCAGCACAATCTCAAGGAAGAGCAAATGCTGTATCGGATGTGCGATCAAATGCTGGTGCGGGAAAGCGCCGAACTGATAGCGCGCATGAACGCGATTGCCCAATAAGCGGAATCACGATGACGCCAGCGGAAATACTGCTCGACGCCCGCGATCTGGAACCCCCGGAACCGCTGGAACTGACCCTCGCGGCGCTGGATGAATTGCAGCCGGACCAGCGCCTGCGCCTGCTGTTGCCGCGCGAGCCCTATCCGCTCTATGGCATTCTCGACCGCAATGGCTACCAACACGAAACCGAACGCCACCCGGACGGCTATTTCGCAATCCTGATCTGGCGCTGATAATGGCCTTGGCCGGCTTATCCCTGGAACAAGCGCCGCCCCTGTCGGTGCCGCTGCGCTTCTTTCTCACCGCCCCGCTATTCGCCTTCCTCGCCGCCCTCCTATTGCTATTCTCCGGGCCCACGGCCTTGGCCTCGCGCTGGTCCCCTGCGCTGCTGGCCGCCACCCACTTGCTGACCCTGGGCTTCATCACCATGAGCATGATGGCCACGCTGCTGCAAATGCTGCCGGTGCTCGCCGGCGCCGCAGTCAAGCAGCCGCGCTTAGTGGCGTGGCTGGTGCACGTTCCGCTCAGCGCGGGAACATTGCTTCTGGCATCCGGCTTGGCCGCGGGATGGAAAATCGGGATGCTCGCATCCCTCCCCCTGCTGGCCTGGGCCATGCTCACCTTCATTCTGGTTGCCGCCTATAGCCTCGCTCGCACCGAGGCGCGCAACGCGACCATCAACGCGATGCGGCTCGCCTTGGGCGCATTGGCCATCACCGCTTTGCTGGGTCTCACGCTGGCCGCCATCCTCGCCGGCCATGCCGCCTTACCCGCGCTCAAACTCACCGACTTGCACGCAGCCTGGGGGCTGCTGGGGTGGGTTGGCGTGCTCATCATCGGCGTGGCTTATCAAGTCGTCCCGATGTTCCAGATGACCCCGGCCTACGCCACGCGTATCACAGCCTGGCTAGCGCCCTGGTTCTTCATCATGCTGCTGATCTGGTCGATCACCGTCTGGTGGGCGGAGGACAATGCGAAATGGGTCGCGTTGACGGGATTGGCGCCAGGCTTGATCGGCTTCGCGCTCGCTACGCTATCTCTACAGCGCAAGCGCCGGCGGCGCGCGCCCGATATCACCTCGCAATTTTGGCGCATGGGGATGGCAAGCCTCCTCGCTGCAAGCGGCATTTGGCTCGTGGCGCAATTCAGCCCGGCATTGAGTGCAGCCGCTTTCTATCCCTTGTGGCTGGGGATGTTATGGATCGTGGGGTTTGCCATGTCCGTGATCAATGGCATGCTGTATAAAATCGTGCCGTTCTTGGTTTGGCTGCATCTGCAAAGCCGGCGCCCGGCGCGCGGCGCCATCCCCAACACCAAGGAAATCATTCCCGACAAGATGGCGCGCCGCCAACTCCGGGCGCATGGCGCGGCATTGGCCTTACTGCTGTGCGCGGCGGTGTTGCCTAACCCGCTGGTGTATATGGCGGCCGCTGTGTGGTGCGTCTCTTGCGCACTGTTGGCGTGGAATGTGTTTTCGGCTTACCGTCTCTATCACCGGCTTGCGGCCTAACATGGGAGCAGCCACTTGCCGGCCTGATAGCCCCCTCATTCCCTTGGCCGATGCTATTTACTGGGTCGCGCCTGAAACCGCCCTTCAGGAATTGGATTTTTGGACGATAAACCCATACGCAAAGCCGATTGTCTCGAACCTGTCTGATGGCGGTCAAAAAATTAAATTCACTTTCGGAATGATATAGGCTATCTTTTTGGGCTATGCGCCTCATACCTTTGGCATAAACAAAAAAACAATCCCCAACAAGCTTAAAGCCATGCAGAGAAAACATCCCCTCCCATCGCGCCCTGCGAATTGCGGCTTTCATGCGATATAGTCCAATTCTTTTTAAGTTGTATTCATGGTTACGCCATGGGGCGGGCTTGCTGATCCTGCTGGCAAGCATGCTGGTCCAAACCGTCCACGCCGATGTGGCCAACACCTACCCTCAAGCCCGGGATTTGTTTCCTCTGGCGGATAAATTCGGCGACCTCGAAGGCGCGCCGCGCGCCGCACCCGTATATAAAAATAGCCAACTCATGGGGTATGTATTCGTCACTGCGGACATGGTGCAAATCCCAGCCTATTCCGGCCGACCGATTAACGTGCTGGTAGGCATCGATGTGACTGGCCGCATTACCGGGGCGCGCATCCTCCACCACGAAGAGCCGATTTTGCAGGCGGGCGTTAGCGAGGAACAAGTACGCAAATTCGTTGACCAGTTCCGTGGAAAATCCACCGCCGGGCGCATCACTGTCGGCGCACAACGTGAAGGCTATGAGACCGTGGATGCCTTTTCCGGCGCCACCATCACGCACATGGTATTGAATGCCACCATCACTCGATCGGTAAAGATGGTCGCCTTGTCGCGCGGCATCAATCCCGCGGACATTCAGAACCACAGCCTTGCGCCTCCGTCACCCAGCGCTCCCCCCTCCACTCAAACAGACGCCAGCGCGCCTTCCGCGCCCCATGCCCGCGCCGCGAAGAAAAGCCTTTCCGGCAGCTTGCCTAGCGCTCCTCCGGCAGCTTCCAGTCCCGCGCACACCACAGCGCCGGTGACATCAACGCCTCCGCCAAGCTTTACAACGGCGCCGGATGATGAAGAGCCGATGTGGATCACCGTTTGGAGCCAACGTACTTTTGAAATCACCGGTCTGCTCGTGGGGCTGACGATCCTGACCCTGATCCTCCTATTTCAAGACTACTTGGCGCGGCACCCCAATTTGTTGATACGGGTTCGGATGGGGTTTCTGTTCTACACTTTATTTTTCGTTGGCTGGTATGCGCATGGCCAGCTCTCCATCATCAACGTGCTGACCTTCGCGCAAGCGATAATGCATCAGTTCAGTTGGGATACCTTTATCATCGACCCCATGCTGTTCCTCATTTGGGTTTATGTCGCGGCGACCTTGCTGCTTTGGGGCCGTGGCGTATATTGCGGCTGGCTTTGCCCATTCGGCGCGCTGCAAGAATTGACGTTCAAGCTTGCGCGCAAACTGCGGCTGCCATTCTTCGATATACCGCATGTCATGCATGAACGCTTGGCGGCGTTGAAGCTGCTGATTCTTCTTGGCCTGTTCGGCATATCGCTGCAATCCATGGGCCAGGCGATTTTCTATGCCGAAATCGAGCCTTTCAAGACGGCCATTTCGCTCCGCTTTCAGCGCGAATGGATCTATGTGGCGTTTGCCCTGGGGGTGGTGGCGCTTACCGCCTTCAATCGTAAATTCTATTGCAAATACCTCTGCCCGCTGGGCGCGGCGCTGGTGATTCCGGGACGGTTTCGCTCCTTTGATTGGCTGCGCCGGCGCAAGGAATGCGGCCTGCAATGCCAGGTCTGCGCGGTCGAATGCGAAGTGCAGGCCGTCAGCCCCACGGGCGCAATCAACGCGAATGAGTGCCACTATTGCCTTGATTGCCAAGTTACCTTCTACAATGAGTATAAATGCCCGCCCTTGGCGGAGCGGCGAAAAAAACGTGAAGGCCGGAAACGCGCGATGGAGGAATTCAAGGGCAAGGAAGGCGGCATCGGCGC